>RGPT01000341.1 GCA_010032545.1 Alphaproteobacteria bacterium
GTCGGTGTGCCGGTCGCCTCATTGTTTTCGAACTCGGCGCCGGTGTTTGCGATCGGCCTCGCCGCTCTCATGGGCTTCGCCCCGAGCTGGCTGCAACTCGCGGGCGGCGCCATCGTGCTGGCCGGGATTGCGCAGTTGCAGATCCGCCAGACTCGGATGGCCCGGGCGGCACGGAGGGCAGGATGATCGCCCGCGAGCGTCGCCACCTGCTGGGCGCCTTCGCCGCCATGGTGTTCGTGGGCGCGAGTTGGGGCGCCAACGTGCCGGTATCGAAAGTGATGCTGGGATATTTCGATCTGATCCCGATGTCGGCGATCCGGACGGCGTCGGGCGCGCTTATCCTCGCCCTGCTGGTGGCGATGGTGGAAGGCGTGCGCAGCCTCAGGATCGACGTCGGCCTGCGCCGCTTCATCCTGCTTGGCCTGATGATGGCGGGCTTCTTCGTCTTCTATACGTTGGGTCTCCAGTTCAGCAATCCGATCTCGGCAGCGGCGGTACAGGTCGCTGGCCCGCTGGTTGCCGCCACCACAGTACGTCTGGTGACCGGTGCGCGATTCGACCCGGGCTTCACCACGGCACTCGGCCTGACCCTGCTGGGCGGCGCGATCCTGGTGTCGGGCAGCCTGCTGGGCGCGGGCTCGGTCACGCTGGGCGGCGGCGAAGTTGTCGTGCTGGCGTCCAATGCCTTGTGGACGCTCTACAGCCTCAAGGCGCAGGCGTGGTTCGGCCAGGCGAGCCAACTCCATCGCACCTATGTTGCCTCGCTGTCGGCTATGGGCTGGACGGTGCTGCTCAGCCTCGTGCTGATCGGACTGGGCTGGACGCGGTCTCCGCTTGCGGTAGCGGACCCCTGGGTGTGGACGCAGCTCCTGGCTGTGGCAGTGTTCGCGAGCGCGCTCGGCGGCTATTTCTGGAACGTCGGTGCCAGCCGGCTTGGCGTTGCCATTGCGTCGCTTTGGGTCAATCTCGTGCCATTTTTCGCGGTATTGTGGTCTATGGCCTATGGCTTTATGCCCAATGCCTACCAGATTCTGGGCGGCCTCGTGGCGTTGAGCGGCGTGGTCTACATGCAATGGCGCAAACTGCAGACGACACCTCGCTGAGGCAGGCTTTCCGACCGATGACCAATCCCTCTCTCACCACGCGCGGCTGCCGCTGGATCTCGGTTCCAGGGGCCGCCGATGCGCGCGGCCAGGTCAATTTCCTGGCGTTCGACGACAGGCTGGGATTCGTGCCCAAGCGCCTTTTCTGGCTGCATCACATCGCGCCAGGTCAATGGCGCGGCCGTCACGGTCATCGCGAGTCGCACCTCGTCACCTTGCTGCTGAACGGTTCGTGCAAGCTTCATCTCGATGATGGCAAGGTGAAGGAAACCGTCTTGCTCGACGATCCCTCGCAGGCCGTCCATATCGGGCCGGTCGTCTGGCACGAGCTCACGGACTTCACGCCGCAGGCGGTGATCCTGGTCATCGCCTCGACGCTCTATGATGAGGCCGAGTATCTGCGCGACTACGAGACCTTCAAGCGCGTGGCCGCGGGCAGGCTGACATGATTCCGTTTCTCGACATGAAGGCAGTCTACGCCGAACTCAAGCCCGATCTCGATGCTGCCTATTTTCGGGTGATGGATTCCGGCTGGTTCGTGCTCGGCAAGGAAGTCGAGGCATTCGAGGCAGAGTACGCGGCGTTCTGCGGCACGAAACACTGCGTCGGGCTCGGCAACGGGCTGGAGGCGCTGGAGCTGGTGCTGCGCGCATGGGATCTCGGCCCCGGCGACGAGGTCATCGTGCCTTCCAATACCTATATCGCGACCTGGCTCGCGGTGACCGCAGTCGGCGCCACGGTCGTGGCGGTCGAGCCGACGCCTGCCGGCCCCAACATCGACCCCGACCGGATTGCGGCGGCAATCACGCCGCGCACCAGGGCGATCATGCCGGTCCATCTTTACGGCGAGCCCGCCGACATGGAAGCCATTGTGGCGCTGGCAGGCCGGCATGGGCTCAAGGTGATCGAGGATGTAGCGCAGGCGCAGGGCGCCAAGGTGCGTGGCCGGCGCACCGGCGCGCTCGGCCATGCGGGCGCCCACAGTTTCTTTCCCAGCAAGAACATCGGTGCGATCGGCGATGGTGGCGCGGTCACGACCGACGATGCCCAGCTTGCCGAGCGCCTGCGCGTGCTGCGCAACTACGGCAGCCGGGTGAAGTACGTGAACCTGGAGCGCGGCTACAATTCGCGCCTCGACGAACTGCAGGCAGCGTTCCTGCGTGCCAAGTTGCCGAAGCTCGATGCCTGGAACGAGCGCCGCCGTGTCCTGGCGGCGCGCTACACCGACAGGCTTGCCGGTATTCCAGGTCTCGGCCTGCCGCGGGCGCCGCAATGGGCCGAGCCGGCCTGGCATCTTTACGTCGTCCGTACCCGAAGGCGCGCCGAGCTGGTCAAGGCACTCGACAAGGCAGGCATCGGCAGCCTGATCCACTATCCGATCCCGCCGCATCTGCAGCAGGCCTATGCCGACCTCGGCTGGCCTGCGGGTACGTTCCCTTTGGCCGAGACGTTGGCCGAGACGGTGCTCAGCCTGCCGATGGGACCGCACATGACACTGGAAGAGGTCGACGAAGTGGCGGCTGCAGTTCGGCGATTCGCAGATTCAGCAGGTTCCTGCTAGTTTTTTGCTACGCTGGAGAAGTGCCACGCCGATGCCTGGCAGAGAAGTTCGCCGGGCATTTTCATGGGCCAGAATCGTCCAAGGCTTGGTCCACGAGGCTGTCGCGCTGGAACACGCATTCGGCAGGAGACAGGTGCCAAGTCCGTGGCAGCGGCCGACGCGCTTTCGGTAGCCGATCAAAGGCTTGGCGGGAGCTTCGGACATTGACCTGGGACGTACACCCGTCGTTCAGGCGAGGTTGGCAATGGTCTACTTTGACAGGCCGAATCGCTAACTCGAAAGACCGAGCCGCTCACCGCGATAGGCCCCGCTCATGACCCGTTCCCACCAGGGGCG
>RGPT01000342.1 GCA_010032545.1 Alphaproteobacteria bacterium
CCACCACGCCCCGCTCGATCCCGAGCGCATCGAGCAGCCTGCGATAGTCCGAAACAAGCGCATCGGGCGGCGTATAGATGCGCCCCTGCCAGTAGGGATACTTGTCGGCCGGCCCGCAGACATGCGCATGGCTGTCGCAGGCATTGGCTGGGACCTTCCACGACGGCTTCACCATCTTCTCGATCGGCCCCGGACAGGTGGGAGCCGAACTGGTTGCAAGGGGGTGAGCGGGCATGGTCTGTTGCATCTTCATCCTATTCGGGCTTGAACATGCCGGCCTTCACCAGCGCCATGATCCCGGCCTCCTGGTCCTTGAGATAGGCCGTGAACTCCTCGACGGTGGTCGGGCTCACGACCGATCCCAACTCCGTCAGGTTCGACGCGACCGCCGGATCCTTGAGGGCCGCGACAAGGGCCTCGTTGAGCCTGGTGATGATGGGCTTGGGCGTCTCGACCCGGGTGAAGAGGCCGGCCGTCGTGCCGCCGTCGAACGGCTTGCAGCCGAGATCCTTGAGATCGGGGACGTCGGGAAGCTGCGGCACGCGGGTCAGGCTGAGTGCCGCCAGCGCCTTCAGCTTGCCGGCTCTGATCTGCGCCAGCGACGTGCTGAGCTGATCGACATAGAGCTCGAGTTGCCCCGACAGCAAATCTGTCATCGCCGGCCCCGTACCCTTGTACGGAATGATGTTGAACGTGACGCCCTCGTTCAACTGCAGGCGCATCAGGGTGATGTGATTCATGGTGCCGTTGCCGGCGTGCCCGAAGCTGATCGAACCGGGCGCCTTCCTCGCCTGCTCAAGGACCGTCCGCATGTCATTGAACGGACTGTCCTTGCGGGTCACGACGAGCATCGGCACCGTCGTCATCAGGCCGATGGGCGCGAACAGCGGGACCATCGATGGACGGCTCGCCATGTACGGCGAGACGAAGAGCGTGTTGAAGCTGCCCATCAGCAGCGTATGCCCGTCGGCCGGCGCATTGGCCGCCGCTTCGCCGCCGACGACACCGCCCGCGCCCGGCCGGTTCTCGACGACGACCGTCGCCTTGAACTGCCGCGCCAGCCCCTCGGCGACGATGCGGCCGGTGACGTCGTAATTGCCGCCCGGCGCGAAGGGCACGATCCATTTGATCGGGCGGGAGGAAAAGTCCTGGGCAGCGCCTTCACGCGTCAGCCCCATCGCGAAGAGCGACGTCAGGAGGCCGCGATACAGGAATTGACGACGATCGATGCTCATCTCCGACTACTCCTTGTGACGACCGTTTGATCAAAAGCCGTAGAGCGCTTCTGCATTGTCGACGAGGATCTTCTGCCGCACCTTCTCGTCCGGTACGCAGTCGAAGAAGAGGCCGACATGCGGCCAGTCGCTGCCCCACACCAGCCGGTCCGGGTTGGCGGCCACCAGCGCCTTCATGAAGGGCGCCGTATCGGCATAAGGCGCGCCCTGCCGCGTGTTGCGATCGGCACCGGACAGCTTGCACCAGTAGCGGCCGGTCTTCAGCCGCTCGCAGAAGCCGCGGAAGCCCGCATAGTCGACACCCTTGTCCGTCATGGTACGGCCCATATGGTCGATCACGAAGGTGAGCGGCAGCTCCTCGAGCGTCGGCGCCAGCTCCTCGAGATCGCCGGTCTCGATCCAGAGCTGGGCGTGCCACTTGCGCTCTGCCAGCCTCGGCGCCAGGGCCAGGAGATCCTCGAGCTTCATGCCCTCCGACGACACCGGCTTGCCGTCCTGCCTGAGCATGTTGATCCGGACGCCCTTGAAACCGGCATCGGTCAGTTCGTCGAGTTCACCGTCTGAGATATCCGCCTTGACCAGCGCGACCCCTCGCAACCGGTCGGGATGCCGCCGCAGTGCATTGAGGGTGACCTTGTTGCCCTCACCGGCGCCGAGTGCGTGGGCGATGACGCCGCGCGAGATGCCGATGGCATCCCACATCGCCAAGAGCTTTTCGACCGGCGACTCTTGCGCTGGCGAGAACCGGCCGGCCTGTGCCGGCGGAAAGCGGTCGAACGGACCATAGACATGGACATGGCAGTCGCTGCTTCCTGCCGGCAGCTTGAAGGTACCGTCCTGCATGATCGATTTCCTCCGCCAACCGCCTTGATTTTGGAGTCCGCTGGGACGGACTCACCTGTGCTGGAAAGAACTATGAGTTCGGCCGCGCGCCCAGGGCCAGCGGTTTCGGAGCAACTGAATTTCTTTCACATATGTGAAAGGCGGTATCTCTTACGCACACCTCGACACGCGGAAAGCAGGCTCGATTCCAGCACTTTTTGCATGGTGGCGAAGGTCACCGCAGGCCGAGCCCTCGCGTACCCGCTTCGAGCATTCCCGCCACGGAGACCGACATGCGCCGCAAGGTGTGGAGCTGGGCGACCAGGCGTCCTACCCCTTCGGCAGAACGTGTGTCGGGATTCGGTCCCAGGGCCCGGACCAGCTCGGTCAGCACGTAGTAGGTCTCGAGGAAGCGTTCGGGACCGGACCGTTCATAGGCGAGCTCGGTGGTGGCCTGCTTCCAGGCGCCGTCGATCTCGCCCAGCACGTGACCGTCTGGAATGAAGGCGTCCTGGAAGACGACCTCGTTGAACTCGCGCAGGCCGCTCATCTGCCCGATGGGATTGCAGCTGATGCCTGGGGTCTTCATGTCGACGAGGAACGACGTCAGCCCGTGGCGTCGGTTCTCCTTAGTTGCGGGCGATGTCCGGAACAGGCCGATCATGTAGTCGGCCTTATGGGCGTTACTGGTCCAGATCTTGGTGCCGTTGATGAGATAGCCGCCGTCAGTCTTGGTGGCCTTCGTCTTTGCGGCAAACAGGTCGGAGCCCGATCCAGGCTCGCTCATGCCGATGCAGAAATGCAGTTCGCCTCGCACGATGCGCGGCAGGATCGCCTGCTTAATCTTCTCCGATCCGTACTTGATGATGGTCGGGCCGCTCTGGCGGTCGGCCGTGAAGAAGACACTCACCGG
>RGPT01000343.1 GCA_010032545.1 Alphaproteobacteria bacterium
AGATCTCCTCGATCTGGAATCGGCGCGTGTCGAGATGCTCGGCATCGACCCCCTTCATGCCGAGCGGCGTCCAGGTGCTGTCCATGTCCAGGACTGCCGTCTTGAACCGGTTCTGCAGTCCACCCTGGTACTGCGCCCAGGACTCCTTCAGGCGCGCACGGGCGGCATCGTCCAGTGAGCCTTTTACGGACAGGACGCCGCCCGGCTGCGTGCCGTTGGCGTGGAGCGCCGCGTGCGTCTCCTCGGTCGCAATGGCCAGGCCCACCGCTTCGCGCGCGACCTGCAGGGCATCCAGGCCGGCGGCACCTGTCCAGCTCGGGCCCCGTAGGTGGAACACTTCTTCGCGCGGCAAGACGGTCGTTTGCCCACCCAAGTCGGTCAGCCGGTAGGTCAGCGTATAATCCTTTGCCTGCTCGATCGTATAGCTGCCGGGTATCAGCGGGATCAGTTCCTTCGGCACGCCCCGGACCCGGCCGATATAGGCGCAGCCGTTCCCGAGCAGAACAGCATGGAACATCATGACCTGCCGGAACTCGAAGGAGGTCATCCACTCGTTCGGCCGGCGCGACAGCAGCCGGTAGGCCGGATGGTCCTTCGCCAGCTCCTTCGAGCCGTCGGCCTTCTCGCGGTAGACTTTTAGCGGCACCTGCGCGATGCCGTCGGCCAGGACGCGCAGGCAGGCGAACACCGTCGAGACTTTTAGCGCGCTGTCGACGTTGACCGACACGCCGGCACGCGAGTTCTGCTGCCCGAAGAGCGCGGCCCAGCTGAGGTTCCCAGCATCAGTCGCCTTCAGCTCGCGGCGTCGCAGGCCGGACGCCAGGGAGCCGAACAGTCCCCCCATCAGCCGGCCGCGCGGTTGCCAAGTGCGAGCAGCAGGGTGCCGACGATCAGCAGAATGCCCGCGGTGATGAAACCGGCAGGCGGGTAGATCATCCAGGCACCGTAGGAAACGAGGCCGACACCGCCGAGGCCGACGACATCACGCATCAGTCCGGGCATCGCCACTGCGACGACACACAGGGCGGCACCCAGCAACTTCATCATGGTTCCCCCCTACAGAGCGAGCAGTTCGTGGTTTGGGTGTAAATGGGTGCCTATTTGGTCTGCCCAAATGGGTGTAAATGGGTGTATATTTGGGCGTGACCCAAGCTAGGCTTAATACCGAGACGATCCTCATCACCCCGGAGATCCTTGGGCTGATCGCCGAAATCGATGAGTTCAAAGGAGCATGGCGCGCGCTGGGCACATTGGCGCCCGAACGACTCTCGGCGCTCCGCCGCGTCGCCACCATCGAAAGCATCGGCTCCTCGACTCGCATCGAGGGAAGCAAGCTCTCCGACCGGGATGTCGAACGGCTGCTCGCCAATCTGCAGATCAAGTCCTTCGCCACCCGCGACGAGCAAGAGGTCGCTGGCTATGCCGAGGTGATGGAGCTCGTCTTCCGGTCCTGGGAAGACATCGCAACCACCGAAAACCACATCAAGCAACTGCACCGCGATCTCCTCGCCCACAGCGAGAAGGACGCATGGCATCGCGGTACCTACAAAACGTCCTCGAACAGCGTTGCCGCATTCGACGAAGACGGCAAACAGATCGGCATCGTATTCGAGACCGCGACACCCTTCGATACGCCGCGCCTCATGACGGAACTCATCGCCTGGCTGACATCCGAGCGCGAGCAACGACGATTGCACCCGCTTCTCGTAATCGCTGTATTCATCGTGGTTTTCCTCGAGATCCATCCCTTCCAGGACGGCAACGGGCGACTGAGCAGGATCCTGACGACGTTGCTTCTGCTGCAGGCGGGGTATGCCTACGTTCCCTACAGCTCGCTCGAAAGTATCGTTGAGCAGAGCAAGGAAGGCTATTACCTGGCTCTTCGCCAGACACAAGGATCGATCCGCAGCGCCGCTCCCAACTGGCAACCATGGCTGATCTTCATCCTCCGCGCCCTGCAGCAGCAGATGCAGCGTCTTGCCAAAAGGATCGAACGAGAGAAGATCGTTCTCTCCAACCTTCCGGACCTGTCGTTGCGCATTCTCGACCATGCCCGCGAACATGGACGCGTCAGCATGGGCGACATCATCAAGCTGACCGGGGCCAGTCGGAACACATTGAAGCAGCAATTCCGGCAGCTTGTCGAAAAGCGACACCTTGCCAAGCATGGCGGCGGGCGAACGACTTGGTACGCGCTGCCATGAAAAATTGACCGAACGGCACACCGTACATCCTCTAGGATTGACCTCAGAGAACCATCAGTTCTCTTGACTGTAGGTACGAGCGGCCGGTCGCCCGCGGGTTCATCGCCATAAGCGCCACCGCGTTGAACGCCGCCATCAGCGGATCGATCTTGGCCGTGCCCGAGGCCTGTTTCGTGATCACGATAGCGTTGCCCTTGGGCTCGACCTTCGCGTTGCCCACCGCCCACGCCATCAGGCCAAGGCCGCCATGGCTAAAAGTGCCGTCGGCCAGCTTGCGTTCGGCCGTCTTGATCGCACCAGTGAGCTTCCAGCCCTGCGTGATGCCGACCACCCGGTCGTTGCCGGCAATCCCCACCTCCGCCAAGGCATCCACGATAGCGCCGACGCCGAATGGATCGAGGCCGACCGAGCCCAGCTTGCCGCTCTCGTCGATCCGCTCGGCCAGGGCCGCGATCTCGGCGATGTCGTCGCCCAGGTTACTGACGATCCGCAGGTCGCCGGCGGTTTCGAAGTCACGGAGCACCGAGGCCTCGCTCTTGCGCCGTTCCAGCACCGAACCGTGGGCCCAGGCCCGCGACCACAGCAGCCAGTGCCGAGTGACCCGGTCTCGCCCCAGCACCGCGAGGCCCAGCAGATCGTCCAGGCCGCCGCCATCGATGCCAATCACCACCACCTCGCTCCGCTCGAGCAGGGTGTCCAGGGTGAGGCTCGTATCGGCGGCGCGCTGCCAAAGATC
>RGPT01000344.1 GCA_010032545.1 Alphaproteobacteria bacterium
ACGATCCGTGGCATTACCGACTTCGTCGAGACGGGCGCGGCGCAGCCCGCGGCCCGGCGCCAGGAATGAAAGCGCCTCCAGAAGGTTGGTCTTGCCTGCCCCGTTGCCGCCGACCAGCACCACTGGTTCGAGGCCACAGTCGAGGCGGAGATGGCGATAATTGCGGAAATCGGTAAGGCGAAGCTGGCGAACGGCCAGAAGAGAGCGCGCCGAAGACTCTATTCGGGTGGCCGGCGCGGGACCGCTGCCGGCGTCGGGAGAAAGGGCGCGGGTGCTGCCGGGCTGGGCGGTCATACCCGCATCGGCATGAGTACGTAGAGCGCACTCTCGTCGGCACCGTCGCGCACCAGGGTGGGCGAGCCGGCATCGGCCATCAGGAAGCGCGCCTCGGCGCCCACGATCTGTTCCGTGATATCGAGCAGATAGCGCGAGTTGAAGCCGATCTCGATGGCGGCTGCCTTGTAGTCGACCTCGATCTCCTCGGTGGCGCTGCCGGCGTCCGGGCTGGTGGCCGAGAGCGTGACCAGCCCCTTGGCGACCGCGACCTTTATGGCGCGCGATTTCTCCGTGGAAATGGTCGATACGCGGTCGACGGCGTGCGCGAATTCCTTGCACGGCACGTTCAGGATCTTGTCGTTGCCGGTCGGGATGACGCGCTCGTAGTCGGGGAACGTGCCGTCGATCAGCTTGGATACCAAAGTGACGTTGCCGCTGGCGAACCGGATGCGCGTGTCGGAAAGCTCGATATCAACCGAGCCGTCGCTTTCATCCAGGAGCTTGCGGACTTCGCCCACCGTCTTGCGTGGGACGATGACGCCTGGAATCTCGCCGGCGCCCTTTGGCAGCGGGACTTCGACGCGGGCGAGGCGGTGGCCGTCGGTGGCCACGCCGCGCAGCACCTGGGTGCCGCCCGAGGCCGCTGCATGGAAGTAGATGCCGTTCAGGTAGTAGCGGGTCTCTTCGTTGGAGATCGCAAACCTGGTGCGGTCGATGATGCCCTTGAGGTCGGAGGCGGGGAGCTGGAAGCGGTGCGGAAGGTCGCCTTCACTCATCGTCGGGAAGTCGGCCGGCGGCAGGCATTGCAGGGTGAAGCGCGACCGGCCGGCACGGATCACCAGGCTGGCGCCGTCGGATGCCGACTCCAGTTCGACCTGCGCGCCATCCGGCAGCTTGCGGACGATCTCGTAGAGCGTATGGGCAGGCGCGGTCGTCGACCCGTTCTTGGCCGCATTGGCCTCGACCGACTCGGTGATGGCGAGGTCCATGTCGGTCGCCGCCAGACTGAGACGGCCCTTTTGGGCGGTGATCAGGACGTTCGACAGAATAGGGATCGTGTTCCGCCGCTCGACCACACTCTGTACATGGGCCAGCGCCTTCAGAAGGGCTGCCCGTTCGATCGTCAGTTTCATGATTGGGTCGCTGTAACGAGGGGCCAAAAATGCGGTTCAGACACCCCGTTTCCCAGGCTGCGAAACACCCCGGCGGAACGGTCGGAGACTATACCACGCGCGCGGCCGGCGGAAAGCGATTTCGCCCGTAGTTTGAGGCGTTTAGGGCCCGCCTATTCGCCGGCTGTTCAATGCGAACAGGGCCCCGCAGGACCCTGTTTCACAGTTCTGGCGCGGGATTTGTCAGCCCTGCAACTGGCGCTTGAGCAGCTCGACGTCTTCTGCAATCGACAGATCGGAAATCTTGAGTTCCTCAATCTTGCGCACGGCATGCATGACCGTGGTGTGGTCGCGGTTACCGAAGCGCTTGCCGATCTGCGGCAGGCTGAGCGTGGTAAGCTGCTTGGCGAGATACATCGCCACCTGACGCGGCCGGGCCACCGAGCGGGCGCGGCGCGGCGAGCTCATCTCGGCAAGCTTGATGTTGTAGTGAGCGGCCACCCGCTGCTGGATCTCGTCGACGGTGACCTTGCGGTCGGCCTGGCGCAGCAGGTCGTGCAAGACGTCCTGCGCCATTTCGACGGTGATCTCGCGGCCAATCAGCTGGCCGTGCGCGACCACCCGGTTGAGCGCGCCCTCGAGCTCGCGGATGTTCGTGCTGATCTTGTGCGCCAGGAACTCCAGGACGGCGGTCGGCACTGGCACACGGGCGTTCTCGGCCTTGGTCTGCAGGATCGAGAGGCGCAGCTCGTAGGTCGACGAATGGATGTCGGCCACGAGCCCACTGCCCAGTCGCGAGCGCATGCGCTCCTCAATGTCCTGCAGCTCGCTCGGCGGCTTCTCCGACGAGAGCACGATCTGCTTGTTCTGCTCGACCAGCGAATTGAAAGTGAAGAAGAATTCGTCCTGGCTGGCTTCCTTGCCGCAGATAAACTGAACGTCGTCGACCATGAGGACGTCGACGTTGCGGAACAGCTCCTTGAACTGGCCGGTATTCTTGGTGCGTAACGCCTGGATGAAGCGATTCACGAAGCTCTCGGCCGTCAGGTAGAGGACGCGGGTCTTGGGGTCGCGCTCGCGGATGGCGTGCCAGACGGCATGCATCAGATGGGTCTTGCCGAGCCCGACGCCGCCGAAAATGTAGAGCGGATTGCGTTCCGGCAGGGGCTGGTCCTGCTCGGCGATGTTGCGGGCGGCCGCGTAGGCGAACTCGTTGGGCTTGCCGACCACGAAGTTGGCGAAGGTATAACGTGCTTCCGGGCCGGAGAAGGCATCGTCGGCGCCGCGGCCGATAGACGGTCCCATCCGCGGCATCGGCGGCTGATAGTTCTGCGACGAAGGCAGGGGCGGCATGGCGATGATCTCATTGGGCCGGCGTGGCGCCGGCGGCGGCACGAGATTCACCTCAACGTTTTTCACATCGGGCGCCACCGCCTGCCAATAGGTCAGCACGCGGTCGCCGTAGTGGCGGCCCACCCAGTCGCGGACGAAGCGCGTCGGCGCATAGAGGCGAAGCTTGCCGGCCTTCAGCTCGCCCAGCTCGACCTCGCCA
>RGPT01000345.1 GCA_010032545.1 Alphaproteobacteria bacterium
GCAGATGAGCCATCGCATGGGCAACACGCCGAGGCCGGAAAGCCCGGAATGATCCGGCGCCGCGCGCTGTTTCATGCCGGTCGCATAGTAGCCTTTCCAGGGGCTTTGGGCCCACGCGCCTTGAGAAGAGGCGGCCCATGGCGTCAGCACGCCCGCCGCGACCAGCGCGCGGCGCCGGATCATTCCGGGCTTTCCGGCCTCGGCGTGTTGCCCATGCGATGGCTCATCTGCCGGCCGCCGAAAAGATGGACGTGGAAGTGGAAGACGAGCTGGCCGCCGTTGGGGCCGTGGTTGGCGACCATGCGGTAGCCGTCGGGCTCGAGGCCGAGATCCTTGCCCACTTTCGCCACTGCCCGCCAGAAACCGACGACCAGCTCGGGCGGCGCCTCGGCGCAGAAGTCGGCCTGGCTCACGTACTCGCCCTTGGGGATCACCAGCACATGGACGGGCGCCAAGGGATTGATGTCGTGGAAGGCCAGCGCGAACGCATCCTCGTGGACCTTCTTGCACGGCAGCTCGCCACGCAGGATGCGTGCGAAGATGTTGTTGCGATCGTAGGCGGGCATGACGGACTCCGGACAAACCTGTTGCCACCCCGAGCCCGGAGGGCGAGGGGCCTTTGAGGCCAAGGTAAGATCCTTCGCTGCGCTCAGGATGACAACCAGGCTCAGAACGACAACGACGGTGTCATCTCTTGCGGCGGGCCTTCTCGGCGATGCCTGACAGGCCTTCGCGGCGCGCCAGCTCGGTCCACACGGCCTTGGGCTTCACGTTGGTCGCCGCCCACAGGGTGAGCAGGTGGTAGAGCATGTCGGCGCTTTCGGCGACGAGCTTCGGCCGGTCGCCCTTGATGCCTTCGATCAGTGCCTCGACGGCTTCCTCGCCCAGCTTCTTGGCGATCTGGGCACGGCCGCGACTGAACAGACGGGCGGTGTAGGAGGATTCGGGGTCGGCGCCCTTGCGGCTGTCGATCACGACATAGAGGCGATCGAGGACATGCTCGTCGGCAACGACGACATCGTCCAGCCGCCGCTTCTTGGACGCCTTCTTCTTGGCTTTCTTGTCTTTGGCCATCGACGGGAGAACTCCACCGCCCGGGGGAGGGCGATCCTGACGCCTCTTGATCGGGCGTTACGGCAATTCTACGCCGAAATCACGCCGCGCGCGAGATTTGTCGTATCGGAACGCCAGCGCGGGCGAGATGCTCCTTCGCCTCGGCGATGGTGAACTCGCCGAAATGGAAGATCGAGGCGGCGAGCACGGCCGAGGCGCCGCCTTTCATCACGCCGTCGACCAGATGATCGAGCGTGCCGACGCCGCCCGAGGCGACGACCGGCACCGGCACCGCATCCGCCACCGCGCGCGTGAGTTCCAGGTCGAAGCCCGACCTGGTGCCGTCGTGGTCCATCGACGTGATCAGGATTTCGCCCGCCCCGTGCTCGGCCATGCGCCTGGCCCAGTCGACGGCGTCGAGGCCGGTGTCCTTGCGCCCGCCATGGGTGAAGACCCCCCATTGGCCCGGGCCGGTCTTGCGCGCGTCGATCGACACCACGATGCACTGGTCGCCGTACTTCTCGGCCGCCTCGCGCACAAATTCCGGCCGCGAGACCGCGGCCGAGTTGATCGAGACCTTGTCGGTGCCGGCCAGCAGCAGGCGGCGGATGTCCTCGATGGAGCGCACGCCGCCCCCCACGGTGAGCGGCATGAAGCACTGTTCCGCCGTTCGGGCCACGACATCGAGGATAGTGTCGCGGTTCTCGTGGCTGGCGGTGATGTCGAGGAAGGTGAGCTCGTCTGCGCCGGCGGCGTCGTAGACGCGCGCCTGCTCGACCGGGTCGCCGGCATCGCGCAGCCCGACGAACTGCACACCCTTCACCACGCGCCCGTTATGAACGTCGAGGCAGGGGATGATGCGAACCTTCAGCATCGCTCGCTCTCCATCACTCGCCCCGCAGCACGCGGATGGCGTCGGGCACGGTCACGCGGCCGTCGTAGAGCGCGCGGCCGACGATGGCGCCCACGATGCCGTGCGCCTCGGCCGGCCTCAGTTCGCGCAGGTCGTCGAGCGAGCTGACGCCGCCCGAGGCGATCACCGGCGTGGTGAGATGCTGGGCGAGTGTTACCGTGGCATCGATATTCACGCCGCCCATGGCGCCGTCGCGGTCGATGTCGGTGTAGATGATGGCGGAAACGCCCGCGTCCTCGAAGCGCAGCGCCAGATCGAGGGCGCGCACCGTGCTCTGCTTGGTCCAGCCGTCAACGGCGACCATGCCCTCGCGGGCGTCGATGCCGACGGCGACCTTGCCCGGCCACTGCTTGCAGGCGGCCTTCACCAGGCCCGGCTCCTTGACGGCGACGGTGCCCAGGATGACGCGCGTGACGCCCGCCTCGACCCACTGGGCGATGCTCTCGATGGTGCGGATGCCGCCGCCGAGCTGTGCCGGCACCTTGATTTCCTTCAGGATCTCGACCACCGCGGCGCGGTTGACCGGATGGCCTTCCACGGCGCCGTTGAGATCGACCAGATGCAGCCATTCGCAGCCGGCCTGGGCGAAGGCCTTGGCCTGGGCGGCCGGGCTGTCGTTGAACACTGTGGCCCGCGCCATGTCGCCGCGCAGCAGGCGAACGCACTTGCCGTCCTTCAGGTCGATGGCGGGAAACAGGATCATGGCGGCGCGGCTTTAGCGCGTTGCGCGGCCGGACGCTACCCTCTTGCCGGCCCTGCCCCGTTCGGCTGGCCGCGCGGCCATCGCACGCGCCAAGGCGAACGGCGCCTGGGACTTCCTGGCCGATGTCGACGCGCTGACACCGCCCGCCGATCTCGCCGCCG
>RGPT01000346.1 GCA_010032545.1 Alphaproteobacteria bacterium
ATCGTCGACGAATCATTCCGCCTCGTCCCGGTCGGCGAAATCGGTCAGCTGGCGATCACCGGCCCGGGATTGGCCCTCGGCTACGTCGGCTTACCTGCACTGACCGCCTCGAAGTTCACCGCCAATCCCCACGCCCGCTCGCCCTCGGAATCGCAGATGTACCTGACAGGCGATCTGGCGCGACTGCGGGAAGATGGCGCGATCATCTGTCTGGGTCGCATGGACGACCAGGTGAAGATCCGCGGCTTCCGCGTCGAACTGGGCGAAATCGAAACACGGCTCTCGGCCCTGCCCGGTGTCGGCGCCGCCGCAGTCGTGCTCCGCACCGATGATGCGGTCGAATCACTCGCCGCCTATGTCGTCCCGACACCGCACGCCGTCATTGATATTGCGATATTAAGGGAACGCCTGTCGGCTGAACTTCCGGCGTACATGGTCCCGTCCGTCTTCGAGTTACTACCCGAAATGCCTCGCCTGAGTTCCGGCAAGATCGACCGCAAGACGCTCCAGAAGCTGCCGCTCGCCGCCAAGCCGAAGGGCGTGAGCAACGCGTCTGACGACGAAGACGAAGCCCGCCTCTTCGAGGCGCTGGAAAAGCTATTCCCGGGACGTAAGTTCCTCACCCCTGATGACTT
The DNA here is from genome assembly GCA_010032545.1 of Alphaproteobacteria bacterium. Lineage (GTDB taxonomy): Bacteria > Pseudomonadota > Alphaproteobacteria > Reyranellales > Reyranellaceae > Reyranella. Next base: position 636 of record RGPT01000346.1, read on the forward strand.
CTTCTCCGACCTCGGAGGCCATTCCCTGCTGGCGGCACGGCTGGTCTCGATCCTTCGTCATCAGACTGCCTATCGTAAACTGAGCGTCGGGGATATCTACCGTGAACGTACCATCGGACGCATCACGGCGGTCATGCGTAGGCTGAAAGCGGCGCCTGCCTCGGCTGCGCCGAAACCCCGCCAACCCGTCTCAGCCTGGCGCCACTTCGCCTGCGGGGCGCTGCAATGCCTCTGCCTGCCGTTCCTGGTGCTTTGCCACATGGCCTCGTGGCTGACGCCGTTCTTTACCTACCACTTCAACACCGGGGAACCAGGCGACTCAATCCCGAAGGCGATCATGCTATCGCTGGCGTCCTTCGTCATCGTCGAAATCTTTTCCTTCGGCATCGCCATCCTCGGCAAGCGCCTGCTGACCGGTCGGCTCAGCCCGGGGCGCTACCCGCTCTGGGGCATGACCTATTTCCGTTTCTGGCTATCGGAGAAATTGGTCGTCCTCGCGCCGATCCGACTCTTGCACGGAACCCCTTGGCTCAACGCCTATCTGCGACTCCTTGGAGCGAAGGTCGGCCAAGATGTCTTCATCGACTCCTTGGTCGTCACCGCCCCCGAACTCCTTGAAATCGAGGACGCGGCGGACCTCGGCGCCAACCTGATCATCAGCAACGCCCGCGTCGAAGGCGGCGAGCTGATCGTGGGGCTGGTGCGCATCGGAGCCGGCGCCTGCGTCGAATCCAACTGCGTCCTCGAGAACGACACGATCGTCGGCCCAGCCGCCCATCTGGGCGCCATGAGCAGCCTGGCCGCCGGCCTCAGCATCCCCGCCGGCGAACAATGGGCCGGCGCACCGGCCCGACCAGAGGTCACCGCCCGCTCGGTGCTGCCGCCCCGCCCTCCGGCCAGCCAGCTCCGCCGGGCCCTGATGATGGGGCTTTTCGCCGTCACCTCCCTCGCGGTGGCCTGCCTCTTCTTCCTGCCGGTCTTCCCGGTGTTCATGCTGATCGACACGCTCGATGCGCGTTACTTCGATATCTTCGAATCCGACGCGGGGCCGGCTTTCGCTTTCGGGTTCTTCTTCCTGCTGGCTATCCCGGCGAGCGCCTTGCTCATCACGCTCACGGCGTTGATGGCCGCAGGACTCAAACGACTCTTCCTGCGAAGGCTGACCACCGGGCTTTCAGCCATCACGAGCTTGGGCTACTATCGTAAATGGGTCGTCGCGCGCATCCTCGATGCCAGCCTCGAGACCCTCCACGGCCTTTACGCCTCGGTCTTCGCTTCGACCTGGCTGCGTCTGATGGGCGCCAAGATCGGCCGCCGCACGGAAATCTCCACCGCCACCGGCGTGATTCCGGATCTGCTGACCATCGGCGACGACTCCTTCGTGGCCGATGGTGTCACGCTCGGAGACGAAGAACAACGCGGGGGCTGGATGTCGTTGCAGACGACGTCAGTCGGCCGGCGAACCTTCCTCGGCAACGGCGCCTATGTCGCCGACGGGGCCGTCATCCCCGACGACCTGCTGATCGGCGTCCAGACCCGGACGCCGCCCAATGCGGACATGCGCCCGAAGCAGGTCTGGCTCGGTTCCCCTGCGGTACTGCTTCCGGCCCGCGAAGGCGACCTCGGTTTCGACGTCTCGCTGACCTTCCGACCATCCGTAGCCCGCTGGTGCGCCCGAACCTTCATCGAAAGCCTGCGCATCGTGCTACCGATGTCCTTCGTCATCGCGACCGGCTACCTCATCGTCCACTCGGTGATGCCGTACGCCGAAGAAGAACAGTGGCCTCAGGCCGTCGCCGCCCTTTCCCTGGCCGGCTGCCTTTACGGCTTGGCGTCCTTCATGTTGATCCTGGCGATGAAATGGATCCTGGTCAGACGCTATCGTCCAGGCGCTCATCCGATGTGGTCTCTTTTCGTCTGGCTGAGCGAAGCGGTGACCTGCGTCTACGAATCCCTCGCCGTGCCCAACTTCCTCGATTTCCTCCGCGGGACGCCGATGCTGCCGTGGGCCCTTCGTCTCCTCGGTACCCGAATCGGCCGACGCGTCTTCATGGACACGACCGACGTGACCGAATTCGACTGCGTCGCGATCGGAGACGAGGCCGAACTGAACCATTCGTGCGGTCCGCAGACCCACCTCTTCGAAGATCGCGTC
>RGPT01000347.1 GCA_010032545.1 Alphaproteobacteria bacterium
GATCTCGCCCCTGCCTGGCGCCGGTCGTTCGGCTACATGGCCCAGGAGGCGTTTCTCTTTCACGCCTCGGTCCGGGCCAATCTCGCCTGGGCAGATCCCTCAGCATCGGACGAACGGATGCTCGACGTCATCCGGTCGGCGGGACTGGCCGAATGGATCGGCGGCCTGCCGCGGGGACTCGATGCCGTTGTCGGCGATCGCGGGACCAACCTGTCGGGCGGCGAGCGTCAACGGCTCGCGCTCGCGCGAACGCTGTTGCGCCGACCGCGCCTGATCCTGCTCGACGAACCGGCCAGCGCGCTCGATACGGAGAACGAGGCGCGCCTGCTCGACACGATCGCCGGCCTGCAGGGAACGACCACGATCCTTCTGGTCACCCATCGGCCAACGTCGATCACCGGCGCCGACCGTCACCTCGTGCTGGTCGACGGCGGGCTCGTCCTGGCCCCTGCCGCTACCGAGGCGGCAGCCGGCTAGCCAGCGCCTCGGGCTCGAAGTCGCCGTCGCTTCCGTAAGCGATCCAGCCGCGCGTGGGCATCACGGACGCATCGCCCAGCACAATCCCATCGCAGAGGAGTCCGGTGACGCTGCTGAAGGTGCCAAGGGTCGTCACAAGGATGTCGGCCTCGATCATTTCCCGCATGCTCCAGAGCGGATCCGCGTCGAGATGGAGATCGGTCTCCGGGATACCGAGATCGCGGAACTCCGCAGGCGCCCCCTGGGAGAAGAGACGCAGCGTGTAGGCGAGGCCACGGACATCCAGAACGGACCGGAGCCGGGCGAGCGTGCGGGCAAGCCTCGGCAGGTCGGTCGAATCTTCGGTGTGAAAATCGTGGCGATTGTATCGGCGGGCGTGAACGCAGACGGAGAGAAGCTCGTTCTGGCGCGGGGGCTTGTCGAGGCGGTACCTGCGGCGGAACTCGCGCAGGATCGCGTCGTCGAAGTCCACATCGGGGCGCTCGACGCCGAAGAGCGCATGCAACGTCGGGAAGGTGAAGGCGTAGTTGACCGCCTCGCCGCAGTCGCTCTCGCGGTCGTACAGGAATTCGCCCGCTCCCAGATTGAAGTGCGCTTCCCAGGCATCGGCCCAGGCCTGCTTCGGCCGGTCGGCATGATGGATGTCGGCGAAGGGCGTATGGACGTAGGTGAGGCCAGCCGCGCGGGCGAAGTCGATGGCCCTCATCATCATGAGCGCCTGCGAGCCCGCCCCTTCGTCCACGGAGGCAACGCTGGTGATCTTCTTCAACTTCGATCCGCCGCAGGACTGACGGAGCAGGACCCGGAACAACACGTCCTGTGCGGTAAAGTGCGGCTTGCGTCCGAGTGCTGCCTTCACCGCGTTCTTGACCACACTTCGGACGTAGCCCGGCAATCCACCGGCCAGGAACCTCAACACGAACCCCTTCGAAGCGGATCCGGGCAGCGTCATGCGCGCGGCGAGGCTTGTTCCAGAATCCGCTCGGCGCGCGCGAGGTGCCGAAGCAAGAGGGGTTCGAGCGTCATGTCCGCCCCAGGCGCCGCGACGATCTCGCGCGAGAGGCGATCGCGGCACGGTCGCCACCCGTCACCGGCTCGCCGGACGAGGTGCCGGACGACAGCTTTGCCGGCTGACCCGTTCGATCGTCGCCTGTCTTCACCGGCCCGAACCCTCACCGCCGAAGGGGTTCGCCCGGCAGAAACGCGCCGCCGACATGGGCAAACAGCGGTCGCATCTCGGCGGGAACGCTGTCGACAAATGCCGGTTCGAAGACGAGCCGCTGCTGGGCTGCCTTGATGAAGTTGGCAGGATCCTGATACCAGCGCCGCGCATAGGTGGCGTAGACCATCGGCCGCGGTCGATCGGACCGGTTGGGCGCCCCGCTGTGGATGAGCCTGAAGTCCCACAGCAGGCAGGACCCCACGGGAATGACCGGTCGTTCGGGTGCGGGGAGTTCGTCTTCCTTGAAGTCCTGCCAGCGATGGCTGCCCGGCCACAGGGCGGTGGTTCCCGAGACGTCGTTCATCTCGACGAGCGGAAGCGCAAAGGTGAGCGCGTGCGAAGGCAGCAGCGGCGAAATGCCAGCGGCGAAGAGGGGCGGACCGTCCGGATGGGGGTGCTGGGCTTCGGACCCGCTGAGCGAGACGATGGCCCCGAAGGCCTCAAGGACCGCTTTCGCATCGAGGACTTGCCGGACCACGGCAATCACATAGGGGTTGGCGTAGACCGACGGCGCGCCCAACCCGCCGGAGAGGTGGAGCGGAATCATGTAACGCTTGTTGCCGACCTGCAGCGAGTCTTCGGGCTCGCGATCTGCTATGTAGTCGCGGTACCGGTCGTTGAATTCGTCGTGCAAGCCGCGAACGGTGCCTTCGGGGAGGACGTGATCGAGGATGGCATAGCCATGTTGTACGAAACAATTGGAGGCCGCACGGACCTGCTCTGAGTCGGCAAGGGCGTCGGTCGGAACCCCCTCGAAATCGATTCTTGTCATGCCTACAGCCAGCGCCTCCGAACGGGATGCGACGACAATCGGCGAATTGCGAGCATTCTACAATAGCCACGCCTGAAGGGCGACGTTACTGCGATGGACGATCCTCGGGAGACCGCGTGACAGACCGCTACCGCTACAGAGTCTATGGCCTCGTCATCGAGAGTGAGTTGCGCCTGACGTCGATCGAGGAAGTGGGCGACGCCGGGGGCGAAGCTTGCGTGACGATTGCCGTCGCATCGCCAGACTACTTCCAGGCGATCGCGCCGGCGCGCGTGCCCGACCCCGACGA
>RGPT01000348.1 GCA_010032545.1 Alphaproteobacteria bacterium
GCACCAGCGCTCGGCCAGCGGCCGGCCATCGTTGGGACCCTGGGCCCCCGCCGGCAGCGGCAGCAACACGAGGGCGAGGACGGTCAGACGTCGCATGCCTCTCCCCTCACCCCTCGAGGCTCTTCAGGTAGGCGATGAGATCACCGATCTCCCCCACTTCCAGCCGGAACTGCGGCATGCCGGGATGCGCGGTCACGATGCCCTCGGCGAGAGCCTCGGCCAGGTTCTCCACTGGATAGCGGAGGTGCAGCGCGCGGAAGGGTGGCGCGGCCCTTAGCGGGCTATCGCCGATGCGGCCGATGGCGTGACAGACGGCACAGTTGGCCTGGGCGAAGGTCCGCCCGCGCGCGATCTCTGCGCTCTGCGCCTGGGCCGCTGTCACCGACAGCCCGGGAAGGCCGAGCGCCGCCAGAAGGATCGCCGTTAGCTGAGGTAGCCTGTGTAGTTCTTGGCGGCGAGCAGCTGGAACAGCTCGGTCCAGCGCACGACGCCCAGGCCGGGCGGCAGGCGATCGACGGGCGGCAAGGTCGCAGTCGGCGCGTCGGGCACGTCGCTCAGCTGGACATAGAAGATCTCCGCGCCGGGCACTTCCTCGAAGCCGCGGCCCGGCCGGCCGCCGCGCTGCAGGTGATAGGCGTCGAGCAGCAATCCGACGTTCGGCTGGCCCGCGCGCGCGATCAGGTCGCGCAGGATATCGAGACTGCTCACGACCGGATGCTGGAACTGGTATTCGAGCGCCAGCCTGAGACCGAAGCCCGCAACGATCTCGCCGGCACGCCTCACGTTCTCCACCGCCTCGTCGAGCGGAGCGTTGCCGGGGCCGATACCGCTCATCACGGTCGTGCACTCCAGGGCGACGGCGTTCTCGCAGGCCTCGCGCAGCGAGGCGAAGAGGCGGGCGCGATCGTCCTTCGCGGCAAAGGTCCAGCCGTATTCGACGCCGACGGCGCTTACCGGAACGCCGCCGGCGCGTACCAGGTCGAGCACCGCCGCGTTCGACAGGCCGCGTTCGTGGCAGCGTTGGAAATCGACGCGGCGCAACTCGACGGCGTCGAAGCCGCCCGATCCGGCGGCGGCGAGTGCGCCATCGAGGGGCGTGGTATCCACCGTCCAGGTGTGGAGCGCGAGGCCGCGGAATTTGTGGGTCTGTGTCATGATGTGGAGAATTGCGCCGAACGGACGGCCGCGCCAGCGTCTTGGCCGATTGAGGTTCGGCCGGGCCCGCGACACCATGCCGGATGGCAGCTGGTCAAGGGGTCCGGGTTGATGACGGCAGAGACCCGTTTGTGGCAGGCTGTGACGGGAGAACACGCGATGCGCCTGCTGAAGATTATGCTGGTCCTGCTCGTCTGCGCTGCTCAGCCTGCGATGGCTGGCCCCTTCGAGGATGCCGTCGTCGCCTACGACAAGCGCGACTACAGAACGGCGCTCGATCTGATTAGTCCACTCGCCGAACAAGGCAATGCCGACGCCCAGTTCATGCTCGGCAGGATGTATGACAGCGGCCACGGCGTGCCGAAAGACTACGCGGCGGCGGTGGCGTGGTGGCGCAGGGCCGCCAACCAGGGCAATGCCCAGGCCCAGGTCAACCTCGGCTACATGTATCGCCTGGGCCAGGGCGTACCGCAGGACGATGTGCAAGCGCACGTGTGGCTCAGTCTGGCGGCGTCGCGGCGCAGCGCAGTCGCGGAAGAGGACCGCAAGAGGATTATCGAGACAATCGGCTTCATCGAACTGAAGTTGACAGACGACCAGCGCGCAATGGCGCAGAAGCTGGCGCGCGAGTGGAAACCCAGGCCGGAACGCCAGTAGACGAACCGGCACCAGGACGATCCACGAACGCAGAGTCCGCGACTTCGGCCGCCGCGCCGAAGGCATCGGCCTCGAGTCGATCTGGATGGGCGAGCACGTGGCGCTGTTCGACAGGAACACCTACGGCTATCCCGGCGCCAAAGACGGCCGCATTCCCGTGCCCGACGGTGGCGGCATGCTCGACGTCACGGCGACCTTCGGCTTCCTGGCGGCGGCCACCACCAAGCTCCGCCTCGGCACCGGCGTCGCCCTCGTGCCGCAGCGCAACCCGATCTACACCGCCAAGGAGATGTGCACGCTGGACTGGCTGACGGATGGCCGCATCGACTTCGGCATCGGCGTCGGCTGGAACAAGGAGGAGGTCGAGGCCTGCGGCTATCGCTGGGAGGACCGCGGTGCACGCTGCGACGAGTTCCTGGAAGTGATGAGGCGTCTGTGGACCGAGCCGGTGGTCGATTTCGCCGGCAAGTGGGTGAAATTCGAGACCATGCGGCTCGATCCCAAGCCGATCCAGAAGCCTCACGTGCCGATCATCGTCGGCGGCTATGCCGACGCCGCCTTCCGCCGCGCCGTGAAGTTCGGCGCCGGCTGGTATGGTTTCAACCTCGATCCTGAGCGCACCAGAGCCATGCTGGCCAAGCTCGATGCCGCCTTCGCCAAGGCCGGCCGCAAGCGCGACAAGAACTTCGAGATCGTCATCACGCCGCCGATGACGGCCGGCGCCGAGACGATCGACGCCTATGCCGAGTTGGGCGTCGACCGGCTGGTGATGATGCTGGGCAGCCAGCGTCCCGAAAAGATTCCGGCGCGGCTGGGCGAAATCGAGGCGCTGGTCAAGAAGGCGGCGTAAGCCTTCAGCTCTTCGACCGTAGCTCCGGCAGGGAGTAGCCCCATCCGGACTGAATGGATTTCCGGACTTCCTGCGCGACCTTGAGGGACAGCGACGT
>RGPT01000349.1 GCA_010032545.1 Alphaproteobacteria bacterium
TCCTGGTCCACCGTCCCCGTCACGTAGGCCAAGATCCGCGCCGGTCAGGCGAGATTAAAGCTGAGCTTGATGGCTACGATCAGATTGTTGACCGCGATGCTGGTCAGTATGAGGCCGGACACGCGAGTCACGATCTCGAGGCCGCCGTGGCCAAACAGGCGCGACAGCCCGCCGGCGAGCGCCAGGACGGTGAAGAGCAAGACGAGGCAGGCGGCCAAAACGCCGGTCGTCTGAGCCTGCTCGACGACCGAGCGCTCGGCATTGTTAGTCAGTAGCATCACCGTCATGATCGAGCCCGCGCCGGCGATGCACGGCATCGCGAGGGGGAAGATGGCGCGCTGCATCAAGGTGGCTTCTGCAGGCAGCGCTAGCGCGGCCTCGGTCACATTGCCCAGCGTCATCTGCAGGCCGAACAGGAGCAGGATCAGCCCCCCTGCCAGTTGGAACGACGCCATCGGGACGTGAAGCGCGCTCAGCAGTTGATCGCCCAGCACGATGAAGAACAGGAAGATCGCAAACGCGACCGCCACCGCGGTCGCGGCGACCGCGAGCTGCCGTCGCCGCGGCAGCCCTGCCGTCGCGGCGAGGAAGATCGGGATCGCCGCGAACGGGTCGAGCACGACGTAGAGCGTGACGAACTCGTAGAAAAAGTTGTTGCTGAACATCAGCGGCGCCTTAGCGTCCGAGCAGGCCGGCCGCGGCGCGGCGCTGGGCGAGCAGGTAGCAGGGCGTGATCACCCCGATCAGCAGGAGGCCCAGCAGCGACGACAGCCGCGTCTCCTCGCCAGCCAGCAGGACGACGACGACGCCCGCCAGGAAGACGGCCGCGACGAGGCTCGACCACGGCCATAGTGCCATGCGGAAGCCTAACTGGGCCACGCCCTCGGCGCCCAGTCGGCGGCGGAAGCAGGCGTGGGTGTAGAGGATCGTCAGCCAAATCAGGATGCCGATGAAGGTCACGGCGGCAGTGAGGTACTCGAAGGCCTGTTGCGGCGCCCAGTAGTTGATCGCGACGCCCAGCGAGCCGACCAGCACCGTGAAAAGTATCGCGGTGCGCGGCACACCTTGCGGCGAGATGCGGCCGAGTCGCTCCGGGGCCTGGCGGTCGGCGGCCAGCGAGAACAGCATGCGGCCGCTGGCATAGACGCCGCCGTTGCAAGACGACAGTGCGGCGGTGACGACGACGAAATTCACGATGCCGGCCGCGCCGGCGAGGCCCAGCCGCTGGAATACCTCGACGAACGGGCTGCCGGTGACGGCGATGCGGTTCCACGGGAAGATCGCGAGGATCACGAAGATCGCGCCAATGTAGAACAGCGCGATGCGCCAGACGAACGAGTTGATGGCGCGCGGCAGGGTGTGCTCCGGGTTCTCCGCCTCGCCTGCGGTCAGGCCGATCATCTCGGCTCCGACATAGGCGTAGAGCACCATCTGCATCGCCAGCACGCAGCCCTTGATGCCGTTGGGGAAGAAGCCGCCATGATCGACGAGGTTGCCGAGCCCGAGCGGCTTCCAGTCGCCGGGGAAGCCCCAGACGATGACCACGGTGCCGAGCGCGATCAGCGCGAGGATGGTGACGATCTTGATCAGCGAGAACCAGAACTCCAGCTCGCCGAACACCCGCGCCGCAAGCAAGTTGAAGCCGCCCATCGCGAGGATCGCCGCCAGTGCCCATTGCCACTGCGGTGAGCCGGGAAACCAGAACTGCATGTAGATGCCGACCGCCGTCACTTCGGCGATCGCGATGATCGTCCAGTAGGTCCAGTAGCCCCAGCCGACCAGGAAGCCGATCATCGGATGGGCGTAGGTGGTGGCGTAGACTGAAAACGAGCCACTGACCGGATGGTGCACAGCGATCTCGCCGAGCGCCCGCAGCACGATGAAGGTGACGATGCCCGATACGGCGTAGGCCAGCAGGATTGACGGCCCGGCCAGCTCAATGGCGGTGGCCGAACCCAGGAAGAGACCGACCCCGATCGTCGAGCCGAGAGCCATCAGAAGCAGCAACATTGTGGCTACCGAATACTACATCCGGCAATACTGATTATGAAGTTCGCCGAGAATTTACTGCGTGAAGACTAGCGAACCCGAAAGTACGAGGGACGCTAAGGACGTCACAGGCCTATGCAATGAAGTCATTCGTCGAGAGCCTTCAGATCGGTAAAGACAGCCCAGAGAATTTCTGCGCGGATAGGCTTACAAGCTACGATGCAATGCGCAAATCTTGTTGCCGTATGGGTCGCGCAGATACGCGAGATAGAGTCGGACTGCTCCGCCTTCACGCCAGCCCGGAGGGTCCTCGATGCTTTTGCCCCCACTGGCGACTCCAGCGTCGTGAAAGGCCTTAACTTTCTCGGGACTGTCACATGTGAACCCCATGGTGCCGCCATTGGCATGAGTGGCCGCTTTACCGTCGATAGGCTTGCTGATGCCAAAAGTCCCAGAAGGCGTGCGATAGAACACTCGACCCTTTGGATCGATTTTGCCTTCGGGGATGCCGATGGCACCAAGGGCAGCATCATAGAATTTCTTGGAAACGACGACGTCATTTGCGCCGACGAAAATATGCGAAAACACAATTCTCTCCCTGCACTTGTAAGACCGCTTGAGAGGCAGTCCTGCTTGGCTAAGTCATTATGAAACCTCCGCCACGACAAGGTCCATTCTTAGTTGCGCTCGGCCCGCCACTCCCATGCGGGCTGGATACTAGCCAAGGACCGTATCCGTCCGGGCGACGGTGGCAATATCCGCCAGAACCT
>RGPT01000350.1 GCA_010032545.1 Alphaproteobacteria bacterium
CCGCCCGCCCAATAGACGAGGCGGATGTCGGGGTAGGTGAGGAGCTGGCCGTTGTAGGAAACCTTGCCGCCGGGATTGAGCAGCATGTCGGTGAAGCGCGCGACCGGGATGAAATCCTTCACGGCGTTGGTGCCCTGCGGCAGCGTCGGGCCGGAATATTTCGGGTGCGCGCTGCCCATGAGATTGACCGGGCCGTAGCCCACGCCGAAGCCGCCGCCCGGCAGGCCGATCTGGCCCAGCATGCAGGCGAGCGTGATCAGCGCCCAGAACGGCTGCTCGCCGTGATGGCTGCGCTGCAGCGACCAGCCGATGCTGACGGTCGTGCGCGTGGCCGCCATCTCGCGCGCGAGCGCGGTGATGCGGTGGGCAGGAATGCCGGTGATCTTCTCGGCCCAGGCCGCGTCCTTCGGTTGGCCGTCCGTCTCGCCGCTGAGATAGGGCGTGAACTTGTCGAAGCCCACGGTGCAGCGGTCGAGGAACTCGCGATCATAAAGCTTCTCGACGAACAGCGTGTGGCAGAGCGCCAGGATCATCGCGGCATCTGTGTTGGGGCGGATTGCCAGCCATTCGACGTCGCCGCCATTGTCGAGGTCTTCGCCGGTCGGCGTCGCGTTGACGAAGCGCACCCCGGCTTCGCGCATGGCGTAGAGGCCGCCCTTGACGTGATGCAGCGTGGCACCGCCGGCGTTGATCTGCGCGTTCTTGCGCGGCACGCCGCCGAAGGTGACGAACAGCTTGCAGTCCTTGGCCAGCACGTCCCAGCCGGTGTGCATCGACATCAGCTCTTCCATCGTCGCCACGATGTGCGGCATCAGCACGCGCGCGGCACCCAGGCTGTAGGAGTCCTGGTGGCGTACGTAGCCGCCGATCGCATTCAGGAATCGATGGACCTGGCTCTGGGCGTGATGGAAGCGGCCGGCGCTCGACCAGCCGTAGGAGCCGCCGAAGATCGCCCGGTTGGTATGCTGCGCCTTTACGCGCGCGAGTTCCTTGGCCACGAGATCGAGCGCCTCGTCCCACGGCACCTCGACGAACGGCTCCTGGCCTCGACGCTCGGGATGGCTGCCGGGCCCGTGTTCCAGCCAGCTTTTGCGCACCGCCGGCCGGCGCACGCGCAGGCGCGCGACCTCGTCCGACAGCATGTGCAGGCCGATCGGCGAGGGATCGGGATCCTTCGAGAAGGGATGCAGACGAACCGCCTGGCCGGCATCGTCGTATTCGACTTCGTAGACGCCCCAATGGGCGGTGGTGAGGGTGCGCTGGTGGGTCATGGAACCTCAGGCCGCCTTGGCGATGGACAGGAACCGATCGACATCGGCGGTACTGGTGTCGAAGGCCGTGACCAGCCGGAAGGCGCGCTCGCCCGGCCGGTCGGACGGCCACGGGTGATACTGCGCGCCCGATGCGGCCAGCGCATCGTGCATGTGGGCCGGCAGGACGATGAAGATCTCGTTGGCATCGACTGGATAGAGAAGCTGCGTGCCCTTCAGTGGCGTCAGCCCGGCGACCAGACGGCGCGCCATCGCGTTGGCGTGATGGGCGTTGGCCAGCCACAGCCCGTCCGCGAGATAGGCCTCGAGCTGGGCCGACAGGAACCGCATCTTGGACAAAAGGTGCCCGCCGCGCTTGCGGCGGAACTCGAATTCCCGGGCGAGATCGGCATCGAAGAAGACAACCGCTTCCGCCGCCATGGCGCCGTTCTTGGTGGCGCCGAAGCTCAGCACGTCGACGCCCGCCTTCCATGAAAGCTCGGCCGGCGAGCAGCCGATGAAGGAGAGGGCATTGGCGAAACGCGCGCCGTCCATGTGCAGCTTGAGCCCGTGGCGATGCGCGGCGGTGGCGATGGCGGCGATTTCCTCGGGCCCGTAGACCGGCTGGGCCAGTGCCGCGGCAAGCTTGCGCGGGTCGATCTTGCCGGCCGGCCCGTCGATGCGAAACAGCCTGGCGCCCGAGGTGAAGAACTCCGGCGCATTGGTTTCTTCCGCCGCGATATGGGCGTTGGGCTGGCAGAAGATCGAACCCCAGGGCGGCGTACAGCAGGAGAGCGCCAGGCCGTTGGCCGCGGTGCCGGTGGCGACCGGAAAGGCCACCAGATCGGGCCGCTCGAAGAGCGTGCGCAGCCGCTGCTCGACCCGCCGCGTCCATTCATCGGCGCCATAGGAGGGGGCGGTACCGCTCGAGAAGGCACGCCCCACCGCCTCGATGATGGCGGGATGGGCGCCGACTTCGTTGTCGCTGCGAAAGTTCATGTCTGTTCCTCGGGGCGGCGCGTGACGGCTTCTATGCGGTTGCCATCGGGGTCGCGCACGAAGGCTGCATAATAGTCGGGACCGTAGATCTCGCGGATGCCGGGCGGGCCATCGTCCATGCCGCCGTTTGCCAGGGCGGCTCCGTGGAAGGCGCGTACGGCGGCGCGGCCGGGCGCGCGGAAGCACCAATGCCGGTTATCTGCCACGAGCTTGTCGGTGCAGAGATAGACCGAGAGATAGCAGGGGGCGCCGTCGGTCCCGCGGCGCTCGCCGTAGCCCAACGAGCGCTCGCGGCGGTTTACGCGCGCAATCCCCAAGGTGGCCAGCACGGCGTCGTAGAAGGTCTGGGCACGGTCGAGGTCGGTCGCGGTGATCGACAGGTGATCGAACATGGCTAGCGGGCGACACCGGGCGGGAATTCGACGGTGCCGAGCAGGGCGCCGTTGCGCGGATCGACGATGTAGGCCGCGGCGGGCCCGCCCTGGGTCTCGACATGGACGACGAGGCGGT
>RGPT01000036.1 GCA_010032545.1 Alphaproteobacteria bacterium
CGTTCAGCTCGTCGAAGCCGCTTTCGAGCAGCAGCGCCTTCTCGACCCTGAGGTCGCGGCTGCCGTCGGGCACGCCCGCCTCGAGGCGCAGGGCCTCGTAGGCTTCGACCGGCGTCTCGACGAAGCCGCGCGCGGCGAGCAGGGCCGCGGCCTGACCGGCCGGCGCAAGCACGCGCACGCCGAGGCCGGCGAGCCGGGGATCGACGAAGGAGATCGTGCCGCCGATCGGCAGCGCCTTGTCCGCGCCGGCGCCGAAGACCACGGCAACGTCGAGCGCGGCGCTGCGATCTTCGACCGCCACCTTGGAGCGCAGCTTGTAGAGCGTGAGCTTCTTCGCAAGGGCAGGCGCGCGTTCGCGTTCGGTTTCCAGCAGCAGGGTGCCGTCGCCGCCATCGACGACGAACATGTCGTTGAGGAAGCGGCCCTGCGGCGTCAGCAATGCCGCCCACACGGCCTTGCCCGGCGCCACCTTGGTGGTGTCGTTTGAAATCAGTCCTTGCAGGAATTCGACGCGATCGTCGCCACCGACGGCGATGACACTGCGATGAGACAGAAGGGTGAACTGAAGGGCGGACATGGCCCCCAACAGTTGGGGACATGCCCTTCTTTTGGCAAGCGCCCTCTTGGCAAGCGTTTCGCCGCGATCAGGCGCGATAGAATGGCCTGTCGCCGCAGACTGTCACGCGATGGCCGTAACGGCGGTGTGGGTAATAGTCGAACATCGCATGATGCTGGGCGCAGCGATTGTCCCAGAACGCCACCGAGTTCGGCTGCCACTTGAAGCGGCACTGGAACTCCGGTGTCTCGATGTGTCGGTAGAGCATTTCCAGCAGCGCGTCGCTTTCGTTGCGGCGGAGCTGGGGGATACGCAGCGTGAAGCCGCGGTTGACGTAGAGACCCTGCTTGCCGGTCACCGGATGGGTGCGCACGATCGGATGCTCGGCGTTGGGGAACTTCATCGCGTCGCGATCGGTCGCTTTCGCTCGGTAGTAGTGTGCCTTGGAGCTGTCGTGCAGGGCGGTAAGGCCCGTGAGCATTTTCTTGATCGGCTCGGAGAGCGTCTCGTAGGCGCGGTACATGTTGGCGAACAGCGTGTCGCCGCCGCCATCGGGCGGCACCTCCGTGAGATAGAGGATCGAACCCATCGGCGGCTCGACGTCGCACGACACGTCGGTGTGCCATTCCTCGCCCGCGACGTGCCTGGACTTCTCGTCGGCCTTGATCACCAGGATCTCGGGATGCTCCTTGAACTCGATCGGCGCGTTGGGGTGCGTGTGCAGTGGTCCGAAGCGGCGGCCGAAGTCCTTGTGCTGGTCGATCGTCATCTTCTGGTCGCGGAAGAAGATGACCAGATTTTCCATAAGCGCGTCGTGCACTTCCTGGAACTGCTGGTTGCCCAGGGGCTTGGCGAGGTCGATGCCGAAAATCTCGGCGCCGATGCTGGGCGTCAACTTGCGCACGTCGATCGACTGATAGGCCATTGTTCGATCCCTCCCGGACTTGGGCCGCTGCGGCGCCGAGATTACGCCTTCCCGCTGGCGGGGGCCTGCCCTAAGTCGACGAAATCCGTACTGCGGACCGACGTCTCCCGATGACGCCCCGGCCAGCAGGGAAGACGCAGTGCGGTCGCGATCTGGCGGCCGCCTCCAGGCCGCGCGAAACGGGCCACGAGTCTGCTGTCGCTGGGGCCGGGCGACCTTGATAGAACACCGCCAACCAACCGGAGAAACGCCCATGTCGTTCCGCGCCCTCGTCCTGACCCAAGGCTCCGACCGCAAGGTGAGCGGCGTCCTCGAGACCCTGCCCGATGACAGGCTGCCGGCCGGCGACGTCACCGTGGCGATCGAGTTCTCGACGCTCAACTACAAGGACGGGCTCGTGCTCACCTCGGGCGGCGGACTGGTGAAGAGCTGGCCGCATGTCGGCGGCATCGATTTCGCCGGCACCGTCGAGGCGTCGGACAATCCTGCCTTCAAGCCCGGCGACAAGGTGGTGCTCAACGGCTGGCGCGTGGGCGAGCTGCACTGGGGCGGTTATGCCACCAAGGCGCGGGTCAAGGGCGACTGGCTGGTCAAGCTGCCGGCCTCGATCTCGACCAAGCGCGCGATGGCGATCGGCACGGCCGGCTACACTTCCATGCTCTGCGTCATGGCGCTGGAGAAGCACGGTATCAAACCTGCCGCAGGCGAGATCCTTGTGACAGGTGCCGCGGGCGGCGTCGGCTCGGTCGCCGTCGCCATCCTGGCCAAGCTCGGCTACGCGGTCGTGGCCGCCACGGGCCGGCCGCAGGAGGGCGCCTATCTCACCGCGCTCGGTGCCAAGACGATCATGGATCGCAAGGAGATCGTCGAGGCGCCGGATCGGCCACTTTTGTCGGAGCGCTTCGCCGGTCTTGTCGACACGGTCTCCGGCGTGATGTTCGCCAAGGCGCTTGCCCAGGTGAAGTACAACGGTGCGGCGGCGGTATGCGGCCTGGCGGCCGGGGCGTCGTTCCCCGGCTCGATCCTGCCGTTCATCCTGCGCAACATCAGTGTCTACGGCATCGATTCGGTGATGCTGCCGAAAGCGCCGCGGGAGGCCGCCTGGCAGCGGCTCGGGGCCGACCTGCCGCTGGACAAGCTCGACAGCACGGTAAGCGACGCAGGGCTTTCCGACCTGACGACCCTGGCCCCAAAAATCCTCAAAGGAGAAGTACGTGGCCGCGTGGTCGTCGACGTGAACAAGTGATAGCTTACGCCCACATTTCTCCGGCCTGCCAAGGAATCCAGCGATGACCCCTCCCAATGCCAAGCCCGTCGCCAACAATCTCGAAGCCTTCTTCATGCCGTTCACGGCGAACCGGCAGTTCAAGAAGAATCCACGGATGCTGGCCAAGGCCAAGGGTGTTCACTACTGGACGCCGGAGGGCCGCAAGATCATCGACGGAACGGCGGGCCTGTGGTGTGTCAACGCCGGCCATGGCCGCGAGGAGATCAAGGCTGCGATCGCCAAGCAGCTCGATGAGATGGACTACGCGCCATCGTTCCAGATGGGCCATCCCAAGGCCTTCGAACTGGCGGCGCGCCATGCCGCGATGCTGCCGGGAGACCTCAATCACGCCTTCTATTGCAACTCCGGCTCCGAGGCCGTCGACAGCGCGCTCAAGATCGCGCTCGCCTTTCACCGGGCCAACGGCCAGGGCACCCGCACCCGCTTCGTCGGGCGCGAGCGCGGCTATCACGGCGTCGGCTTCGGCGGTATCTCGGTCGGCGGCATGGTCAACAACCGCAAATGGTTCGGCGCCATGCTGCCGGGCGTCGACCACATGCCGCACACGCACCTGCCGCAGAATGCGTTCTCGAAGGGCCAGCCCGAGCGCGGCGCCGAGCTCGCCGACGCGCTGGAAGGAATCGTCGGTCTGCACGATGCCTCCAACATCGCCGCCGTTATCGTCGAGCCCTGCGCCGGCTCGACCGGCTACCTGCCGCCGCCCAAGGGCTACCTCCAGCGGCTGCGCCAGATCTGCGACAAGCATGGCATCCTGCTGATCTTCGACGAGGTCATCACCGGCTTCGGCCGCCTGGGTGCCAGCTTCGCCGCCGAGAAGTTCGGCGTCATTCCCGACCTGATGACGGTGGCCAAGGGCATCTCGAACGCCACGGTGCCGATGGGTGGCGTGTTCGTGCGCAAGCACGTGTTCGACGGCCTGATGAACGGGCCGGAGAGCGCCATCGACCTGTTCCACGGCTACACCTATTCGGCTCATCCACTGGCTTGTGCCGCGGCCTCCGCGGTGCTCGACATCTATCGCGACGAGAATCTGTTCGAGCGCTCGGCCGAACTCTCGCCGTACTGGGAAGAAGGCGTGCATTCGCTGAAGGGGCTGCCGAACGTCACCGACATCCGCAACCTCGGCCTTGCCGCCGGCATAGACCTGGCGCCGAGCGGTCCGGTCGGCACGCGCGGCTACGCGGCCTTCACCAAGGCGTTCGATCTCGGCCTGATGGTGCGCCAGTCGGGCGATGCCATCGCCATGTCGCCGCCGCTGGTGATCGAGAAGGCGCAGATCGACGAGATCATCGACATCACGGCGAAGACGATCAAAGCGGTCGCCTGATCGCGTGACCCTGACGGGTGAACTGCTCTGGCTGATCGGCGAAGCCGCTGCGATCCTGCATTTGGTCATCGCCGGGGCGGTGACCGTTCATGTCCTGCTCAACAAGCGCAACGTCGGCGCCGCCGTCTCGTGGATCGGCATCGCCTGGCTGTCGCCATTCCTCGGCGGCCTGCTGTACGCGATTATGGGCATCAACCGGGTCAAGCGTCGCGCCAAGCGGCTGCTGCGTGCGCGCTCCAAACCCGCCATCGCCGAGGCGGC
The DNA here is from genome assembly GCA_010032545.1 of Alphaproteobacteria bacterium. Taxonomy (GTDB): domain Bacteria; phylum Pseudomonadota; class Alphaproteobacteria; order Reyranellales; family Reyranellaceae; genus Reyranella. Next base: position 4,358 of record RGPT01000036.1, read on the forward strand.
GTCGGCCGACATGGCCCCCGACGATCCGCTGGCGTCACTGGAATTCGCCGTCGGCCGGCTGACCGGACTGCCGCGAGAGCAGGGCAACAGCGTCGAGATGCTGCGCAACGGCGATCAGGCCTACCCCCGCATGCTGGAGGAGATTGGCCGCGCCCAGAAGAGCATCGGCCTCGAAAGCTATATCTTCCGGGCCGATGCCGCGGGCGGGTCGTTCCACGATGCACTGATCGCCGCCCATCACCGCGGCGTGCAGGTGAGGGTACTGATCGACGGCGTCGGTGGTGGCTACTTTCGGTCGGGGACCTACCAGCGCCTGAGCAACGCCGGTGTGCCGGTCGCGCGCTTCCTTCATTCCTACCTGCCGTGGCGCATGCCGTTCGTAAACCTGCGCAACCACCGCAAGGTGCTGGTGATCGACGGTCGTGTCGGCTTCACCGGCGGCATCAACATCGGCGCCGAAAACCTGCAGGACGCCCATTCGGCGCATGCGGTGCGCGACACCCATTTCCGCTTCGAGGGTCCGGTCGTCGAACAGCTCACGGATGCCTTCGTCGACGACTGGCTGTTCACCACCGGCGAGCATCTGCCCGACGAGCCGTGGTTCCCTGAGATCGACAGGGCGGGCGTCGTGGCGGCCCGGGTGGTGACCTCCGGGCCCGACGAGGACAACGAGCGCATCGAGTTCGTAGCCCTCCATGCGATATCCTGTGCGCGCAAGTCGGTTCGCATCGTCACGCCGTACTTCCTGCCGCCCGAGCAGCTGACGATGGCGCTGGCGCTGGCCGCCATGCGCGGGATTGAGGTCGACCTGATCATTCCCGAGCACGGCAATCACGCGGTGCTCGACTGGGCGCGGCGTATCCCGCTCCGGCCACTGATCGAAGCCGGCTGCCGCGTCTGGCTGCTGCCGCCGCCGTTCGAACACTCGAAGCTGATGACCATCGACGACAGTTGGTCGTTGGTCGGCAGCGCAAACTGGGACACGCGCAGCTTCCGTCTGAACTTCGAGCTCAACGTCGAACTGCACGACACCGGTTTCGCCCACGAGATCGCGGTCGCCACGCGCGCCTGCCGGCGTCTGACGGTGGCCGAGCTCGATTCCGATTCATTGCTGATCCGCCTGCGCAACAGCGCGGCGCGGCTGCTGCAACCCTACCTCTAGTCCGGATCAACCGAGCGCCGCGCGGATCCTGGCTATGCGCCGGCGGGTCGCGCGCAGCGGGTCGCGTTTGCCGGCGCCTTCGGTGACGTGAAGGTGGACGACGATCGGCCGGTGATCGGACGGGCCTGAAGCAAGCGTGTCGGTCGCGCTGCAGCGCAGCCCGTGGACCAGGCAACGATCGAGGCGGAACGGCACGACGCTGCTTGCGAAGTGCGTCGTTTCCAGGGGGCCGACATCGAAGAAGCCGGGAACGAGGATCGGCCCGACGGCATTGTAGTCGCCCACGATGGCCGAGGGCTTGCCGCGCAGCTTTGCTGCAATGCGGGCGAGTTGGCGGCGGTTCAGAAGCTGGCCATGCGAGAGATGGACGTTGGCGAAGGTGATGCCGTTGACCCCCAGAATTTGTGCCCGGCGGCGCGGCAACTTTCCGGGCAGCTTCGATGCCGGCAGCGCGAGCGGACGCGGCGAGGCGATGGTGTGGCGGCTCCAGGCGGCGAGGCCGTGGATCTTGCCGGGCCAGGGCAGACGGTGGAAATGGCCACCGACCAGCGCCGGCAGCGCGTCGATGTGTTCGGTCGCTTCCTGCATGAGGAGAAGCTCGGGCCGCTCGCGCTCGACAAGCGCCGCCACGTCTTCGACGGCGGCGCCGGTGAGCCGCAGCAGGTTCCAGCTTACGACTTTCACATCGTCCTCATGGTGCGGGCTTGGTGTCGCGCCGCGCCGATTGGCGCGTGTGGCGGATCTGTTCGGTGAGCGCCGCGGCACTGCCGGCCGCCGCCTGAAGCTCGTGGCGTACCAGCTCGCGACGTTCGTGGATCGATTCAATCACCAGGCCCATCGGGACGCCCAGCCCGACCAGCGCGGTCTCCGCGAGCTGAAGGCTTGCTTCGATGGTTTCCGGCACGGTGTCAGTGACGCCAAGTGTGTAGAGATGGCGGGCGTGCCTGGCATCGTGGGCGCGGGCTACGATCATCACGTCCGGCCTGTACGTCCGCACCGCCCGCACCACGTCGTCGACCACGGCGGTGTCGATGGTGACGATGACGCCCGTTGCCTCGTCGAGACCGCAGCGGCGCAGGTAGAGCGGATTTCCGGCATCGCCGTAGTAGATGGGACGGCCGAGCTTGCGCCAGCGCGCGACGACGGCCGCGTCCCGATCGGTGGCGAGATAGGCGATGTCGTGCCTGTCGAGCATGTCGCAGACCAGTTGGCCGACGCGGCCATGGCCCACGACAATGACACGCCTGGTGTGATCGGCGGGCGGCAGCAAGGTGGAGACTGCGTCGGTTGGCGCGGCGGCTTCCAGTCGCCTCGCGGCCTTTCGCGCCAGCAACGCCATGACCGGCAGGCTGACCATCGTCAGCGACACCACCGCGAGCAGGCCCGCGGCGACGCCGCCTTCGATCAACTTGAGTTGGGTGGCGAGGCCGATGCCGATGAAGGCGAACTCGCCGCCTGGCGCCAACAGCAGGCTGGTCTCGACACTGGCCCCCCAAGGAATGCCGAACAGACGACAGAGCGGGGCGAGCAGCAGCGTCTTGCCGACGATCAAGGTGGCAAACGCGGCAATAACCAGCAGAGGTTCGCGCCAGATGAAGCCGAGGTCGATGTGCATGCCGACCGAGAAGAAGAAAACGCCGAGCAGGAGGCCGCGGAAGGGGTCGCTCATGGCCTCGACCGCTCGCCGGTACTCGGTCTTGGAGAGCAGGAGGCCGGCGATGAAGGCGCCCAGAGCCATCGACAACCCGGCATAGGCGGCAATGACGCCGGAGCCGACTGCGATCAGCAGGATAGCGGCCATGAAGAATTCGGGATTGTCGGTGCCGGCGGCAAGCCGGAACAGGGGCTTCAGGACGAGGCGGCCGACGACGGTGATCACGCCGACGGCGATGACGGCCTCGACCAGCGCGATGGCGACACCCTGCAGCACCGAACCTTCCGAGTGACTGCCCAGGGCGCTGATCAGGAACAGCAGTGGCACCACTGCGAGATCCTGGGCGAGCAGGATGGCGAAGCTGGCGCGGCCGGTGGTCGACATCATCCGGCGCTGTGCGGAGAGCAGTTCCATCACGATTGCCGTCGAGGAAAGCGCCAGGCACGAGCCGATGATAAGGGCTGCAGCCGCCGGCTGGCCGAGCCACAGCGCGCCGAGTGAAATCGCGAGCGCCGACAGGAACGCCTGCAGCCCGCCCAACCCGAAGACCAGGCGACGCATGGTGAGCAAACGGCGCATCGAGAGTTCGAGGCCGATGAAGAAGAGGAGAAAGACGATACCGAAATCGGCGATGAAGGCGATCTGCTTCTCGCCGGTCACGGTAATCCAGTCGATGGCGCGGGAATGATCGGCGAGCGCCCCGAGGCCATGGGGACCGAGGGTGGCGCCGACCGCAAAAAAGCCGAGGATCGGACTGAGCTTCAGCCGGTGGAACACCGGCGCCACGATGGCGGCCGTCCCCAGAACGATCAGGGCATCCTTGAAGATGATGATTTCGGTCGTTCCGGCCATCGCCGGCAGCATAGACTGTGAGAGACGATCTGTGCACACTTTCCCGGTCACGAATGAAACAGGATGGAGACGGCATGAAGGTGGTGATCACCGGCGGCGCGGGCTTTCTCGGCAAGAAGCTGGCGCGGCGCATCCTGCAGCAGGGCGCGATCGCGGGGCCGACCGGCGCGCCCGAGCGCGTGAGCGAACTTTTGCTGTTCGACGTCGCCAAGGCCGCGGGGCCGGGGCTGGATGATCCCAGGATCAAGACACTGGCCGGCGATATCGCCAATTTCGCCACTGTGCAGTCGATCGTGCAGGGCGCCGCCACGGTGTTCCATTTCGCTGCCGTCGTGAGCGCGGGCGCAGAGGCCGATTTCGATCTGGGCTACCGGGTCAATCTCGACGGTACGCGCAATGTTCTCGAAGCCTGCCGGGCGCTCGGCACCAGTCCGCGAGTGGTCTTCACAAGCTCGCTGGCGGCGTTCGGCGGCGACCTGCCGCCGGCCGTGACCGACGATACGCCACTCACGCCCCAGACCTCATATGGCGCGCAGAAGTCGATCGGCGAATTCCTCGTGCGCGACTACACCCGCAAAGGCTTCTTGCGCGGCACCGCGGTGCGGTTGCCGACGATCTGCGTCCGCACGGGTCTGCCCAACAAGGCGGCTTCGACCTGGGCCAGCTCGGTCGTGCGCGAGCCGCTAACGGGCGTGGACGTCGTCTGCCCGGTAGCGCCGGGGACCATCATGGTCGTGCTCAGTCCGCGCAAGACCGTCGATGCCTTCATGCGTCTGCACGATCTGCCGGCGGACGCCTTCGGGCCAGGTCGAACCCTGTTGCTGAACGGCATCAATGTAACGGCCAAGGAGCTGGAAGCCGCGGTGGGCCGTCATGCCGGCAATCGCAAGGTCGGCAAGGTGCTCTGGCAGCACGATCCGGCGATCCAACGGATCTGCGACGGCTGGCCCCAGGGCATCGATTCGAAGCGTTCGCGCACGCTCGGCTTCGAAACCGACAAGGATCTCGACGAAGTCGTGCGCCACTTCATCGCCGACGACCTCGACGAGCAGATGAAGATCGCGAAGCCGGCCTGAGCCTAATTGCCCCGCAGCATGCGCCAGCCGTTTTGAAGATGACGCCAGGGGCCCCAGACATGGCGCGTGCGCATCATGTGCCACCGCTGCGGCTCGTTGTCGGGCCCGGCGACAGGGCCGGCATCCTCGACATAGTCGGTGATGCCGACGGCGTCCGCGTCCCAGGGGCCGGTCGTCTTGAAGATCGTCGTCTTGGCGCCGTAGGCGCCGAGTGCCCGCGACATGCCCGACGCCATGAAGTCCATGTAGCGTGGCAGGCTTTCGGGCCGGCAGAGATAGCCCTTGTTGAAGCCCACGGCGAGCAGACGGAAATGATAGGGGTTCTTTTCGAGGTAGCGGATCACCTCGGTGGTGTTGGCGGGATAGCGCGGCGAGAAGAAGTCGTCGATCACCACGATGCCCTCGGGGGTGACGATACGGTTGGCGAGCTCGAGTTCGCGATAGACCGCGGTACCGGTATGCTCGCCGTCGATATGGAGCCAGCGCACGGTGTGGTGCATGGCCTTGAGGTCGAGCTTGGCCGCCAGATCGGCCGAGGGGCCGGACAGGGGCACGATGTTGGCCGGCTCGACGCCGACCGACTTGATGGCCCGATGGACCGCCGGTTCGTCCAGCCGGAGGTCGCAGAGGTAGAGCTTCTCGTCGCCCTTGCGATAGGACGCCAGCACCGAAGCCGACCGGCCACGCCATACACCTATCTCGAACAGGTCCCCGGTCGCCCGGGACTGCTGATCGAGCAGGGCTCGCCAGACGCAATACGACTGGAACATGAACCAGCCCGGGATTGCGTCGATTTTTTCCCAACTCAGCATCGTCGATCCTCGCTTGCGGCGCCTTGCTAACAGTGCCCCTCCGACGCTGCAAGCCGGGACCGCTTGCGTCCGCCCCGACGGTCGGGTAGAGCCCGCACGCCTGCCCATGCCAACAACGACAATCGTCTACCGAACAACGATCGGTCTGCTTTGGGGACTGGCGCTCTGGCACAGCTGGGAGAGCCGGGGGCTTTTCGTCGACGGCTTCGCATTCCTCGTCCAGATCGCGCGCCGCGAGTGGTTCTTCGACTTCTACGCGCCGCGCCTCTACGCCATGGTCATCGGTCAGGTTCCGATCATGACGGCGCTGTTCCTGGGCGTCACCGACCTGCATCTCCTGGCACGGCTGCTGTCGCTGGGCCTGTTTGCCGTTCCGACCGCTCTCTATTCGCTCGCGCTGATGCGCGTAAAGGACGACGCGGTGCTGCTGGCGGCTGTCGTCGCGGCGATCGCCTTGGTGTTCATGACGACGTCGTTCTTCATCGTCGGTGAATACAATACCGCGTATGCGCTCTCGATCCTGGCCGCGGTCCGGCTGGCGACGGCCCGGCGGCTCGAGTTGTTCGACAGCCTGATGCTGGCGGCGCTCGCCTTCCTGTCGATGCGGACCTATGAGGTGATGATCTATCTCGGTCCGCTGCTGGCGGCGATGATCTTCTGGGTGGTTCGGCGGGCCCCGGCGCGACCAGTCCTTCCCACGGTGCTGCATGTTGCGGCGGCCGGCATGTTCCTTGTCGGCATGGTCATCGCGGCGGGCTCCATCATCCAGCCGTTCTCGGAAGACCATCTCAGCAACACCCTCACGACGGCTGCGAATTTCTGGCAGAACATTCAGTTCGACATGGCGCTGGCATCGGCGTTGGTGGTCGTGGTCTGGGCACTCATAAGTCCCCGGTCGTTGATGAATTCGAAGCCCTACAGTTGGGCGGGGATTTTTCTCGTCATCCTCGCCTTGTCGCCTCTGCTGGCGCTGAGCGACACGCTCGTCCGGCCGCTGGCCAAGTCGCAGTACGTCGCACGCACGGCGGCGGGGCTGGTGATCGCCACGATCGTCGTCTTCATTTGGGCGTACCGGTCGAGCGTTGCTGCCAGGATCCCGGCCCTCGTCGTCCTGGGTACGCCGCTGGCTGCCCGGCGTTTCGTGACCTTCGCCCTTCTGCTGATGCTGTCCAGCCTGCCTAGTGACATCTATCTGACCAGGACCTGGATCTCCTATCTCGACTCGGTGCGTACAGCGGTGCGCTTGCAGAGCGGGGTCATCGAGTTCGAGAGCACGTCGCTGGCCAAGTACCCCCATCTTCATCTGGTCGAGGCGTGGATATTGCCCAGCCAGAGCTTGGCGCTGCGCGCCAAGCGCGGCGACGGGATCATCGCGCCGCCCCGCGGCTTTGACGCGTGGCAACCCTTTCCGCCAGAGCGACCGTATCCGCTCGGTGCATTTTCGTGGCGCGACTAGGCGTGCACCGAGTCCCGCAACTTGCCGCCTACCGAGGCGTCGTCCTGCTGCTCTGGACGCTGGCCGCCTACAATGCGTTCGAATGTCGTGGCCTGTTCTGGGACGGCTCGGCGTTTCTGGTGAACCTGCTCGACAGCGAGTGGTTTCACGACTTCTACGCCGCCCGCGCTCACGTCGACTGGCTGACGCAGGCGCCCATGCTGCTGCTGGCGGAAGCCGGCGTGCGCGACACCAGGCTGCTGGCGATGGCCTACTCGGCCTCGCTGTTCGCGGTGCCGGCCGCCCTCTATCACTTCGCGCTAGCGCGCGTGCGGCACGACGTTCCGCTTCTTGTCGTCGTGGTGGCGATCGTGGCTGGGGTCTATCTGCCGACGTCGTTCTTCATCGTCGGCGAGTACAACGTGACCTTTGCGGCCGTGACGGCAACCATGGCGGTGACGCTGACGGCCGGCATCAGGAGCGTGCGCGATGTGGTGATCCTGTGCGTCCTCGGGGCGCTTTGCCTGCGCTCGTATGAGGCGATGATCTATTTCGGACCGTTGCTGGCGGCGGCGATCGTCTGGGCATCGCGGCGTGCGACCGATGCCGACTTCGCGATACGCGTGCTCTACGCAGTTGCCGCACTCGCCTTCGTTGGCGCGGCGGTGGTGTCGACCGCAACGATCGTCGATTATTGGGATCATCCGCATTTTTCCGAGGTCCGGTCGACCAGCATCGAGTTCTGGCGGAACATGCAGTTCGCCATCCCGCTGGCAGGGTTCGCGATCTGCGGTGTGGCGGGATTGCGCAATCCCGCGTGGCTGCGCAAGCGCGGGCCGACGGTCGTTCTCGGTGTTGTCGCCCTTCTACTCGCCGTGTCGCCGTGGTGGCGCGACGTGCATCCGCCGTCGATCCTCTATCCGCCGTCCCACTACGTGGCACGCCAGGCGGCGGGAGTCCTTCTCGCTGTCCTGCTGGGAGGCATGTGGCTGCTCGTCGCCTGGCGGCGCAATCCGCCTTCGGTTCTCACCACTTTGCGAGAGGCGCCCGTGGCGCGGCGTATGCTTGCACTCGTGACCGCGCTCACGTTTGCGGCGGCGGTGCCCGATGTCGCGCTCACGCGACTATGGGCGGACTATCTCGGCGGCTTGCGCCAACTGGTCAACGAACGTACCGGCATCGTTCGCGCCGAAACGCTGCCGCAGTACGCCTGGCCGAACAAGCTTTTCTTCCAGGACTGGTCGTTTCCGGCGCTGACGGCGGCGATCAGCCGGACGCCAGGCAAGGCCTACGTCGTCTCCGACCAGGACTATCTCAGCAATCCGCCGTTCGAGCCGTCCTGCGGCCTGCTGCCGAAGCTCAGTGGCTATAGCTGGCGCGACTAGCACGACAAACCGCAAACGGCGATTTCTACGGCCGCATCCACAGGCTGCTGCGGCCGGAGCCGCGGACCGGCGCGGCCGCCTCGACGAACTCGCACAGGATCTTGCGGGTGTCGCGCGGATCGACGATCTCCTCGATCCAGAAGGTCTCGGCGCTGCGGAACGGAGACCGCAGCTTGTTCAGCCGATCCTCGATCTCTGCCATCTTGGCCTGGGGGTCGTCTGCGGCGTCGATGTCGGCGCGGTAGGCGGCCTCGATACCACCTTCAAGCGGCAGCGAGCCCCAGCGACCGGACGGCCAGGCGTAGCGCCAGTTGACCCGGGCGCCGTTCTGGTGCGCGGCGCCCGCCACGCCGAAGGCGTTGCGGATGATGAAGGTGCACCACGGCACGGTCGTCTGGAACATTGCCGACATGGCGCGCACGCCCTGGCGGATGACGCCGCTCTTCTCGGCCTCGAGCCCGATCAGGAAGCCGGGACAGTCGCAGAAGTAGACCACCGGCAGATGGAAGGTCTCTGCCATGTCGAGGAAGCGCGCCACCTTCTGGCAGGCGTCGGCCGTCCAGCCGCCGCCGTAGAACATCGGATCGCTTGCCATCACCGCCACAGGCCAGCCGTCGATACGGGCGAAGCCGGTGACGACCGAGCGGCCGTAGAGCCTGCCCATTTCGAAGAAGCTGCCCTGGTCGACCACCTTCTCGACGATCGGGCGGATGCGATAGACCTTGCGGATGTCGCGCGGGATGGCGTCGAACAGCGACTCTTCCCGCCGCGCCGGATCGTCTGTCCGGGGGCCGCGCGGCGGCACGTCATGGACCGACGAGGGCAGGTAGGACAGGAAGCGGCGCGCCGCGGCGAAGGCTTCTTCTTCGCTGTCGACCGCCTCGTCGATGGCGCCGGCGCGCAGCTGGATCTCCCAGCCGCCGAGCTCCTGCTTGTCGTACTGCTTGGGGCTGAGGCGGTTCACCACCGGCGGGCCGGCGACGAACATCGCCGAGATTTCCTTCACCATCACCGAGTAGTGCGTGGCGGCAAGCCGCGCGGCGCCGAGGCCCGCGACAGAACCCAGGCCCAGCCCCACGGTCGGCACGGCGCCCATGTTCTGCACCACCCACTCCCATCCGCTGACGCCCGGCACGTTGGCGCGGCCGGTCGTCTCGATCGTCTTCACGGATCCGCCACCGCCCGACCCTTCGATCAAGCGGACAACCGGTACGCGGTACTGGTTGGCATAGCGTTCGATGTAGTTGGACTTTTCCTTGATCGTGGCGTCGGCGGAGCCGCCGCGCACCGTGAAGTCGTCGCCGGTGACAGCCACCGGCCGGCCGTCGATCTTGCCACGGCCCATCACGGCATTGGCCGGTGTCAGGTCGACCAGGTCGTTGCGGCCGTCGTATTCGGCCTTGCCGGCGATGCTGCCAAGCTCGCGGAAGGAATCCTTGTCGAGCAGCCGGTCGATGCGCTCGCGTACAGTCAGTCGCCCGCCATCGTGCTGGCGCTTGACCTTGTCCGCACCTCCCATACGCCGCGTCATTTCCTGGCGGCGACGCAGCTCGTCCATTTCCGGTTGCCAGCTCATAACGGCGCTTCCTCGTGGTTCTTATTCGTAAACGATACCGTCTATCAGGTTCTCTTCGTATAGCCGCGCCAGGTCGATACCGCCTGGCGGGCGCGCGACAACGAAGCCCGCGATGGCACGTTGCAACCGGACCTCCTGATCTCGGCGCAGTTCTTCGGCCTCCGCCACGGAGACCGCGTGGAAGCGCACCGTCTGACCCGGCAGCAGACGTCCGAGTCGCGGCAGATCGACCGAGGCCACGGTGGCGATCTTCGGATAGCCACCGACGGTCTGGCGGTCGGCCATCAGCACGATTGGCAGGCCGGCGCCCGGGACCTGGATCGCTCCGGGCGCGATGCCGTCCGAAATTATGTCGGCGCCGCCCTTGGCGACGCTCACGGCGTGCTCGATGGTCGGGCCCTCGAAGCGGATGCCCATGCGATCGGCCTCCCTGGAGACGCGATAGTCGGACTCCACGAAAGTACGTCGACCTTTGGCCGAGAAATGATCTTCCTGCGGGCCCCAGACAACGCGGACCGGCCCGGCGCCATAGTCGAAGGCAGCGGCGAGCTTGCGGTCGTCGCCGGGCGCTGCGTGGTCGCGCGCAAGGGGCAGGGCATCGCCAGCGGCCAGCTTGCGGCCATCGAAGCCGCCGACGCCGGCCCGCGGATAGGTCGAGAGACTGCCCATGAAGGGGGCCAACGCGAAGCCACCGGAGACAGAAAGATATGCGGTGCTGGACCCCTCGACCATGCCGAGCTTCAAAGTCTGGCCGCGCTTCAGCAGATGGCTGCGGTCGGACTCGATTGGCTTGGGTGGCGCATCGGGGCCGTCGATCAGGGTCGGTGAGAGCGGCCCGACCAGCGCCACGCGCACGCTGTCGGCTTCGACCAGCAGGTCCGGCCCCATGACGCCGATCTCGAGGCCGGCGGTGTTGGCCGGATTGCCGGCGAGTGCATTGGCGAGCGTCAGTGCCACCCGGTCCATGGCGCCCGCCGTCGGCATGCCCAGCGCCATGAAGCCCATGCGCCCGAGGTCCTGCAGCGTGTCGAACAGGCCGGCCCGCACGACCTTCAACGCGGCGGTCATTTCTTCACCAGCTTCGTCCAGTCGAAGGAACCTGATTCGACGTCGCGGGCGATGCGATCGTAGGTCTTGCGGTCGATCCTCTGGAACGACAGCGAGTCGCCGGGCGAGAGAAACACCGGCTGCTCGTGCCGCTTGTCGAACATCCAGAGCGGCGTGCGGCCGATCAGATGCCAGCCGCCGGGACTCTCGAACGGATAGATCGTGGTCATGTCCATGGCGATGGCAACCGACGAGCGCGGTACCCGCACGCGCGGCTGCGCGCGCCGCGGCAGATAGAGGCTCTGCTCGAGGCCGGCGACGTAGGCCAGCCCCGGCATGAAGCCCAGCACATAGACCTTGAACGGCGAGGCGAGGTGGGCCGCAATCACCTGTTCCGTGGTCTTGCCAGTGCGTTTGGCGACCTCGGCCAGGTCGGGTGCGAACTCGGGATCGTCGTAGCAGCACGGCAGGGTGACGCGGCGGCTCGCCATGCCGCTCGTCAAGCCGCGTGCGATCAGCAGGTCTATCCGGGGCTGCAAGTCGGCGCGGGAGGTGGCCAGAGGATCGTAGGTCACCATCAGCGAGCGCATGGTGGGCACTGTCTCGACGACGCCGGCGAGGTCGCCCGCCTTCCTGGCGTGGCCGATGGCGGCATGCAATGCCATCACCCGGCCGTTGATCTCGGGTGAAATTTCATTGCCGAATTCGACGGTAAAGGCGGTGTCGCCGCAGGATAGGTACCGAACGCTCACATCTGCTAGGATAGCGCCTTCGATTCAGGGAGTCTCCCATGGCCAACACCAACGCCGGTTTCGTCAACATCAACTCCGACCTCGGTGAAAGCTTCGGGCCGTGGGTAATGGGCAATGACGGCGAAGTGCTGAAAATCGTCGCCTCGGCCAACGTGGCCTGCGGGTTTCATGCCAGCGACCCTGTGGTGATGATCGATACGGTCAAGCTCTGCCAGAAGAATGGCGTCAGCATCGGCGCCCATCCGGGCTTCGCCGACCTTCAGGGCTTCGGCCGCAGAGTGATCAACCTCACGATCAAGGAGATCGAGGCAAACATTGCCTACCAGATCGGGGCGTTGCAGGCGATCGCGGCCCTGCACGGCGCCAAGGTCACCCACATGAAAGTGCACGGCATGATGGCCAATATGTCGGCCGAGAGCGCCGAAATGTCGGAGGCCATCGCGCGGGCGACCAAGGCCGTCGACCGCGACATGATCCTTCTCGCACAGGCCAACACCGAGCAGGGCAAGGCGGGCCGCAAGCACGGGCTGCGGGTGGCGGAGGAGGTCTTCGCCGACCGGACCTACACCGATGCCGGGTTCCTGACGCCGCGCAAGGAGGCCAATTCGATGATCAAGGATCCCGCCCAGGCCGTGGCCCATGTGCGTCGCATGGTTGACGAGCAGGCGATCTACTCGACCTCGGGCAAGCGCATTCCCTGCCAGGTCGACTCGATCTGCGTCCATGGCGACGGCCCGACCGCGGTTGCGGTGTCGACGGCAGTACGCAAGGGCCTTGAGGCCGCCGGCATCCGCATCGTGCCGTTGCCGGAGATGCCCAGTCTGCGGCACTGACCGTCACCACAATGTGACCGCAGCCGCGCCTGTCCGCGCCGCTGCCATATGGCCTGGGCATGTCGATGGATGCCGCGAGGAAGGCGCTGGCCGGCGCCGAGGTCGAAGCGAAGAAGAACAACTGGCCGGTGGCCATTGCCGTTGTCGACAGCTCGGGCAAGCTCGCTGCCTTCTCGAAGAAGGACAACACGCAGCACGCCAGCGTCGACAGCGCGATCGGCAAGGCTGTGACTGCCAACAACCTCAAGCGGCCGAACAAGGCGCTGCAGGACGGCACTGCCCAGGGCGTCGTCGATCTGCGCATTCTTGGTCAGCCCGGCATCACTCCGCTGGAGGGAGGCGTGCCGATCGTCGTCGATGGCAAGATTATCGGCGCCATTGGCGTGTCGGGGGTGATGAGCAATCAGGACTCCGAGGTCGCCATGACCGGCGCCGCAGCGGCAAAATAGCAACAGAATCGGGACTTTCACTGACTTGTCGGGCGCCGTCTCGCCGCTATAGTCCGCCCCTCCAAGGGTAGATGATGGCGGCGGGAGTAGCGTATGGCGACGTTCGGAAAAGCTCAGTACATCAAGCGTGTAGAAGACGATCGGCTTTTGACCGGCACCGGTGGCTTCACCGACAACCTCGCCCGTCCCAACCAGGCTCATGTCGTGCTGGTGCGTTCGCCGCATGCCCATGCGCGTATCGTGAAGATCGACACCGCAGAGGCGACCAAAGCCCCCGGTGTGGTCGCGGTCTTTACCTGGGACGACATGGCCAAGGAAGGCTGTGGTTATCTCGCTTTTCCGGCGATGTTTCCCAATGCCGACGGCGTCAAGCCGAATCTGACGCCGCGCCGGCCACTGGCCCATGAGGCAGTGCGCTATGTCGGCGAGGCCGTCGTTGCGGTCGTGGCGGAGAGCCGGGCCCAGGCCCAGGATGCCGCCGAGCTGGTCGAGGTCGAGTACGAACAGCTGCCGTCGGTCACCGAGATCGAGGACGCCCTGAAGTCCGGTGCCCCTCAGGTCTGGAAAGGCGCTCCCGGCAATGCCGTGGGCTTCAATCGCTTCGGTGATGCGGCAAAATCGGATTTGGCCTTCCAGCAGGCGGCCCATGTCGTGTCGCTCGATATCACACATCAGCGGCTGATCGTGAATGCCATGGAGCCGCGCGCGGTCATGGCCGAATGGGACGGCGACCGCCTCGTCGTTCATATCGGCAGTCAGAACCCCTCGGTCACGCGCGACACCTTGGCCGACGCCATCCTCAAGATGCCCAAGGACAAGGTGCGCGTCCTGGTGCGCGATATCGGCGGTGGATTCGGCATGAGGGTCGGCATCCAGCCCGACGAGTCGGTGGCGGTTTGGGCGGCTAAGGTGCTGAAGCGTCCCGTGAAGTGGCGCGCCGAGCGCGGCGAAGAATTTGCCGCTGCGACCGCCGGCCGGGACCAGCTCCACAAGGCATCGCTGGCACTCGACAAGGACGGCAGGTTTCTGGCGCTGCGTATGGAAGCCTTTGCCAATGTCGGCGCCTATCCGTCGCCCGCCGGCATCGCCATCCCGCTGTTCGTTGGTCCGAAAGTGACGACCGGCACCTACGACATTCCGGTGGTCGATCTTAGAATCACCTGCGTGCTCAGCCACACCGCGACCATCGGCGCCTATCGCGGCGCCGGCCGGCCGGAGTGCCTTCTCAACCTCGAGCGCATGGTCGACACCGCGGCGCGTCAGATCGGCATGGACCCGGCCGAGCTGCGCCGTCGCAACTTCGTGAAACCCGCGCAGATGCCCTACACATCGGCGATGGGAGAGAAGTATGACTCCGGCGACTTCAACCTGTTCCTCACCAAGACGCTCGAGGCCGCGGACTGGGCGGGGTTCGCCGGTCGCAAGGCCGAGGCCGAGAAGCGCGGCAAGCTCTATGGCCGCGGGCTTGCGTCCTACGTCGAATGGACCGGCGCCATGGTCTTGAACGAAATGGCACACTACGAGGTTCGGGCCGACGGCAAGATCGTGATCTGGATGGGTACCCAGGGCATGGGGCAGGGGTTGCAGACGAGCTTCACCCAGCTCGCCTCCGAGCTGCTCGGCGTCGAGGCCTCCCGGATCGAGATCGCCATGGGCGATTCCGACCGCGTTGGCGGTGTGGGTTCGATGGGCTCGCGCTCTGCCTATATCGGCGGTTCGGCGGTTTTGTCGGGCAGCGAGAAGCTGGTGGCCAAGGGCCGCGATCTGGCAGCTGACGCGCTCGAAGCCAGTGTTGCGGACATCGTCTATGCCGCCGGGAAATTCACGATCGCCGGTACGGATCGCGGCATCGGGCTGGGTGAGCTTGCGGCCAAGCAGCCCGACAAGCGCATCTACATCGAGAACGTGAACTCCGTGGAAGGAAGCGCCTGGCCCAACGGTGCACATGTCGGCGAGGTCGAGATCGATCCCGATACTGGCCGGGTCGAACTCAAGCGGTACACGACCGTCGACGACGTCGGCCGCCCGCTGCACCGTCCCATCGTGTTCGGCCAGATCCACGGTGGTTGTGCCCAGGGCATCGGCCAGGCCCTGCTCGAGGAGAACGTATACGACCGCGAGACCGGCCAGCTCATCACCGGTTCGTTCATGGACTATGCCATGCCGCGAGCCGATACCTTCCCGACCTTCAGCAATACACTCGACGACAGCGTGCCGGCCAAGACCAACCCGCTGGGTGCCAAGGGTGTGGGCGAATCGGGCACAGTCGGCTCGACACCCACCGTCATGAACGCGATCATGGATGCCCTGTGGCCGCTCGGCGTGCGCAGCATGCAGATGCCGGCGACGCCGCATCGCGTCTGGCAGGCGATCCGTAGCGCAAAGGGGTGACGGGCGGGCGATGAAGCAGAGAATCTTCGGTTGGATATCGGTCGTCATCGGCATCGTCTTCGCGGTGGCGGTGGTCGAAGTGACCGCGATCGCCTGGCTTTATATCGAAGACGGTCGCTACACACCCGCTGCCCAACTCTACGAGAGGACGCAGAACACCTACGTCCGCGATACCACCAAGGGATCGTCGTGCCGCTACGTCGACACGCTCTATCCGCACCCGTATGTCGCGTTCGTTCATCATGCCAACCCGCCCTGCGGCATACCTTGGGTCAACAACGTCGGCCTGTTCGGCGATGACTTCCCCGTCGTCAAACGTACCGATCGCTACGTCATCCTGCTGACGGGCGGCTCGGTCGCCTCCCAGCTCGGACAGAACGGCGCGCCGCCCGCGCCGCGCTACTTCGAGGAGGAGCTGAACAAGAAGTACGTCAGCCCCAACGGCAAGCCGTTTCTGGTGCTGAACGGCGGCGACGGCGCCTGGAAGCAACCGCAGTCCTTCATCCTGTTCGCGCTTTATGCGACCTCGGTCGACGCCGTGGTGACGCTCGACGGCTTCAACGAACACTATTTCTTCTGGCCGGGCGCTCAGGAGCGGCTCGAGCGGCCGCTCAGCAACTTCATCGAGGTCAATCCGTTCGTCGCCGACGAGAATTTCGGCGATGCCGCGATCGGCTGGGTGATGGGGCGGCTGGCTGGATCCCTGGCCCTCAATCCCGTCCTCGGGCAGTCGCATGCTGCCTACATGGTGATCCGTGGCATCGAGGCGGCGGCCAAGGGCAAGGACAGCTTCAAGTCGAACAAGAAGACGACCCTCAACAGCATATTCGCCATGCCCGAGGAAATCCGGCGCGATCACGAGCGCGCCTTCGCGGTACAACTCGGCCTCTACCAGAAGTATGTCCGGGGCATCGAGGCCGTGGCGCGCGACTACGACGTGAAGACCGCCTATTTCCTGCAGCCGTCCCCTGCCTGGGGCAAGGTGCTGACGGAGGAAGAAAAGCGCATCGTGGGCGATGTTTCCTACCGCGATCTCTACCGCAAGATCGTGGCCGGCATGATGACGCTGCGCGAGCGCAAGCTGCCGATCTTCGATCTGGGCGATGTGTTCGCCGACGAGAAGGGCACGATCTACTCCGACCACATTCATTTTGCCCGCGACGGGATGGCCGAGAGCCCCGGCAATCGGCTGGTCGCGGCGCGCATGGGCCAGTTGCTGGCGGAGACCTGGGCCCTGCAGCGCAAACCCTAGGTTGTTCACAACCTAGGGATTTTTCGTTTTTGCGACGGTTTTCTGTTGATTCAGTGACGCTATCGCGTTTCACTTGTCGAGACGCACGAGATCAATCGGGGTGCTCAAGCACTCCCAATAAGCGTCGATAGGGATGGAGATGCTCATGGCCGTCACGCGTCGGCAATTCATGAAGGTCAGTGCGGCAGGGCTTGCCGCCTCTTCAGTTGGCGCCCTTGGTTTCATCGGGGCGGGCGAAGGCCTCGCCGCCGGCGTCCGGCCTTTTCGGCTCGAAAAAGCGACCGAGACCCGCAACACCTGCCCCTACTGCGCGGTGGGCTGCGGTGTCCTCGTCTATTCGGCGACCGACGGGGCGAAGGACGCCAAGGCCAAGGTCATCCACATCGAGGGCGACTCGGACAACCCGATCAATCGCGGCACGCTCTGCCCGCGCGGCGCCGCCTCGCTCGGCTTCGCCAACAGCCCGAACCGCCTGCAGTATCCGATGCACCGCAAGCCGGGTTCCGACAAGTTCGAGCGCGTGAGCTGGGACTTCGCGATGGAGCGCATCGCCAAGCTGGCGAAGGAAGACCGGGACAAGAACTTCGTTGCGAAGAACCGCGACGGCGTCACGGTCAACCGCTGGGTAAGCACCGGCTTCCTCGCCGGCTCCGCCTGCAGCAACGAAGCGGGCTACCTCACCTACAAGGCCATCCGGTCCACCGGGATATTGGCCTTGGAGAACCAAGCCCGAATATGACACGGACCGACGGTGGCCAGTCTTGGCCCCACATTCGGACGTGGCGCGATGACGAACTCGTGGAACGACATCAAGAATGCCGATGTCGTGCTGATCATGGGCGGCAATGCCGCCGAGGCCCATCCGTGCGGATTCAAGTGGGTCACTGAAGCCAAGGCGAACAACGGCGCCAAGCTGATCGTGGTCGATCCGCGCTTCACACGCTCGGCCGCCGTCTCCGACCTCTACGCGCCGATCCGGCCCGGCACCGACATCGCCTTCCTGTCCGGCCTGATGCGTTACCTGCTGGGCAACGGCAAGATCCACCAGCAGTACGTCAATGCCTACACCAACGCCTCCTACATCGTGAAGGAAGGCTTCAAGTTCGAGGATGGGCTGTTCACGGGCTATGACGAGGCCCGGAAGAACTACGTCGATCGTTCGGCCTGGGAGTACGAGTTCGACGAGCAGGGCATGGCCAAGGTCGACGAGACCCTGCAGAACCCGCGCTGCGCGATCAACCTGCTGAAGGCCCATGTCGAGCGCTACACGCCCGAGATGGTCGAGCGCATCTGCGGCACGCCGAAGGACAAGTTCCTGAAGGTCTGCGAGCTGATCGCCACGACGGCCAACGGCGAGCGTTCGATGACCTCGCTCTACGCGCTGGGCTGGACGCAGCATACGACCGGTGCGCAGAACATCCGCAGCATGGCCATGATCCAGCTCCTGCTGGGCAACATGGGCATCCCGGGCGGCGGCGTGAACGCGCTGCGCGGCCACTCCAACGTGCAGGGCATCACCGACTTCGGTCTGCTGACGACGTCGACGCCGGGTTACCTCGTCCTGCCGACCGAACGGGAGGCGACCTACGCGGACTACATGAAGTCGCGCGCCTTCAAGCCGATCCGTCCCGGCCAGACGAGCTTCTGGCAGAACTATGGCAAGTTCTTCGTCAGCCAGCAGAAGAGCCTGTTCGGCAACGCGGCGACCAAGGAGAACGACTGGGCGTACGACTACCTGCCCAAGTTCGACACGGCCTACGACGTGATGAAGATGGTAGACATGATGGCGGGCGGCCAGATGAACGGCCTGTTCTGCCAGGGACTGAACGTCATGATGGCCGCGCCCAACAAGGCCAAGGTCCATGCGGGCCTGGCTAAGTTGAAGTGGCTCGTCATCATGGATCCGCTCGAGACCGAGACGGGGCGCTTCTGGGAGAACCACGGCGAGTTCAACAACGTCGACCCCAAGGCGATCCAGACCGAGGTGTTCCAGCTACCGACCACGGCCTACGCCGAGGACGAAGGCACCTTCACCAACTCCAGCCGGGTGATCCAGTGGCACTGGAAGTCGGTGGAAGGGCCGGGTGAATCGCGCAGCGACATCCAGATCGTTGCCGAACTGCACACCCGCCTGCGCGCGCTCTACTCGAAGGACGGCGGCGCCTTCCCCGATGCGATTCTCAATACGACCTGGGATTACGCCAAGCCGGCGCATCCCGAACCCGTCGAACTCCTCAAGGAGATCAACGGTTACGCATTGGAGGATCTTCCCGATCCGGCCGATCCCACCAAGGTGATGCTGAAGGCGGGCCAATTGCTGCCGGGCTTCGCCGTGATGCGCGACGACGGCAAGACTTCGGGCGGCTGCTGGATCTATACCGGCGTCTATACCGATGCCGGCAACATGTCGATGCGGCGCGACTCCAGCGATCCGAGCGGGCTCGGCGTCCATCCGAACTGGGGCTACGCTTGGCCGGCCAACCGGCGCATCCTCTACAACCGCGCCTCGGCGGATCCTGCCGGCAAGGCGTGGAGCGAGCGCAAGAAGTACATCACGTGGAACGGCTCTCGCTGGGTCGGTGCCGACGTGCCCGACTATGCGCCGACGGTTGCACCCGACAAGTCGGTTGGTCCCTTCATCATGAACCCGGAAGGCACGGCCAGGCTCTTTGCCCGCACGGCCATGCCGGACGGCCCGTTCCCCGAGCACTACGAGCCGATGGACGCCTACATAGCCAACCCGCTGCACCCGAAGGTCACCACGAACCCCGTGGCGAGGGTGTTCGCGGCCGATGCCAAGTCGTTCGGCACGCCCGACAAGTTCCCGATCGTAGCGACGTCCTATCGCCTGGCCGAGCACTTCCACTACTGGACCAAGAACGTCCACGACAATTCCGTGCTGCAGCCGGAGATGTTCGTCGAGATGGGCGAGCGGCTGGCCAAGGCCAAGGGCATCAAGAATGGCGACTGGGTCGAGGTGTCGAGCCAGCGCGGCATGATCAAGGCCAAGGCCTCGGTGTCGAAGCGTTTCCGGCCGATCATGGTCGACGGCAAGCCGTGCGACGTGATCGGGTTGCCGATCCACTACGGCTTCGTTGGTATGACCCGGAAGTCCTATCCGCTCAATACGTTGACGCCGGCGGTCGGCGACGCCAGCACCAATACGCCCGAGTACAAGGCGTTCCTGGTGGAGGTTAAGAAAACCACCCCGCCGGCTTCGCAGCCGGCGACGGTTTAGAGGGAGGCCGACATGTCCGTTTTGCAAGCCCTCGATCTCCGCCGCCGCTCCGCCTCCAGCGTGCCGCCGCCGGCCGCCGGCAAGCCTGCCGCAGTGGCCGTCGCCAAGCTGATCGACGTCAGCAAGTGCATCGGCTGCAAGGCCTGCCAGACCGCCTGCCTGGAATGGAACCAGCTCGACCAGCCGATCGGCTACACCGACGGCACCTACAACAACCCGACCGATCTGACGCCCGCGTCGTGGACCGTGATGCGCTTCACGGAATACGAGCACGACGACGATCTGGAGTGGCTGATCCGCAAGGATGGCTGCATGCATTGCGACGACCCGGGGTGCCTGAAGGCATGCCCTGCGCCGGGCGCCATCGTGCAGTACACCAACGGCATCGTCGACTTCATCTCCGACAACTGCATCGGCTGCGGCTACTGCGTGAAGGGTTGCCCCTTCAACATCCCGCGCATCTCGCAGACCACCAGCAAGGCCTACAAGTGCACGCTCTGCTCCGACCGTGTCGTGGTCGGGCAGGCGCCGGCCTGCGCCAAGGCCTGCCCGACCCAGGCGATCTACTTCGGCACCAAGGAAGAGATGATCGCCCATGCCGGCAAGCGCATCGTCGACCTGAAGTCGCGCGGCTACCAGAACGCCGGGCTCTACAATCCGGACGGCGTCGGCGGCACGCACGTCATGTACGTGCTGCAGCATCGCGACAAGCCGTCGCTCTATGCCGGCCTGCCCGACAATCCCCACATCAGTCCGCTGGTCGGGATCTGGAAGGGCGTGATGAAGCCGCTGTCGCTGGCCGCCATCGCCTTTGCCGGAGCGTTCGGCTTCCTGCACTACGTCACCAAGGGACCCAACACAGTCACCGAGCACGACGAGGAGAAGGCGGCGGAGCTTTCGGGAACTGACAGGGCCGGGAGTGACCGGGCGTGACCGGACATGCCAAGCCGGTCAGCCGCTACACGGCCGTTGCCCGCATCAATCACTGGATCACCGCGGTCTCGTTGATCCTGCTGGCGCTGAGCGGCATGGCCCTGTTCCATCCCTCGCTGTACTTCCTTACCTACCTTTTCGGCGGCGGCCAGATCACGCGCGCCGTCCATCCGTGGATCGGCGTCGTGCTGGGCGTCAGCTTCCTCGGCCTCTTCATCCGCTTCTTCACGCTCAATTTCTGGAATCGCGATGACACGATCTGGATGAAGAACCTTGGATCGGTGATCAACAACAAGGAAGAGGGCCTGCCCGAACTCGGCAAGTACAACGCCGGCCAGAAGCTCGTCTTCTGGGGCCAGTCCATCCTCATCCTGCTGCTGCTCGGCAGCGGGTTCGTGCTGTGGGACACGTACTTCGCCTCCTACACGACGATCGACCAGAAGCGGCTGTCGGCGGTCGTCCATGCCCTGTGCGCCATTGGCGCCATCCTGATCTGGATCGTGCACGTCTACGCCGCCATCTGGGTCAAGGGCACGCTCAGCGCCATGACCCGCGGCTCGGTGAGCGGCGGTTGGGCCTGGAAGCATCACCGCAAGTGGTTCCGCCAGGAAGTCGGCAAACCCTGAGCAACGGCCCCAGCAACCCGGCGAGCGGTTTCGGCGAAAGCATTCTGGGCGAGGCGGCCGAGAGCGATCCCGTTCGCCTGCCCGATCTCGCCACGGTCTTTTCGCGCCGCGCCGCGCGCCTGGAGGCCCTCGCCCCCGGGCATGAACTGGAAGGCTTCCTGCGCCTGATCGCGGCCCTGGTGGCGGCCCAGCACGCGTCGCTCGCCGGCCTGCCGCCGGGCTCTCTGCCGGGGGCGGCTGAGATCGCCAAGGCACGGTCGACGGACCGGGCACCGCTCGATCCCTCGACCTGGAGGCGCGACGGGAGCTGGTCCGTGGCGCTCTCCCGGATCCTGGAGACCCTTGACGACAGCGCTCTGCCGGCGTCGGCGCGCGAAGCCTGCGCGGCACTCCGCCAGACAAGCCCGCCCGAACGCGAGGCGCTGGCCGACCGCTATCTGAGCGGCAACGTTGCGGCCGGGGAGACTGCCCAGGCGGTCTTCGTGGCGGCGGCACTGCAGGTTGCCTGGACGCGCATGGCGGCGCTTCTCGATGCGGCCGATTTCGGAACGCGCGAGGCAGACGGCGGTCAATGCCCGGTCTGCGCCTCGCCGCCGGTGTCGGGGCTCATCTCTCCCGGCGGCACCAAGTTCGGCCATCGGCATCTTCACTGCTCGTTATGCGCCACGGCATGGCGTTACGTGCGGGTGCGCTGCGTCCATTGCGGCAGCACCGACAAGGTGTCATTCCGCAATCTGGCCGGCACGTCCTACCTCCGCGCCGAATGCTGCGAGGTCTGCCACGGCTATTCGAAGGTCTTCTATCTGGAAAGCGCGCGCACACAAATTGTCCCCCTGGCGAAGCATCGGGCCGACCAGGTCATTCAGGCGCTCAACCTCGTTGGTACCGCGCGGCGAGGTAATGGCCAGCTCCCATCGAACGCTGCCAGCGGTCGGGTCCAGTCCCAGCATCACCGCGCCGACACCTGCGACCAAAGTGTTCTTGTAAGCGGCGAGAACGCCGGGTTGGGCGAGCGTGAGC
>RGPT01000351.1 GCA_010032545.1 Alphaproteobacteria bacterium
ACACGCCTGAAGGACTGGTTTCGATATTTTCGACCATCGACCATTGCTGCCCAACAACGACCGAAATTCCCTTTTGCAGCAGATGTCTCGCGATCAGAAGCCGGGAGTCGAGATCACGTGATTTCAGTTCGCAGGTCAGATAGGCGTAGCGCGGCACGCCTAACCGCCCGCCTTGAAATGGCTGGATTTCAGCGGGATCCCGCTGGCCACGGCGCCGTCATCGCCCAGGGGCGCCATGACATCGCCGTTCACCAGCACCTCAATGCCGCCGGCATTGCCGGTCATGAGGGTGAGGCCGGTTTCATTCGGCACCTTGTAGATCTCGCCCTTCTTGAGCAGGCGCGTGATCATCAGGGTCTCGCCCCGGCGGACCTGGATCCAGCTGTCGACCTTGGCGCGCAGTTCCAGAACATCGGTGGAGAGTGCTGCGTTTTCGGTCGGCGCGTCCGCGGTGGTGTTCACCGGCGGGAGCGGGTCATCGGTTGCCATGGGCGGCGATGGCGGCTGCGGGGCTTCGCTGCCGGCGTCATCCGCACCGCCCTCTTGGCCGGCAGGCGCGGCGGGCTCGGCGGCGGCGACTTCGGTGGGCTTCGCCGGCGCCAGCCGCGCCGGGACTTCCTGCACCAACGGTGCAGTGCGGGCGGCGCCGGAGGTCGCGTACCAGATGCCGTACACCGTCATGCCGAGCAGGATCGCGCCCAGAAGCGACAGGCCGGAGGGAATGCCGGTATCAGGCGTGGGGATCGGGAAATCGAGCGCGGCTTTGCGCTTCAGGCCGGTGCTTTCTTCCTTGAAGCGGCGCACCACCTCATCGCCGTCGAGATCGAGGTAATCGGCGTAAGCGCGCACAAAGCCGATGGCATAGGCCTGGCCGGGCAGATCCTCATAGCGGCCGTCCTCGATCGCCACGAGGTAGGTGTAGCGAATGTGCAAGACCTGGGCGATGTGCTGCAGGTCCTTGCCCAGGCGCATGCGCGTCGCGCACAGCAGCCGGCCGACGCCGGTCTCGTCACGGGCCTCGCCCGCCCCGGCATGCTCGCCACGGCCGAAGGCACGGCGGAACAGGGCGCGCGTTTTCCCGATCGCGGACTCCTGCGGCGCGACGTCTTCGGTCGATGCGGGTTCTGGCTGACCGCCTGACATACTTGGTTGGTGCCCCTTATGATCGCCGCCGGCACCCCGGCAACGTGCGTGAGGATTAACTAAGCCCTTCGCGACATTAACAAATTTGACAAAATTCTATAACGCCAGCACGGCGAAGGCCAGCGCCGGCTTACTGCAAGGCGATGGCGTGGTCGCGTGCAAACGCCCGCAGGTTCTCGCGCACCGTGGAAACCTCGGCCGCGAGGAGGGTCTTCACATAACTGCGGGCGGCTTCCAAGCGCAGGCTGCGGATCATGCCACGGACCGGGCCAATCCCCGAGGCCGACATGGACAGGTTGCGGAAGCCGAGCGCCACCAGGGCCAGGGCCTCCAGGGGCTGCCCGGCGATCTCGCCGCAGATCGAGGCCTCCACCCCGGCCGCGTCGCATTTGGTGATGATGGCATCGAGGACCCGCAACATCGGCGGCGACAACGTGTCGTAGCGGCTGGCGACGCGGGTGTTGCCCCGGTCGACCGCGTACAGGAACTGCATCAGGTCGTTGGAGCCGACCGAGATGAAATCGACGTGGCGCATGAGTTCGTCCAGCTGCCACAGCAGGGACGGCACCTCGAGCATGGTGCCGACCTTGATCTCGCTGGGCCCCTGCGCGCCGCTCTGACGATGCCGTTGCTGGCGCAACAGCGAGGGGCGATCGAGCGTGAGGCGGATCGAGCGCCAGCCCATGGCCGGATTGTCTTCCTGCATCGCGAACGTCGATGCCGCAATCTTGTCGCCACCGACATCGAGGGTGCGGAACGTGACGGGACGCTCGCCCGCCGCCTCGACGACCTGGCGATAGAGCGCCTGCTGGGTCTTCACGTCCGGAATCGTGGGCAGGCTCAGGAACGGCATCTCCGTGCGATACAAGCCAATGCCTGCGGCGTTGGTTTCGGTGATCGCCTGCATGTCGATCAGGAAACCCGCGTTGAGGTAGAGACCGACCGTATGGCCATCCAAGGTGACGGACGGCAGATCCTTGCGCTCCGCGTAGGCGGCTTTGCGGCGCGCGCGCGCCTCGACCGCAGCGGTGGTGAGTTCGACCACTTCGTCCGACGGACGAATGATGATTTGGCCGGCGTCGGCGTCGAGCACGACCACGTCCAGGGCGTCGATGCGCTGCAGGGCGCCCTGCACCTGCGCGACCACCGGGATATCGAGGGCCTTGGCGACCACCACCGCATGCATGGTGGGCGACCCCTCCTCCATCACCAAGCCGCGCAGCTTGCGCCGGTCGTAGTCGATGAGTTCGGTCGGTCCGATCGAGCGGCAGACGAGGATCGCGTTCTCCGGCAATTCCACGCGCATGCCGCCGCCGGCGAGGATATTGAGCAGGCGATTGGCGAGGTCGTCGAGATCCTGCAGGCGTTCGCGCAAGACCGGATCGCTGACCTGCTGCATACGCACGCGCGTGTCGTCGTGGACCTTCTGCACGGCGGCTTCAGCCGTGAGGCCCGAGCCGATCGCTTCCATGATGCGGCTGATCCAGCCGCGGTCGTCGGCGAACATCCGATAAACTTCGAGGATGT
>RGPT01000352.1 GCA_010032545.1 Alphaproteobacteria bacterium
GTCATATGCGATAGCCCGGTGCCCCGCAGGGGCGGAGGGGGTCAGAGCCCCAGCACGTCCTTCATGCCGGAGAGACCGGACGTCTCACTGAGGCAATCCCGACGACCAAGGTAACGATGGCCATCAGGGCGGTGACCATGATCAACGCCATGGACAGCGAGACGACGGTCAATGCCGCACTGGTGAAGATGACGCCCATGGCGTTGGCGGTGCGGAGCAAGGCGAACACCTCGGCGCGTCGCTGCGCCGCCGCCAGAGTGTCGAGCCTGAGCGAGTAGTAGGTCGACAAGGGCGCGAGCACCGATCCGATGAGGACGGTTGCGATGACGGTTGTCGCGACCGACAGATTGAGCGCCGCGAGCGCCGACCCCAGCGTCATGATGAAGAGTTGAACGAGCACGGTCTTCTGCGTGGCCATGCGGTTCCGCACGCTGACCCATATGCCGCCCGCCACCGAGGCAAGGCAGAGCGGCACCGTGAACAGGATGGCGAGCGCCGGCTCGTAGCCGAAGTTCAAGGCAAGGGCCACGGCGCCGATCTCTATGGCGGCAACGGCGGCGCCTCCGCCCGCGGCACACATCAGCCACAGCAGGATCGAGGGGCGGAGAAGCGAACCCGGTAGACCGCGTATGGCAGCGATGTGGGCCGAGCCGGTGCTGGGAATCAGCAAGGCCGGCACGGCGCCCACGACGGCGAGAACCAGGACGGCAAAGACCGGTGAGACCGTGCCCAGGCCGGACGCCGCCACGGGCGCCAGCACGAAGGTGAGCTCGTTGAGCGTTGCCGCGATTCCCAGCGTCCGCGGCAACCGCGATGCCGGCGCCAGATGGTTGAGCACGGCGCGCAGATAGCCATGGGCCGCGCCATTGACCGATCCCGCGACGGCCGCCAGCACGATGAGCCAGGTGAAGGAGGCTCCGGAGGCCGCGAGCCCGGCGATCGCCGCCAGCGCCAGCGTGCGGACAACCACCAGCACCCGCAGAACCGTTGCGATGGGCAGGCTTCTGCCCAGCCGGGCAATCGGTATGGCGCCGCCCACCTGGGCCAGTGTCATGGCGAGCATCATGGCGGCGCCGCCGCTGGTGTGGCCGGTAAGGCTCAACGCGACCAGCGAGAAGGCGATCGGCCCGGCCGCCTGCGGCACGCCGAAGGTGCTGGACGAGATGTACCAGCGCAGCAGTTCAGGCACGCGTGGGATTGAAGGCCCCCTCCGGCTCAGGCGCCGTAAACAGCGCCGCTTCGCGCCGTCTCCCCTGAGATGGCTATTTCCGTCGTCTCGGGCGGGGTAACCCCCGCCCTGGAGCGGAGCGGAGCGTAGTCGAAGGACCTCTTTTGTGGTGATCCACCGAGGAAAAAAGGTCCTTCGACTACGTCGCCCTGCGGGCGCCTCCGCTCAGGACGACGGGATAAAGTCATATGCGATAGCCCGGTGCCCCGCAGGGGCGGAGGGGGTCAGAGCCCCAGCACGTCCTTCATGCCGTAGAGGCCGGGCTTCTTGCCCTCCAGCCACTTGGCCGCGGTCACCGCGCCCAGCGCATAGGTCTCGCGGCTGAACGAACGATGCTCGAGTTCCAGCCGTTCGCCCGCGGCCGCGAACATCACCGTGTGCACGCCCACCTCCTCGCCGCCGCGCAGCGTGGCGAAGCCGATCTCGCCGGACGGCCTGGCCCCGGTGTGGCCGTCGCGGCTCTTGCGCCAGACGTCCTCGAGCTTGACCTTGCGGCCGGCTGCCGCCGCACGGCCCAGCGCCAAGGCGGTCCCTGAGGGCGCGTCGATCTTGTGACGATGGTGCATCTCCAGCACCTCGATGTCGTAGCTGGGGTCCAGCATCGAAGCGGTCTTCTCGACCAGCGCCAGCAGGATGTTGACGCCCAGCGCCATGTTGGCCGCCCACATGATCGGCACCTTCTGCGCCGCCGCGTGGATCAGCGCCGTCTGCGCCGGATCGAGGCCGGTGGTGCCGATCACCATCGCCACGCCCTTGTCGGCCGCGATCGCGGCATGCGCCACGGTGGCGGCGGGCACGGTGAAGTCGATCACCGAGCGCGTTGCTGGTCGGGCCTTCGAGCGCGCCTGCCAGCGTGCAGCCCGGCGTGCCGGCGACCTGGCGGATCAGCATCTGGCCCATGCGCCCGGCGGCGCCGGCAATGGCGATCTTCATCTTGTTCTCCCGTGACTCTCTTGGCGTAGACTAACCAACTCAACGGGAGTCCGACATGTTGTTCATGGTGGTCGAGAAACTGAAGAACCAGGACGGCAAGGCCGTCTACCGCAAGCTGCGCGACAAGGGCCGGGCGCTGCCGGACGGGCTGAAGTTCGTGTCGAGCTGGGTCACCGCCGACCTCGGCCGCTGCTTCCAACTCATGGAGACCGACGACATCACCACCTTCCAGCGCTGGATCGCCGACTGGCAGGAGGTGGTCGAGTTCGAGGTCGTGCCCGTGGTCGAGGGCAAGACCACCCGCGCGGCCCTCGAACCGCTCCTGTAGCGGTTTCTTTTTGCACTAATTGACAGGCCGGCAGGAAAAGGAGAAGAAAGCACCGTCAGGATAGGCTACGTCTGGAGGTCCTCGCCGGGGGCGGGTCTTCGTGCGCTTGTTGCTATACCTGAACGACTATTCATATTTTCTTTCGGGATAAGTTTGCAGATTAGGCAGGAATAGGCTA
>RGPT01000353.1 GCA_010032545.1 Alphaproteobacteria bacterium
TCGGCGCGCGCCTCGCCCTGATTGGGCGCACCCCAGAAAAGCTCGACCAGGTGAAGCGGGAGCTGGGCGATCCCGAGACCTTCACCTTCGCGGCCGACCTGCGCGACGAGGCGCAGGTAAATGCGGCCATCGCCGGGGTGCTCGATTGGGGCGGCCGCATCGACGGTCTCGTGAACAATGCCGGGGGACAGTTTCCGGCCCAGCTCAAGGACATCTCGCTCAACGGCTGGAACGCCGTTGTCGCCAACAACATGACGGCGACCTTCCTGGTGTCGAAAGCGGTCTATCTCGGCTGGATGGAGCAGAACGGTGGCGCCATCGTGAATGTGGGCGCCGACTTCGAGCTTGGAAATCCCGGCATGGGCCACAATGGCGCGGCGCGCGCCGGACAGACCAACTTTACGTACACGGCCTCTGTCGAATGGGCGCATTCGGGCGTGCGCATCAATTCCGTGATCCCGGGCTTCATCGCTTCGTCGGGATTGGATCGCTACCCCGAGCGTGCCCACGACGTGCTTCGAGGCGTAAAGACCCGCATTCCCCTCAAACGCCATGGCACCGAATCGGAGATCGCCGGCGCCATCGTCTATCTGCTGAGCGATGCCGCAGCTTACATCACCGGCATCTCGCTGCGCGTCGACGGCGGCCTGCACAACTACGGCAAGTCGACCTTCTACGAGGTTCCCGACCACGACCGGTCGAAGCCGTTCAACGGCTTCCCGCTCTACAAGCGGCCCAAGGTGTTGGAGTAGGGTAAGCGGCCCTCAGCGCCCACCTTCGAGCCGCGTCGCAATCACGATCTCCGAGTTCAGGGTGCGGTGCACCGGTCAGCGATCGGTAGTCTCCAGAAGTCGCTTCCGCTGGTCGTCGCCGAACGGCCCGGCATCGCCCATGACCTGCTCCCTCACTCCACCGTGCTCGGCTTGCGGCCTGCGCCGTCTCTCAAGTCGACAACACAAGAAAGGCTAGATCCGGTGTTGGCGTGGCGTCAGGCGGCCTTGATGTTCGAGCGCTTGATGTTGTCCAGGTTTTCGCCCTCGATGCGCACCAGCTTGGTGAGGCCGTCGCGCTTGGGCGAATGGACGACGCCGACGTCGTAGAAATGGGCGTCGCCCGGCCGCATCACGTAGGATTTCGCCGGTGACACCAAGGTAGGTGTGGTGCCCTCGCCTTTCTGCACGATCCGCCAGTCCGTCATCTCCGTGTCGCCGACGGCGAGGCCGTAGATCGCCCAGCTCGGGCCGTGGTCGTGCGGCTGGCCGTGTGCCGGCTTTTCGTAGACATGGCCGCAGATGCAGAAACCCAACTCCGGATCCTCATAGAGGACCTTGCGCGGCTTGCACTGCTCGGCAGTCAGGTGGGCGGCAATGAACGCTTGGTCATGCAGGACCTTCTCGACCAGCAAGCATATCGCCTGCTTGCCGGCGGCGCTCGGATCGGCCTTCAGGGCGGCGCGAATGTCGGCGGCGAGCTTCTCGAGTGTCGTGGTCATGGTCATTCTCCGGCGAACTTGGTGCGCGGTAAGGAGCCGTGCGAGGGCCGGAGTCTGGCGGGCTTCTCTCCAGCGTCAAGCGCCAAGCTTTGCTCTCGCCAGGCGGCTATCGACCCATTCCTGGGCCATGAGGACCAGGCCGAAGGTCGCCACCAGCAGGAAGACGATATTGAAGTAGAGCGTGAAGCTCTGCACGACTTCGCTTGTGGTCGTGGAAACGGCGCCGGACATTTGCAGTCCGGTCAGGGCCAGCCGGATCAACCGCGTTGCGGCGATGCAGGCGAGGGCGGCGCCGGCAATGTGGCGGCTGCGGAGACCGTCGTATGCGTAGCCGCGCCAGGTTTCCCACGCTGCGGCCAGCGTCAGGCCGGCAATGAACAGCGTGAACAGGGCCGAGAGGGCGCGCCGCGGCGCACCGAACCACCACAAGAGCGCGAACAGTGCGACGAAGACGCCGGCGGTCGCAGCCACGCCGATCAACTGGCCGAACGGCGTCACGCGATCGTCGTTGAAGCGGCGCATGCTGGTCCACATCAGCGCGTAGCCCGTGACGAACAGAAGATTGGCCATCAACGTGACTTCGAGGGCGTTGCCCGTGCCTCGGAGTGAGCCCACGATCATGGCGAGCGCGCTCAACAGCATCGCCAGAGACCAGCCGAGCAGGCAAACCACCTCGCGGTTATGGTACCAGGCGAGCAACGCCACGCCGGCGGACGCCAGTCTGACGAAGATGCCGACGGCAAGAAGTGTCGAGGCGTCCAGGGGCATTTGTCGGACGATGATAGGCTCCGCCCGATGGAGCGACAAGGAACGCGTCGAAAAGGCGTCGATCGCTAACGGCTGATGGAGACCAGCGGCAGATCGAAGCTGGCACTCTCGCCCTTGATCTCCGGCGGCAGAGGCGTGTAAGGCGCGCCGGCCCGGACGCCGGCGAGAACGCCCCGATCGAACTCGGGAACGCCGCTCGACCGGACGATCTCGACATTGAGCAACCGGCCGTCCCGCGCAACGACGATCCGCACGACGGTGGTGCCCTGCCGCACGTTCGTGCTGGCCTGGTACTGGTAGCCGACGATCTTGCGGGCGATCTGCCAGAGATAATTGTCGGCGAGCCGGGCCTTGGCAAACGTGTCTGCGGGATTGACGA
>RGPT01000354.1 GCA_010032545.1 Alphaproteobacteria bacterium
TGGCAGACGCCGGATACCGCATAGTAGATCGCACCGAGCGCGCCGACGTCGGTGAAGGACAGGCCGGCCTTCTCACGCACGATCAGCAGCATCGTGACGAAGGCCAGCTGGTAGTAGTGGCTAGCACCGTGGGCCACGCCGATCAGGCTGATGACCCGGACATCTCGCCCCAGGGGGGCCAAGGCGGTTGCGGACATGGGACCCTCGTTTGGCATGCGATGATAGACGATCCGCACCGCGGCCGGCCGCGAAATTACGCGCAGGAGGCATGCGCGCGGGATGACGCGAGATAGCGCCGCGCGCTACTGTCCTCCCCGAAAAGGGGGAGAAACATCATGAAACGGTGGAAACACCGCCCGGAAGGCTCGACCTGGGGGGACTGGGGCGACGACGACCAGCTCGGCCGGCTCAATCTCATCACGCCCAGGAAGGTGCTCGAGGGGATTGCCGAGGTGAAGGAAGGTCTCTCGTTCTGTCTCAGCCTGCCCCTCGACTTCCCCGGCGGCAATGTCCTCAACCCGCGCCGCCTGCCCCCCGTGCTGTCGCCGACCGGCGACGAGAACGGCTGGCGCTTCAACTTTCATACCAAGACCCTCAACCCTCTGTTCGTGGATGTGGCCAGCGACGACCGCGTCATCCTCACCCTGCAGTACTCGACGCAGTGGGACACGCTGGCCCATGTCGGCGGGATATTCGATGCCGACGGCGACGGCGTTCCCGAGGCGCTCTACTACAACGGCTTCAAGGCGGGCACGGACGTGGTTGGCCCCCTGCCCGACGCCGGCCGCGACGGCTGCGGCCATCTCAGCTATGCCCACAAGCTCGGCGTCGAAAACATGGCCGCCAAGGCCATCCAGGGCCGCGCCGTGATGGTCGACCTGGAGAAGCACTACGGCCGCGACCACAAGTATGTGAATTACGACGATTTGCGCCGTGTGCTGGACGCCGACAAGGTGGTAATCGAAGCGGGCGACATGCTGCTGCTCTATACCGGCTTCACCGATGAAATCGTGAAGATGAACAAGAAGGTCGACCCGGAACGCGCCCATGCCATGTGCTGCGTCCTGGACGGCCGCGATGAACGGCTTTTGCAATGGATCACCGACAGCCAGATCTCAGCCTTGATCGCCGACAACTACGGCGTCGAGGCGGTGCCGGCGAAGCCGGGGCCGGAGGGCGTCGAGCACCCTTCGTTGCCGATCCACAATCATTGCCTTTTCAAGCTCGGTCTGAACCTGGGGGAAATCTGGTGGTTGCAGGATCTGGCACTATGGCTCCGCGGCAAGAAGCGCTCCCGCTTTCTCCTGACAGCTCCGCCCCTGCGCCTGCCGGGCGCCGTCGGATCGCCCGCGACGCCCGTGGCAACAGTCTGATTTCCGCGATGAGCGCTTCGTTTTCAGCGCACGTCGCCGAAGGCCTGCGAACGGAGCGATTTGCCCTGCTGGATGTCGGCTGCTCCGGCGGTATCGAGCAGCAGTGGCGGGTCTTCGAGCCCAGGCTCCGGGCACTCGGCATCGATGCCAGCGAGGCTGAATGCCGCCGGCTTGCCGCCTGCGAGCTCAATCCGGACATCGAGTATCTGGCAGCTTTCGTCGGCCGACGGGCCGACAAGATCGTCGACCTGTCCGCCGGCCCCGCCGCGCCCCTGATCATGCAGATGCGCGATCGTCTGAGCTTCATGCGCACGCGTGAGATTCGCGAGGCCCGTCTCAAGGGCGCCACAGCCGAAGAGAAGTTCCGCAACAATGCCTGGGAAATGACCGGGCTCGCCGATCCGGCAAAGCCGGTCGTCGTTCCTGGTCTGCTGGCGGCGCGTGGCTGGAACGACCTCGACTACCTCAAGATCGACATTGACGGCGTCGACTACGAAGTTCTTCGCTCATTCGACGCCCGTTTCGAGTCGCTGGGCCTGCTGGCCGTTCAGCTCGAGGTCAATTTCATCGGCTCGGGCGCGACCGACGAGCATACGTTTCACAACACCGATCGCTTCATGCGCCGCCAGGGTTTCGACCTGTTCCGGCTCGACGTGCGCACCTACTCGACGCGAGCCCTGCCTTCACGCTACGTCTGGCCAACGCCGGCCGAAACCTTGTCGGGACGACCGTTTCAGGGCGAAGCCTATTACGCTCGCGACATTCTGGGTCCAAAGGGCGCCGAATGGGCCAAGCAACTCAGCGCGGAAAAGCTTGCGAAGCTTGCGGCCGTATTCTCGGTCTGGGAGATTCCCGATGCCGCTGCCGAACTGCTCCTCGGCCTGCGCGGCAGGCTATCGACGGTGTTCGATATCGACGCCGGCCTCGACTTGCTGGCCGCGCAGACCCAGGTCGGTGCCAGGCAACCTCTCAGCTACCGCGACTACATGGCGAAGTTCGAGGCCGACTCACCGGATTTCTATCGACCCGAGGGCGATATCCCTTTCCGTGAGCGGGTGAAGGCTGCCTGGAACGGCTACTGGAGGCCCCGCCTGCAACGCTAGGCCTTCTTCTCCCAGCCACCACCGTCCGTCTGCTGCAGGCACGATCATGTGGCTAAATCTGATTGCGCTCGCGACGCTGGAGCTCTAATCCATCGCATGTTTTGCTTTGTCGGGTAGTCAATTGTCAGTCAGCT
>RGPT01000355.1 GCA_010032545.1 Alphaproteobacteria bacterium
GGGTCGACACGACGCGGGTCGTGGCGACCGGCGTTTCCACGGCGAAACTGTCGGCGATCGTCATGGCATCGGCCGTCGCCACCATCGAGGAGCTCCTCGCGAAGGACGGCCCGACCCTGCCGGAGCCGGTCGCCGCGGGCCGGTCCGCGGCGACCGCGGAGCCAGGCGGTGAACGGCTCGTTCCAGCGGAGCATCCGCTCCGTCTGCGGGCCGTCGGTCTGCGGTGCGCCGGCCGGCGGGACGACGCTCTGCACGGCGGCCAGATCGCGGGACGAGGCCCGCACCTCCAACACCCGGTCGTCGCCGTCGGCGTGAGCGGCGGCGGCCACCTGCAGTTGCCCGGCCGTCACGCGGACGTCGGGCCGCACAGTGATCCCCCCGGGAATGGCCCGCGAGGCGGCGGCCAGATCGATGTCGGCGGCCAGCGCGAACTCCTCGCCGATGAGGGCTTCGGCCCACTCCCACGATCCACCCTGAGGGATCCTGATGCGGCCCGAGGCCTCGGCCTTGAAGAGTGGCGACGTGGCCTTCAGATTGCGGACGGTGACCATCCGGCCGTCGAGCGACACATCGAGCGGCATCTCGCACCGTTCGAGCGTCACGATCTCGGCGAGCGTGTCGGCACGGCACACGGCCAGTTGCGTGCCCGACACCGAGCCGGCGATCCGGGCAGCGTCGTCGGGGCCGGCCGGCAGCGCGATGTCGAGCCGCACGTCGGCCAGGCCATCGAGCACGTGGGCCGCGTCGAACCGCGTGGCCAGCACGCTCGACAGGCCCAGCGGCAGCCGGCTGGTGGCGACGGCCAGCGTGCGTGGCGTGGCGGTCGAGGCGGCGTCGGGCGACGACACCGACCACCCTCCCTCGCGCGGCTCGGCCAGCCGCCAGGCGTCCCGCCGTTCGAGGTCGACCAGCTCGATCGTCGAATCGACGAGCTCCAGCTCGAACGACAGGGGGCGGGCCGAACGCGACCGGGAATCGGCGGCCAGCCAGGGGGCCAGGATGTCCTCGATGCTGCTGCCGCCGCGCCGCACCTCGACGAGGGCCTCGCCGCCGATCAACCTGATCGTGCCGAGATCGTCGGGATCGAGGGCGAGCGCCAGCAGGCCGCGATCGATCACGAGCCGGCGGACCAGCACCGCAGGCCGGCCGGAACGGTCGCTGAGCACCACGTCCCGATAGTCGATTCCACCCAGCCAGTTCCACGTGGCGGCGCGGCTGGCGACGTGACCGTCGATGCCGGCGAAGGCGGCCTGCAGCGGCCGGTCCCGCAGGTGCGTGAGCACGAGCACCGTCGGCGCGATCCAGACTCCGCCGCCGAGCACCGCCAGTGCCGCCAGCGAGAAGACGGCCCATCGCCGTCGTGGCCGCGGTCCGCCTCCTCCTGATCGGGAATATCGCGTCGCCATGGGGGCGGAGTATAGGAGTTCGACCCCGGTTTCACGTAGGTCAACGCTGCTGGAGGAAATCCATGTCCTCCGGCGTGTCGATGTCGCGGAAGGATTCGAGGTCGGGATCGACCGCCGCCAGTTCGGCCAACCGATCGGTGCGTTCCAAGCCGTCAAGCACCTCATGGCCAACGCTCTCCTGCAGGTCGAGTTCGCCCGACCTGCTATCTACCGCGCAGCCTGGTCGTACGCCAACAACTCCCCCGACCGGACCAGAGATGTAAGCATGGCCAAGGCACTGATTTCCGATGCCACACAGAAGGCAGCACGTAGCGCGCTACAGGTCCACGGCGCAATCGGTTACACGTGGGAATGCGATCTGCAGTTGTTCATGAAGAAGGCCTGGGCTCTCGCCCCTGCTTGGGGCAATGCCACACTCCACCGTCGCCGCGTTGCCGATGCCCTCCTCGGCTCGCGCTGACGCAGTCAATCAGATCGTTTGCAGTGCACCGATGAGGTGCGACTAGAGAATTCCGAGAGCAGAACGAAGAGCCGCTACAGCGCCATCTGGCTTGATGTCGTATTGCGCCAATTCGACTTTCCCGTCGTTTCCTACAACAACGATTGAGCGAATCACACCAAGGACAGTTTCGCCGTCCTTGATCTTCTCGCCATAAGCACCCCAACTTGTAAGTACTGTTTTTTCGGTGTCGGAACAAAGAAGAAAAGTCAAACTTTCTTGGTCTGCAAATTCAACCAATTTCTCAACAGAGTCAGGTGATACTCCAATTACTTTGTATCCAGCATTATTCAACTCAGTAAGCGAGTCCCTGAAGTCACGTGCCTCAGTTGTGCAGCCCGGTGTCATTGCCTTTGGATAGAAATACACAATTACGCGTTCGCCTTGGAAATTCACCAAATTGACTCTTTCACCATTAGATGATGAAAGAGCCAATTCTGGTGCTTGATCCCCGACGTTTAGTCGGTTGGTCATTTGATATTCCCAACAGGGATTGAGATACCAAACTTAAGTTGATGCATGTTCTTAATGAGCATGCGGTGCATCTGGGAAGCGCTCGATTGCGTGGAGACCGAGTGCTTTGATTGAGAACGTGTCTTGAATTGCAAGATAACGACAAGGGCTTGTCTCGCTGTCGTTGAAGTGCTGATGCCACATCCAAGTTGGGAAACTGAACATGTCGCCCTCTTCCCAATCGATTCGCT
>RGPT01000356.1 GCA_010032545.1 Alphaproteobacteria bacterium
ACGCCGACCTTGCCGGTGCAGTCCGGGCGGGCGCGCAGGGACGCGACGATGTCGCCCAGGTCGCGTGCGAACTGGGCGGTGTCGAGCTCTGCCCACAGCGCCCGTGCCTTAGCGCGGCCCTCGTCGGTGTAAGGAAGGTAGCAGGCCGCCTCCTGCCGCCAGAAGACATCCGGCGCCAGGGCGACGAACCCGTCGGCGGCGTAGCCGTCGGCCACCGAGCGGATGTGCGGGTTGGTATTGAACACCTCCGGCAGCACAACCAGCGCCGGCGCCGGCGCCGGCAACCGCGCGGGCAATGCCAGGTATGCCGCGAACTGTCCGCCGTCGGATGCCGTCAGCCTGATCTCTTCGCCCATGACTTTTCCCTCTTCCGCTTTCGAGCGCCACGTTAGACAGCGAGCTTGCACGCCGGAAGTGATGGCTTCCGCCTGCCGCCAGCCAGCGTGTATACGATCGGGCAACAGGGTGACAGCCCGCGCGGCCGTCGTCGGCTGAGATGGCTGCGCCCCAACTCGCTGCAACCCGACGAAATGAGAACTGCCATGCAATTCATAAACGGCAAGGAGAGCCTCGTCGTCGACGCGCTCGACGGGCTCTTGCGCAGCAGCGGCGGCGCCAATCTGGCGCGTCTCGATGGCTATCCCGGCATCAAGGTCGTTCTCCGCACCGACCACAAGCCCAGTCGCGTCGCCATCGTGGCGGGCGGTGGTTCCGGTCACGAACCGGCGCATGCCTCCTTTGTCGGCAAGGGCATGTTAACCGCCGCTGTCTGCGGCGAGGTCTTTGCCTCGCCGTCGATCGACGCCGTGTTCGCCGCGATCATGGCGGTGACGGGCAAGGGCGGCTGCCTCGTCATATTCAAGAACTACACCGGCGACCGCCTGAACTTCGGCCTCGCCGTGGAACGCGCCCGCGCGCTCGGCAAGAAGGTCGAGGTCGTGATCGTGAAGGACGACATAGCGCTGCCGGATATTCCCCAACCGCGCGGCATCGCTGGCGTAATGTTCGTGGAAAAGATTGCAGGCCACTACGCCGAGAAGGGGGCGAACCTGAAAACCGTCGCGGCCATGGCCCAGAAGGCTGCTGATGACCTGGTCTCGCTCGGCATTTCGCTGTCCTCGTGCACGCTTCCTGGCGTTGGCCGCGAAGACCGTGTTCCGGATGGCAAGGCCGAACTCGGCCTCGGCCTCCATGGCGAGCCGGGCGTTGATCTGGTGAATTTTGAAGGCGCGCGCCAAGCGGCACTCGTGGTCGTCGATCGCCTCTTTGCCACTGTAAAGCCGGCGCGCTCCTATGCACTTCTGGTCAACAACCTCGGCTCCACTACGGCGCTGGAGATGAACCTGCTCACCAATGAAGTGCTGGCAAGCAGGCGAGGCGCGAAAGTGAAACTGGTGCTGGGCCCTGCGATGCTTGTGTCCTCTCTCGACATGCACGGCTTCTCCTTGAGCCTTCTGCCGCTGACGCCTGATTTCGAGAAAGCGCTGCTTTCGCCGGCAAGCCCACTGGTCTGGCCGCCGATCCGCACCCACGTAAAACCGAAGCTCGTGAAGCTGCCCCGGGAGATGAAGAGCAAGCCTGCCAAGGCGAGCAGGAACCGAACGCTGAGCGCCCTGGTGAGCCGGGCCTGCGACATCCTCATTGCTGCCGAGGGAAGACTCAACGCGCTCGATGCCAAGGTGGGCGATGGAGACACCGGCTCAACCGTAGCCACGGCAGCCCGTCACCTGCAGACAGCGCTGCCCTTGATGCCGCTTGCCAGGCTCGACCGCTTCTTCGCCGCAACGAGCGATGCCCTCTCCCGCTCCATGGGTGGATCGTCGGGTGTGTTGCTGGCCATCTTCTTCTCGGCCGCGAGCCAGTCCGCATCGGGTGGCGCAAGCTGGCAAAATTCCCTGGCGGCCGGGCTTGCGAAGATGATGGCCTACGGCGGCGCCAAACCCGGCGATCGCACTATGATCGATGCCATCGCGCCGGCCCTCGAGGCATTGTCGAAGGGCCTCGACGAAGCAGCGAAAGCCGCGCGCGCCGGCGCCGACGCCACCGCCAGGATGCAGTCGGCCCGTGCCGGCCGCTCGAGTTATGTCTCGGCTTCGCACCTCGATGGCATTCCCGATCCAGGAGCAGAGGCCGTCGCGACACTGCTGGAAGGTCTGGCGAAGGGTTGAGGCGCCGGTTTGCGATACCAGCCCAGGATGGTGTCAGGCTGGACTACGGTGGCGACGTCGGCCAGAACCTTGCGGCCCAGGCGTTGACCGATCTCGCCCAGCATGCCTCGCTCGGCGTCCGACAGCTTCAGCCGCCCTTTCAGTTGGGCTTTCATGATGCGGCTTTCGGCGGCCAGGTATTCGTTCCGAGCCAGCAGTTCCTGGTCCACCGTCCCCGTCACGTAGGCCAAGATTCGCCCAATCTATAGTCGAAGCCCGCGAAGACGGTCTTCCCCTTTACAATCCGCACTGCAAGTGCGAGTAACTATTCCGCCTATCATGAACGAGTTCGCATCTGATCGTCGCCGGATCGACGGCCGCCGCTTACGGAGCGAGCGGACCAAACTGGCAATCATCGAGGCTTACCTCGATCTCCTGCGCGAAAGCCCACAGGT
>RGPT01000357.1 GCA_010032545.1 Alphaproteobacteria bacterium
AAGGCGAGATCCGGGATGGCGAGAAAGCCGAACACGCCAACCGCCACCGGCCACTTCCAGCGCCACACCAGGATCGCCACCATCGTGGCGAGTGCTGCATCGACCAGCATGGCGCCGGTCACGGCCAGGCCATAGGCGCCGGCCAGCGCGCTCGACGAGCCAAAGCCGATCACCAGGGCCACGACGCCGCCCATCAGGATCCAGTTGACGCGCGAGATGTAGATCTGGCCGATCGCCGTCTCGGAGGTATGGCGGATGTCCATGCGCGGCAGGTAGCCGAGCTGGATGGCCTGCCGGGTCAGCGAGAAGACGCCGGTGATCACCGCCTGCGAGGCGATGACCGCCGCCATCGTCGACAAGGCCACCAGCACAAGGATGTAGTCCTGCGGCACCAGGGCGAAGAACACTTTGTGCACGACCTCCGGGTCGTCGATGATCATCGCGCCCTGGCCGAAGTAGTTGAGCAGAAGGCCCGGCATGACGAGACCCAGCCAGGCGATGCGGATCGGCTTTCGGCCGAAATGACCCATGTCGGCGTACAGCGCTTCAGCGCCGGTGACAGCCAGCACGATGGCGCCGAATGCCCAGAAAATGCCGAGGCCGCGCTCGGCGATCAGTTCGATGCCGTAGACCGGATTGATGGCCAGCAGCACGGCGGGGTTCTTGGCGATCTGCCAGGCGCCGAGCACCCCCAGCACCACGAACCACACCAGCATGACCGGACCGAACAGCCGGCCGACATCGGCCGTGCCGCGCGCCTGCAGGAAGAACAGCCCGACCAGAATGACCAGCGACAGCGGCACGACGAACGGCGTGAAGGCGGGGGCGGCAGCCGACAGGCCCTCGACCGCGCCCATGACCGAGACCGCCGGCGTTATGATGGCGTCGCCGTAAAACAGCGCCAGGCCGATCACCGCAAGAACCGTGATGACACGCCGGGTCGATCGCGCCTTGCCGTTCAGCCCCCGGGTGGCGAGCGTCGCCAGCGCCAGCACGCCGCCTTCGCCCTTGTTGTCGGCGCGCATGATCAGAACGACGTACTTGATGGTGACGGTGAGCGTGACCGCCCAAAACAGCACCGAGAGCACGCCCAGCACGTGCTCGGGCGTGGCCGACATGCCGCTGCCGTGCGTGAAGGTCTCGCGCAGGGCATAGAGCGGGCTGGTGCCGATGTCGCCGAACACGACGCCCAAGGCGCCCATCACCAGGCCGGCTGCGGCCCCGCCGGGCGCGTGATGGCCGTTGCTGCCGTGGGCCGGGGACGCCGCGGAAGAGGCTGGGGAGGCGGGCGGGTGAGGTTCGGCTGTGGCCATGATATCGAACGCCGCCATAGATGACGACGGCGCGACGGTTTGCGCCCGCGCCTTCCGCCTGTCAACGCACCAAATCGGACGCCGCCGCGGCGAATTGGGCTTGACTCGAAACCGGTCTGGGGGCGGCCTTCGGGGATGACCCTGCAGACCGACGTCAGTGATCCGCGCCTCTATCGGGATGACAGCTGGGCGCCGCATTTCGAGAGGCTGCGGCGGGAAGATCCCGTGCATCGCCACGCCGACAGCCCCTACGGACCCTACTGGTCGGTGACCCGCTTTGCCGACATCATGAAGGTCGAGCTCGATCCCGGCACCTACTCGTCGGCCTCCGAACTGGGCGGCATTCAGATCGCCGACCAGGCCAAGGGCTCGGAACTGCCCAACTTCATCCGTATGGACCCGCCGCGGCATACCGCCCAGCGCCGAACGGTCGCCCCCATCGTGGCGCCCTCCAACCTCGCCAACATGGAAGGCACGATACGCGAACGCACGCAGGCGGTGCTCGACGGCCTGCCGCGCAACCAGGTCTTTGATTGGGTCGACCGCGTGTCGACCGAACTCACCGCGATGATGCTGGCCACGCTGTTCGACTTCCCGTGGGCGGACCGGCGAAAGCTCACGCACTGGTCGGATGTCGCCATCGCCAATGTCGAGGACGCCGACGCCGTGGTCAAAAGCGAGGCCGACCGCATGGCCGAGCTGATGCAGATGGCCGAAATCATGGGCGCCCTTTGGAAGGAACGCGCCGCCCAACCGCCCAAATTCGACCTGATCTCGATGATGGCCCACGCCGAGGCGACCCAGAACATGCCGTTGCGCGAGTTCATCGGCACCTTCGGGCTGCTGATCGTGGGGGGCAACGATACGACACGCAATTCGATGACCGGCGGGTTGATCGCGATGGTCGAAAACCCGGTGGAGATCGACAAGGTACGGGCCGACGCTGGCTTGTTGCCGAGCCTTGTGTCGGAGACCATCCGCTACCAGACGCCGGTCATCCATATGCGCCGAACCGCGACACGCGACTGCGAGCTCGCCGGCAAGCAGATCGCGCGGGGTGACAAGGTCGTGATGTGGTACGTCTCGGGCAATCGCGACGAGACGGCGATCGAAGAGCCCGGGCGCTTCGTCGTCGGCCGGCAGCGGGCCCGTCATCACCTGTCGTTCGGCGCCGGCATCCATCGCTGTGTCGGCGACCGCCTGGCCGAGATGCAGCTCAGGATCCTGTGGGAGGAGATCCTGCGGCGTGACCTCGCCATCGAATTTG
>RGPT01000358.1 GCA_010032545.1 Alphaproteobacteria bacterium
CTCTTCTTCACCGCGTTTGTTGCGCCCGACATGTGGAACCCGATCGCGAATTTCGGCCTCAACGGCGCCTGCGACAAGGCCTGGCAGGGCTGGCCCTGCGACGCGAAACTCGAGGAATTGCGGAACGAATTCGCGCGCTCCACGGACGAGGGCGCGAAAAAGAAGATCGCCGAAAACCTGCAGGTGCGCGGGTTCGAGATCGGCACCCATGCCCCCGTCGGCGAATACGTCGCGCCCGCGGCCGTGCGCAAAGGCATCAAGGGCCTGGTGATCGGCCCGGGGGACTTCTACTGGGGCATCCGCAAGGACTGAACCCGACGCGTGCCGCAGGCTTGCTGCGGCGCGCCCCATGGGCTGGTGCTGCGCATCGTGCCGCACTCGAACCTGGCGATCCTCGACCCGATCTGGACCACCGCCTACATGAGCCGCAACCACGGCTACATGATCTACGACACGCTCTTCGGCACCGACGAGAAGGCGCAGATCAAGCCGCAGATGGTCGAGAGCTGGACCGAGTCCCCGGACCATCGCCTGTGGACGTTCAAGCTGAGGAAAGGCCTCGAGTTCCATGACGGCAAGCCGGTCACGAGCGAGGATGTGACCGCGTCCCTCGCCCGCTGGGGCAAGCGCGATGCCATGGGCGTCGCCCTGTTCACGTTCGTCGAGCGCATGGACACCCCGGCGCCCGACACCTTCCGGATCTTCCTGCGCGAAGCCTGCGGGTTCACCCTCGAGGCGCTGGGCAAGCCCTCGTCCAACGTGCCGTTCATCATGCCGAAGCGGATCGCCGAAACGGACGCCTTCAAGCAGATCGAGGAGCACATCGGCTCGGGCCCTTACGTCTTCAAGAAGGACGAGTTCAAGCCCGGCGACAAGGCCATCTACCTCAAGAACACCAAGTACGTGCCGAGGAAGGAAGCGCCCTCGGGCACGACCGGCGGCAAGAACGTCTACGTGGACCGGGTCGAGTGGAACCTGGCGCTGCGCGATGCGCAGGCGCAGGTCAATGCGCTGCAAAAGGGCGAGGTCGACATCATCGAGCAGCTCTCGTTCGAGCACTTCGAGACGGTGAAGAAGGACGCGACGCTGCAACTTCCGGCCTACGACACCGTGGGCCTGCAGTACATGGCGCGCTTCAACCACCTCGCCAAGCCGTTCGACAACCCCAAGGTCCGCCAGGCGGTACTCGCGGCTTTCTCGCAGGAGACCTTCCTGAAGGCCCAGGTCGGCGTGAAGGAACTCTACAAAGTCTGCCCGTCCATGTTCACGTGCGGCACGCCCTACGGCAGTGCTTTCGGCAGCGAGATCCAGTCGAAGTCGAACATGAAGAAGGCACAGGAACTTCTGAAGGCCTCCGGTTACGACGGCACGCCGATCCTCATCATGAAACCGACCGACCTGGCGTCCATCCAGAAGCTGCCCGACGTGGCTGCGCAACTCATGCGCCAGGCCGGGTTCAAGGTCGACCTGCAGGCCATGGACTGGCAGACGCTGGTCGCGCGCCGCTCCAAGAAGGATCCCGTCGACAAGGGCGGCTGGCACATGTTCCTGACCGCGTGGCAGGCGCACGACATCTGGAACCCGATCGCCAACGCGGCGTTCGACACCCGCGGCGAAAAGTCGGGCTGGTTCGGATGGGCCAGCGACGACAAGATGATCGAGCTGCGCGCGGCATTCATGCGCGAAACCGACGAAGCCAAGAAAAAGAAGATGGCCGAAGTCCTGCAGGCCCGCGCATTCGAAATCGGCACCCACGTGCCGCTGGGAGAGTTCCGCGCCCCGATGGCCGCCAGCAAGAAGGTATCCGGGTTCTTCGTTTCCAACGGCAACCTCTATTGGAACCTGAAGAAGAACTGATCCCGGCGCACCGGCCGACGGCTCCGGCACGCGCCGGGGCCGTTTTCGTCTAGACATGTACAAATTCCTCGCCCGCAGGTTGCTTTCCACGATCCCGGTACTCGCGATCGTGGCCGTGCTCGTCTTCCTGATGCTCCGGCTGACGCCCGGCGACCCGGCCGCGATCCTCGCGGGCGACGCGGCGAACACGGAGCAGATCGCGCGGATCCGGGAGGGCCTCGGCCTCGATCGCCCGCTGCCGGTGCAGTTCGCGATCTGGGCGAAGAGCATCCTGTCGGGCGACCTCGGCGAGTCGTTCTACTTCAAGATGAAAGTCACCTCCCTGATCGGCCAGCGGCTCGAAGCCACACTGTCACTCGCCACGCTGACCATCATCTTCGCGGTGTTCACCGCAGTCCCGCTCGGCGTCCTTGCGGCCTGGCGCTTCGGCGGCTGGTTCGACCGGATCCTGATGGGATTTTCGGTCATGGGCTTCTCGGTGCCGGTGTTCGTGCTCGCCTACATCCTGATCTGGATAGTCTCGCTCAAGCTCGGCTGGCTGCCGGTGCAGGGATACAAGCCGATCGCCGAAGGGTTCGGGCCTTTCATCCGGCACCTGATCCTCCCCGCGATCACGCTGTCGGTGATCTACATCGCGCTGATCGCTCGCGTGACGCGCGCTTCCGTGCTTGAGGCGCTCGGCGAGGACTACATCCGCACCGCGCGCGCCAAGGGCCTGCC
>RGPT01000359.1 GCA_010032545.1 Alphaproteobacteria bacterium
AGGTAACTCGCCTTGGCGATCGTACCCGCCAGGCTATTGACGGCGGCGTCGGCCGGACAGTCGACGGCGATCGCTTCGGGCCGGACTGCCACCGTTGCTTCGCCGTCGGTCGCGGTCGCATTGGCGACATCGATTTCGCAGGCACCCAGCCGCACGCGCACGGTCGCAGCATCGAGGCGGCGCAAGAGGCCGCGCGCCGGATTGGACTCGCCCATGAAGCGCGCCAGGAAAGGCGTCGCCGGCCGCTCGTAGAGATCGCGTGGGCTGCCCTGCTGTTCGATGCGCCCCGCATTCATGACGATGATGCGGTCGGAAACAGCCATCGCCTCCT
The DNA here is from genome assembly GCA_010032545.1 of Alphaproteobacteria bacterium. Taxonomy (GTDB): domain Bacteria; phylum Pseudomonadota; class Alphaproteobacteria; order Reyranellales; family Reyranellaceae; genus Reyranella. Next base: position 332 of record RGPT01000359.1, read on the forward strand.
GCTGGTCGTGTGTGACGTAGACCACGGTGAGGCCGAGCCGTTGCTGAATTTCGCGAATCTCCTCGCGCATCTGGCGGCGCAGGCGGGCGTCAAGGTTGCTGAGCGGCTCATCGAACAGCAGCACGGAGGGTTTTAGGACGAGGGCGCGCGCCACGGCGACGCGCTGCTGCTGGCCGCCCGACAGTTCCGACGGTTGGCGCTCCTCGTAGTCCTTCAGCCCTACCTGGAGCAGGCCTTCGCGCGCGTGGCGGGCAGCGTCATCCCGCGACTGCCCGGAGCGGCGGAGTCCGTAGCAGACGTTCTCCAGCACGTTCATGTGCGGGAACAGGGCATAGGACTGGAACACCATGCTGACGTCGCGCTGCGTGGCGCCGAGCGAGGTGACGTCGCGGCCGGCAATGGCGATGCGGCCTTCGCTCGCGAGTTCGAGGCCCGCGATCATGCGCAGCGTCGTCGTCTTGCCGCAGCCCGAGGGGCCGAGCAGGGTTACCAGCGTGCCGGCCTCGACCGTAAAGCTGATGCCCGCAACTGCGGTCGCCGCGCCGTAGCGCTTCACGACGTTGTGGAACTCGACGCTCACACGCGGCCTCCCTTCAATGCCAGGGCGCGCCGCCCGAGCCGCCGGTTGCCGACGGCGAACTGGATCAGCAGGATCGCCGCCAGCATCAGCACGATCAGCGCGCAGCTGTAGGCGATGGCGAGGCCGTAGTCGCCGTTGATGACGCGCAGGATGATGTAGGTTGTGGCGAGCTCGTACTCGGCCGTCACCAGGAAGACGACGGCGCTCACCGTCGTCACCGCGCGCACGAAGCCGTAGACCAGCGCGCCGACGATGGCCGGCCGCAGCAGCGGCAGCACGACATAGGCCAGCGTCTGCGGCGCACGGCCGCGCAACGTCAGCGACGCCTCGTCGAGGCTGCGGTCGATCTGGCTCATCGCCGCCATGCCGGCGCGCACGCCCACCGGCATGTTGCGGAAGACGAAGCACAGTACGATGATCATCGCCGTGCCGGTGATCTCGATCGGCGGCACGTTGAAGGCGAAGACGTAGGCGACGCCGATCACCGTGCCCGGCACGGCGAAACTCAGCATGGTGGCGAATTCGAGTGCGCCGCGGCCGGCGAAGCGCTGGCGCACCAGAAGCCAGGCGGCGATTAGGCCGAGCGCCGCGGTGAGCGGGGCGGCGATGGCGGCGAGTTTCAGCGTCGTCCAGAACGAATTCCACGCGGCGCCCGACCAGATCAGCCCGTCGGCCGTGCGCTCGACGGCGAAGGCCTTGGCGTAGTGATCGAGCGTTGGCGTGTAGTCGCGGCCCCAGACCTTCACGAAGCCGCCGACGAAGGCGAAGCCATAGAGGATGAGCGTGAAGGCAGCCCACGGCAGCGCCACACAGGCGGCAGCGCGGCGAGCCGCATCGGGCAGGGCCGTCGGCAGCCCTGAGTCGCCCTTGCCCGAGATGGTGGCGTAGGAACCGGTGCCGACGACGCGGCGCTGCAGGAAGAAGGCGCCGAGCGCGAAGACCAACAGCAGAAGCGCCAGCGAGGCGGCGCGGCCGTAGTCGAGCTGGGCGCCGACCACGGCGAAATAGATCTCGGTCGAGAGCACGCCGTAGTCGCCGCCCAGCACGATGGGATTGCCGAAGTCGGCGATGCTTTCGATGAAGCCCACCAGGAAGGCATTGGCGAGGCCGGGCCGCATCAGCGGCAGCGACACGGTGGTGAAGGTGGCCCAGCGGTCGGCGCGCAGTGTTTGCGAGGCTTCCTCCAGGGTCGGGCTCACGCCTTCGACGACGCCGATGAGGACCAGGAACGCGACCGGCGTGAAGGCGAAGAGCTGGGCCAGGAACACGCCCTGGAAGCCGTAGATCCAGCGCGTCGGTTCGATGCCCATCGACCATTCGAGGAACTGGTTGACGAGGCCGGAGCGGCCGAACACCAGGATGAGCGCCAGGCCGATGACGAAGGGCGGCGTCACTATCGGCAGCACCGTGAGCACGCGCAGCGTCTTCTTGAAGGCAAACGAGGTGCGCGTGACGATCAGCGCGAAGGCGAGGCCCAGCGCCGTCGTGCCAGCGCCGCAGCCCAGCGCGAGGAACAGCGTGTTCCAGGCGACGCCGCAGCGGCCGCCGCCCGCGAGGCAGCGTAGGCTCCAGATCTTTTCCGTCGCCAGCCGCTCGACCAGCAGTGCCG
>RGPT01000360.1 GCA_010032545.1 Alphaproteobacteria bacterium
ATGGCCGGAACAGCCGGAAAAGCCCGTCAAACCTATTGTATTCTTGTGTCCTACCGACCTTTCCGGCATCAATATGTAGCGACATCTAGCGACCCGCCGTTGGGGACAAAATTCGACTCGACGGCGCCAACCCTCACCGAAGTCCGGGACTACCGGGCTCGCAATAGGTCAACGGTCATGACGGATTCCCCCTCTCCGTCGGGCAGGCCAAAGACCGCCAAAAGCTTTGCTTTTGAGCTGTTCCGGCCCGTCCTCTTCGCCGTCTGTGTCATCGCCCTGGCACTCGGCGGCCTGCTGCTGGCGCATCGCTCCAGCCCTCAGATTGCCGGGCAGGAACGGCAGCCGCCGGCGGCTCCCGCTGCGCCGCTTCCAACCATCGCGCTGGCCGAGCCCGAGCCTGTCCCACCGGTTTCCTTCGCCGAGTTCAAGGGTTTCGGCGACCTCAAGGGTGGCAAGGACCTCGGCGGATTCCAGATGAAGCCGCCGAGCCCCGCCGCCGAACCCGAGCCGCCGGCGAACGACCTCTATGAACTCACGCTGCGCCTGGAACGCGGCGATACCGTCGAGAAGATGCTGGCCGACATCGACGTCCCCGAGGCCGACCGCAAGCAGATCGCGGAAAAGCTGAAGGGCCTTCTGAAGAAGAGGAAGCTCGCAACCGGCGAGACGGTCGAGTTGATGATGCAGACGCTTCCCGAACAGCCCGACGCGCCGCGGGTGCTGTCCTTGTCGATACGACCGCAACCGGAACGAGAGTACGTGGTGGCGCGCCGGGAAGATGGCGGCTACGACGCCGAGGAGAAGATCTACACGGTGAGCCCGCGCATCGTGCGCGTCGAGGGCGTGCGCGACGGTTCGCTGCAACAGAGCGGCATCAAGGCCGGCGCACCATCGGCCGCGATGGTCGAGTTCATCCGGGCGATGTCCTACGACGTCGATTTCCAGCGCGAGCTGAAGCAGGGACAGAAATTCACAGTGCTGCTCGAGCAGCTCGTGACCAGCGACGGCAAGGTCACGCATCCCGGCCGCCTGCTGGCCGGAGAGCTGCGCCTGCTGAAACGGACGGTGACAGTGATCCGCTTCCGCGCACAGGGTGGCGCCGATGGTTTCTACAATCCCCAGGGTGAAAGCGTCGAGCGGTCGTTCCTGCGCACGCCGATGGACGCTTCGCGCCTCACCTCCGGCTTCGGCATGCGCGAGCATCCGATCCTGGGCTTCAGCGCGCTCCATGCCGGCGTCGACTTCTCCGCCGCATCGGGCACGCCGATCCTGGCGGCCGGCAACGGCAAGGTCGCCATGGCCGGCTTCAACGGCGGCTATGGGCTCTACGTTAAGTTGCAACACACGCAGGACGTGGCCACGGCCTACGCCCACATGTCGCGGCTCGGACCCGGCATCAAACCGGGCACAACCGTCCGCCAGGGCCAGGTGATCGGCTTCGTCGGCTCGACCGGCATGTCGACCGGGCCGCATCTGCACTACGAGTTCCATCGCGGCGGCAAGCCGGTCAACCCGCTGACGCAGAAATTCTCCATGCGCGCCACGGTCGGCGGCAAGGACCTCGCACGCTTCCAGGCGCTGTCGCGGCAGTATCTGGCCCAGCTCAAGAGCGCGCCGGCGGTGGCGGACGCGAGCAGCACCCCGCCTCAGCAAAAGACGTCGCCGGTCCCGAAGGCACCGGCGACACCCCAACTCGCGAAAGGCAACTAGGGCCTAGTCGGCGGCCTCGCCCAGGATGCGCTGGCCAGCAATCGTGAGTTCGCCGCCCTCGACGCCGACCTCGACGGTATCGCCGTCCTTGATGCGACCCTCGAGCAGCAGGGTCGCCATCGGATTCTGCAGGCTGCGCTGGATGACACGCTTCAGCGGCCGGGCGCCGTAGACCGGGTCGTAGCCGCGGTTGGCCAGCCACTGCAGGCCCTTCTTGTCCACCTGGAGGGCGATCTTGCGATCCGCCAGCAGCTTGCGCAGCTGGCCGAGCTGGATATCGACGATGTCCGTCATGTGCGCACGGCTCAGCCGGTTGAACAGGAGGATTTCGTCGAGGCGATTGAGGAACTCCGGCCGGAAGGCGCGGCGCACCTCTTCCATGACCTGCTCGCGCACCATTTCGGTCGATTGGCCTTCGGCCAGGCCGGCCAGATGCGCACTACCGAGGTTGGACGTCAGCACGATCAACGTGTTGTTGAAATGTACCGTGCGGCCCTGGCCATCGGTCAGGCGACCGTCGTCGAGCACCTGCAGTAGCACGTTGAACACGTCGGGATGGGCCTTTTCGACCTCGTCGAACAGGATCACCTGATAAGGGCGGCGCCGCACCGCCTCGGTGAGCACGCCACCCTCGTCGTAGCCGACATAGCCCGGCGGCGCGCCGATCAGGCGGCTGACGGCGTGCTTCTCCATGAACTCGCTCATGTCGATGCGCACCATCGCGTGATCGTCGTCGAACAGGTAATTCGCCAACGCCTTGGTGAGCTCGGTCTTGCCGACGCCGGT
>RGPT01000037.1 GCA_010032545.1 Alphaproteobacteria bacterium
ACGCAGGACCCAGTGCAACACCAGATCCTTGTGGCCGGGATGGCCGATGCCGATCCGTACCCGGCGATAGTCCTTGCCGACGTGGGCATCGAGGTCGCGCAGGCCATTGTGGCCACCGGCACCGCCGCCCTTCTTCATGCGCACCCGGCCGGGTGCGATGTCGAGTTCGTCGTGGAACACGACCACGCGGTCGAGCGGTACCTTCAGGAAGCGCACCGCCTCGCCCACGGCCTTGGCCGACTCGTTCATGAAGGTCATCGGCTTCAAGGCGATGATGCGCTCGCCGCCGAGGTGACCTTCGGCCACCTCGCCGTTGAACCGCGCACGCCAGGGAGAGAAGACACGGCGGCGGACGATCTCGTCCACCGCCATGAATCCAACGTTGTGCCGGTTGCCCGCGTAGCGCGGCCCGGGGTTGCCGAGCCCGACAAGCAGAAGCATCGGACCGGCGGAACCCTTGTCCGCCGACTACTTCTTCGCCGGAGCGGGGGCCTTGCCGCCTGCTGCCGGAGCTGCACCTGCCGCCGGCGCCGCACCCGCTGCGGGCGCTGCACCTGCTGCCGGAGCTGCACCGTCCGCGGCTGGAGTCGATGCATCGGCCGCCGCCTGCTCGCGAACGACGGTCGGGGCGGCGATCGACGCCACGGTGGCATCCTTGTCGCGGCTCACCACCCGCACGCCCTCAGGCACCGAGATCGTCGACAGATGGATCGAGTGGCCGATTTCGAGACCGGTCAGATCGACCTCGAAATACTCCGGGATCGTGTCGGCCTTGGTGCGCACGGTGATCTCGTGGAGCACGATGTTGAGCACGCCGCCGCGCTTGATGCCGGGCGATGCCGCTTCGTTCTTGAAGTGGACGGGGACCTGCACCGAGATGATCGAACCGGGGCCGATGCGCAGGAAGTCGAGATGCAGCGGCTTGTCCGTCACCGGATCGACCTGCACGTCGCGCGGCAGGACCTGGTGGGCCGTGCCTTCGACGTCGATTTCAAGCCGGTGGTTGAAGTAGCCTTCCTTGTGCAGCTCGCGCTGGATCGTTTTCGGCTCGACGGCGATCATGAGCGGGGGTTGCTTGTCGCCATAGATCACGGCGGGAATCAGTCCCTCGCGACGGCTTGAACGGGCGCCCCCTTTGCCGGCCCGATCGCGCTTCTTCGCGACGACTTTGGTCGTCTCTGACATCTCAATTCTCCTATTGGTTAAACGTCTCTCTCTTCATCGCGGCGTGGCCTCCAGGGGTGCCCAGCGCCGGATCTCTTCAATTCCTTCTAGTCGTCGAACAGGCTCGACACCGACGTCTCGTCGGAAATACGTCTCATCGCCTCGGCCATCAGCGAGGCGATGCTGAGCGGCCGCACGTTGGGCGAGATCCGCACCGCCTCGGTGGGCTGGATCGAGTCGGTGATGACCAGCTTCTCCATCGGCGAGGCGGCGACGCGGGCCACGGCGCCGCCCGACAGCACACCGTGGGTGACGTAGGCGCACACCGACTTGGCGCCCTGGTCCATCAGGGCGACAGCGGCATTGCAGAGCGTGCCGGCCGAATCGACGATGTCGTCGATCAGGATGCAGTCGCGGCCCTTCACGTCGCCGATCACGTTCATCACTTCGCTGACGCCAGCTGCCTCGCGGCGCTTGTCGATGATGGCAAGGTCGGCGTCGATGCGCTTGGCGATGGCGCGGGCGCGCACCACGCCACCGGTGTCGGGCGAGACCACGGTGAATTCCCGATTCTTGAGCGTGTCCTTGATGTCCTTGGAGAACACTGGACCGGCATAGAGATTGTCGAGCGGGATATCGAAGAAACCCTGGATCTGGCCGGCGTGCAGGTCGAGCGTGAGCACGCGATGCGCGCCTGCATTGGTGATCAGGTTGGCCACAAGCTTGGCCGTGATCGGCGTGCGCGAGCCGATCCGGCGGTCCTGCCGGGCGTAGCCGAAGTAGGGTATCACCGCGGTGATGCGGCGCGCCGAACTGCGGCGCAGCGCATCGATGGTGATCAGCAGTTCCATCAGATGGTCGTTGGCCGGCGAACTCGTCGACTGGATGATGAACACATCCTCGCCGCGCACGTTCTCCAGGATCTCGACGAAGATCTCGTTGTCTGCGAAGCGTCGGATGTTGGCCCTGACCAGCGGCAGCGCCAGCTTGGCCGAAATGGCTTCTGCCAGCGGTCGGTTGCTGTTGCCGGTGAGAATCTTCATGGATCGCGCCCCTCGCGCCGAGGCGGGATCACGCTAAGCCGTTGATATAAAACGACAAAGCGGCCATCCCGGGCCGCGACGCGGCGGAACATACCAATGAGTCCCGCCGCTGTAAACGCCTTGCAATCAGGCTCTTGTCGGGCCCCTCAGCCGGCGTGCGGATCGGCCACGAACGGCCACTGGCCCTTGTCGGCCTTGGTGTAGGGCAGCAGCGACCAGTCCGGCACCAGGGCGCCGGGGGCGGCGACATAGACCACCTCGCTGGCGATCGGCGCGTAGGCGGCGTGGAAGTGCTGCATCGACTTCACCACCACGACCTTCTTGGTCGAGGGATCGACGCCGAGCTTGGTGAAGCAGTCGAGGCTGTGGCACTGCGAGCGCTTGGAGTTGACGATCACCGTCACGCCCTCGATCTGCAGCGCGGCCACGTCGCCGATCGGGTTGGTGCCTTTGCGGGCGCCGCCGAACTGGATGAAGACGTCCTTCTCGAGCTTCAGCACACGGGCACGCGCGTCGATCGGCGGGCCCGACTGCGGCCCGAGCTTGCCGCCCAGGCGAATGTCGAGTTCGGCGCCCTCGCCGACCTCGAAGGCGAGCTTCACCGCGCCGGGATCCCAGAACATGGCGATGGCCGCGTCCTTCACCTGGCCGTCGAGCAGCGCCTTCAGGATGTAGGTCGAATCCGACGCAGCCCCGCCGCCGGCATTGTCCGACACGTCGGCCAGCACCATGGGCTTGGGCAGGTTGTGCGAGCTCACGCGCGCCATGGCAGCGCCCAGCGTGACATAGGGCGGTTGCGTCGCCTCGCGCATGGCGAAGAATTCCTGGCCCAGCTGCTTCGCGAGCTTCTCTGCCTTGGGCCTGTCGCCGTCGGTGACGGCGATGATCCTGCTGCTCATCTCCTTGATGTCCGACCACGGGAAGCCGTGGGCGACGGAGAGCGAAAGCACGCCGTCCTTGCCTTCCATCGCCATCAACTTGTCAACGAAGCCGCGCATCGGTTGGCGCGTGGTGTGGAACACGCCGATCATGCGGCAGTCCCACGTCGCCATGACCGGCCTGGTGCGGCCTTCTATGGCGCCTTCCATGACGTTGAACAGGTCGTCGGCACGCTCCGACACGTCGACGTGCGGATACTCCTTGAACAGCACCAGCACCGTGGCGTCGCGCATCGTGCCGGCGCCGACGTTGCAATGGAGATCGAGCTCGACGCCGACGGGCACATCCGGCCCCACGACCTTGCGCACATGGGCCAGCAGGTCGCTTTCGCAATCGTCGTAGCCCTCGGCCACCATGGCGCCGTGCATGGACAGGAACACGGCATCGACCGGCATTGCCGCCCTGAGGTCGGCCACGATCTCGTCGCGGAAGGCCTCGTAGACCTTCTTCACCGTCTTGCCGGCGGGCTGGGCGAAGGCGCAGAGGCTTTCCACTACTTGCCAGCCCTTGGCCTCGGCGCGGGCGCGCCAGACGGCCAGCGGCGCGCCGAACATCGGCACGTTCTTGCCGTAGCTGCCCTTTCGGAAGAGGCAGGTTTCCTCGAACAGCCCGTGGCCGGTCGGGATCGACGCGAAGGTGTTGGTCTCGGTGCCGAGGCAGGCGGTAAAAATCTTCTTCATCGGGAGAGGTCACTCACTGGGGCATTTTCCGGGACGCTAAGGCCAAAGTCTCATGTCGCACCCGGCGACCGCAAGCGCTTGTTCCATCGGGCTTTTCTGTCGATGTCCCGGGAATCCGATGTCGCGCAGAACGCGACATTTCAAAATCGGCACCCGCTGCGACACCGACCGTGACGGACGCCTGCATCAGCGCAGGCAAGGAGAGGGCGGGAGCGGAATCGACCATGGAAGGCACGCTACGAAAATCGCCAGATCGAAGTCGAATCTCGGTTTTGCGGGAGTGGTCCCCGCAAGCGGTTGATGCGCCGCAATGTTTTTTGCGCGCCTCGCCAACGCGATTATTTCCCGGACAGGTTGTCGCAGGTAAGACCGCCAGCGCGTGCTCCATCAGCACGGTCTCGTTCTAGCCGAGATCGGCGGTGCCGAATTGCGCAAAGTGCCCGGCGCCCAGGCGCGTCTCGCCGTAGTGCGGGGCGAAGGCGGAGCCTGCCTCCGCCAGCGCGGCAAGTGCTGCGATGCGGGCCAGGCCCTCGCACAGGAAGCGGGCGCGGCGTTCGGCGTCGGGGGATTTCAGCGTGCGTTCCAGCGCCTGGGCAAGCGGCGCCACGTTGAAGGCCTGCAAGGCCGTGCTGGCCCGGCCCTTGCAGGCGACGGTATGGTGCGGGAACGAGACGTTGAGGGAGACATCGATGCAACGCCGGACATTAATGCAGGCAACGGGCGCCGCGGCGCTGGCGGGTGCGCTGGGGGCCTTCCCCGCGCTTGCCCAGACCAAGACGGTGCGGGTGGCGCTCGCCTGGATCAACAACGTCGAATATGCCGGGCTCTGGATCGCCGAGGCGGAGGGCTACTTCAAGCAGGAGCAGCTCGAGGTGAAGACCCTGCCGGGCGGTCCCAACGCGCCGCCGCCGCTGGTCACCGTGGCCGCAGGCGGCGCCGAGCTGGGCTATGCCACCTGGCTGCCGTATCTCGACGCCATCGGCCGCGGCAACGACTTCGTCATCGTCGCCGGCACCTATCCGGTGTTCCCGCTTGGCATCATTTCGCTGCCGGGCAAGCCGATCCTCAAGGCGGCCGACATCGTCGGCAAGAAGATCCTGGCCCAGGGCCCCAACGAGCGCACGGTGATCGACGCCACGCTCGCCCTGAACAACCTGCCCAAGGAATGGGAGTTCGTGCCGGCGGGCTTCTCGCCCGAGCCGCTGCTGTCCAAGCAGGGCGACGGCTACACCGCCTTCGGCACCAACCAGGCCGTCACGCTCGAACGCATGGGCATGGTGCGCGGCAAGGACTTCTTCTTCACCTCGTTCGATTCGATGGGCTATCGCGCCTATGCCAGCCTGATCTTCACCACCCGCGCCTACCTGCAGGCCGAGCGGCCGACCGTGGTGAAGTTCCTGCGCGCCCTCACCAAGGGCTGGATCGAGAACGAGAAGGATCCCGCCGTCGCCGCCAAACTCGCCGTCACCCGGTTCGGCGTCGACCTCGGCCTCGATCTCAAGCAGCAGACGCGGCAGAACGAGCTGCAGATCCCCATGACCAAGAACCCGGGCAAGCCCGACCAGCCGCTGCTGGTGGTCGACCGCGAGCTGCTGGCGGGGCCGATGTACGCCGCGGCCAAGGCTTCGGGCCGCGACAAGCTGCCGGAGGTCGACAAGCTCGTCGATTTTTCGGTGATGCAGGACGTGATCGCCAGCCTCAAGAAGAACTGACCATGGCCGGCCCGCTCAAGGTCGATCTGCTGATCAGCGGCTGCGACGTCGTCACCATCGACGGCCGGAACAGCGTCATCCGCGATGGCGCCGTGGCCGTCAAAGGCAACAGGATCGTCTGGATCGGCAAGGCATCGGCTGCGAAGCGGCGGGTGACAGCGACCTCGACCCTCGACGGCTCTGGCCAAATCGCCATGCCGGGGCTGATCGACGCCCATGTCCACACCGCCCAGACCCTGCTGCGCGGCAAGCTGGCCGAGATCGGCCAGCGCCAGCAGGTCAAGAATCCGCCGTGGAAGAACTACTACATTCCCTTCGAGGGCATGCTCACGGACGAGGATGTCTATCTGAGCGGGCTGCTCTGCTACGCCAACATGATCTCGGTCGGCACGACCTGCTTTGCCGAGGCGGGCGGGCCGCATCCCGACGCCATGGGACGCGCCGCGGTCGACATCGGCATCCGCGGCTTCGTCGCGCTGAGCACGATCGACCAGGGCGTCAAGGCGCCCAGGACCATGATCGCCACCACGCGGCAGGCCTACGACCGCAACGTGGCGCTGGTGAAGCGCTGGAAGGGCACCCGGCAGGGCACCGACCGCGTGCAGGCGTGGCTGTCGCTGCGCCAGATCATCGTCTGCTCGCCCGAGCTGATCAAAGCCATGGCGGAGGCGGCCCGGGCGCTCGACGTCAAGATCCACACCCATCTCTGCGAGGGCGTCTACGAGATCGACTACGCGCTGGAGAAATTCGGCAAGCGGCCGGCGGAATACCTGCATGACCTCGGCGCGCTCGACCGCCACATGCATTGCGCCCATTCGGTGCTGCTGTCGGCCGAGGAGATGGACCTCTACGTCAAGCACCGGCCGTCGGCCTGCCATTGCGCCTTCAACAACTATCACATCGGTCCGCACCGGCTGAGCGAGATGTGGAAGCGCGGCATCGACATCGGCCTCGGCACCGATGGCGCCGCGTCCTGGGGCTCGCTCGACATCTTCCAGGTGGCGCACATGACGCGCGTCGGCCAGCAGGCGGTGATGGGCACGCCAATCGCCTACCGCAACGTCATGCCGAGCGAGGAGATACTCAAGGTCGCGACCAACGGCGGGGCGCGGGCGCTCGGCATCGAGAAGGAGATCGGCAGCCTGGAAGTGGGCAAGAAGGCCGACATCCTGCTGGTCGATCGCACCCAGCTCGATCATCTGCCGCTCTACGACCCGTACTTCGTCGCCGCCAACTCCGTCGTCGGCCGCGACGTGCGCAGCGTCGTCGTCGACGGCAAGCTTGTGATGAAGAACCGCGAGCTGCTGACGGTCGACCGCGCCGAGATCGAGCGGCGGCTCGCCGAGCGGCTGCCCAAGCTGATGGAGCGTTTCGACGCCATGGTCGCCTGAGGGCCATGGCGGGCGGCGCCTCCATCACCATCGACCGGGCGAGCAAGCGCTTCGCGCTGGCCGGCAGCAGCGAGGGCGTCCTCGCACTCACCGACCTGTCGCTCGAAATCGCGCCGGGCGAGTTCGTGGCAGTCCTGGGCCCGAGCGGCTGCGGCAAGAGCACGCTCCTGCGGCTGGTCGCCTCGCTGGAGCAACCGAGCGGCGGCAGCGTCAGCATCGGCGGCGCGGCGCCCGGGCTGGTGTCAGCCCGGCATGCGTTGGGCGTCGCCTTCCAGGACCATGCGCTGCTGCCCTGGCTCAGCATCCACGACAACATCGCGCTGCCCTTCCGGATCGCCGGCCGGCGGGTCGACGAGGCCGCGATCGCCCGCCTGATCGAGTTGGTCGGCCTCGGCCGCTTCGAGACGGCGCGTCCCCGGCAGCTTTCGGGCGGCATGCGCCAGCGCGCCTCGATCGCCCGCGCCCTGGTGCTGGAGCCGGAAGTGCTGCTGCTCGACGAGCCATTCGGCGCCCTCGATGCGGTGACGCGCCGGCAGATGAACGTCGAGCTGCAGCGCATCTGGTCGGCGCGCCAGATCACCACCATGCTGATCACCCATTCGGTCGACGAGGCGCTGTTCCTGGCCGACCGCGTGGTGGTGATGAGCGGCCGCCCCGGCCGCATCGTGCGCGAGGTGGTCGTGCCCTTCGCGCGGCCGCGCGCGCCGGCCGTCATGCGCAGCGAGGACTTCCACCGCCTGGTCGACGACCTCACCGCGGCATTGGAGGTGCCGGAACCGGAGTCGTCTCCCCCAACGGGTGGAGAGGCGATTGGAAGCGTGACTGCATGACCGCCGGCGCCCGGAATGCCTTGTTGGGCGCGATGGGAATCGCGCTGTTCCTGGCGCTGTGGGAGACGATCGGCCAGCTCAAGCTGGCCGGGATCAGCTGGCCGCCGCTCAGCGCCGTGCTCGAGATGTTGACCGACGAGGGCCGGCGGCCGCTGTTTCAGCGCGCCCTCGTGGCCACGCTGCAGGAGACGGCGCAAGGCTACCTGTGGGGCACGACGGCGGGTCTCGCCCTGGCGGCCCTCGCGCATCTCGTGCCGCCGCTGCGGCGCGGCTCGGACCGGCTGGCCGCCGTGCTGAATTCGGTGCCGTCGATCGCGCTGGGCCCGATTTTCCTCGTGCTGCTGAGCCGCGACAGCACGCCGGCGGCCGTCTCGTCGATCCATGTCTTCTTCATCGTCTTCGTGTCGATGGGCTCGGGCCTGCAGCGGGCGACTCCGGCCCATCGCGATCTCTTCGCCGTGCTGGGCGCCGACCGGCTGAAGCGCTTCTGGCGGCTCGAACTGCCGGCGGCGCTGCCGGCGCTGGCGTCCGGGCTCCGGCTCGCCTGGCCGGCCGCCCTGATCGGCGCGATCATCGGCGAGTGGTTCGGCGCTTCGCGCGGCATCGGCATCCTGATCATCAACGCCATGCAGAATTTCCAGATCGTGCTGCTGTGGTGTGCGGTGCTGCTCGCGGTCGGCGCGTCGCTGGTCTTTTACGGACTGCTCACGCTGCTGGAACGCGCCGCCTATGCGAGGTTCGGCTGATGGAAGCGGCAGCGTCGAAGCGGCCGCTGCTGCTGCGTCTGGTCGAGGACTATTGGGGCATCCTGCTGCTGCTGCTGGCCTGGCAGCTCTGGGTCGTGCTGAACCGCTTCAATCCCATCGTCATGCCGACGCCGGTGGCGGTGCTGGGCGATCTCGTGGACCATCCCATGGTCTATGTCCGCAATGTCGGCATCACGCTCGCGGTCGCGGCTTTCGGACTGATCGCCGGCATGGCGGTGGGGACCGGGCTCGCCGTCGCTGCGTGGTTCTCGCCCGTGGCCTCGGGCCTGCTCAATCCGCTCACGGTGCTGTTCAGCTCGGTGCCGGTGGTCGCCCTGATCCCGGTGATTGCCCGCCTGCTGGGCTACGACACCTCGACCGTGCTGGCGATCGTGGTCATCATCACCTTCTTTCCGTCCTTCGTCTTCGCCTCGTCGGGCCTGCGCTCGCCGCCGCCGGGCAGCGAGGACCTGTTCCGCGTGCTGGGCGCCTCGCGGCTCTCGGTGCTGTGGCGGCTCGCCCTGCCGGCGGCGATGCCCAACCTCGCGATCGCCTTCAAGCTCGCGGCGGCGCACGCGATCCTGGCCGCCATGGTCGCGGAGTTCCTGATGGGCACGTCGGGCCTGGGCTATCTCTTCGCCAAGACCAAGTCGGACTTCCAGACCGAACAGGCGTTCGGCGCCAGCGTGGTCGCCACGGTGATTTCGGCGACCGCCTTCCTGCTGGCCGGCCTGGTCGAGAAGCGCGTGCGCGCGCGCTACGCCTGACCTAGGCCGCGAACTTGCCGAATTCCCAGTGGCGGCCGGGGGCGGCGGCGAACAGGGCCTTGGTGTAGTCGTCCTTGGGCGCGCCGAACACCTGCTCGGCCGAGCCGTATTCGACGACGCGGCCCTTGCTCATCACCGCGACGTAGTCGCAGATCTGCGCCGCCACGCGCAGGTCGTGGGTGATGAACAGGACGGCGAGGTTCAGCCGGACGCGGATTTCGTCGAGCAGCTCCAGCACCTGCTTCTGCACCGAGACGTCAAGAGCGGAGACCGCCTCGTCGGCGATCAGCAGCTCGGGCTCCATGGCGAGCGCGCGGGCGATGCAGATGCGCTGGCGCTGGCCGCCCGAGAACTGGTGCGGAAACCGATCGAGCGAATTGGGATCGAGCCGGACGGTCTCCATCAGGCCGCGGGCGCGGGCCAGGGCCTCTTCGCGCTTCAAGCCGAAGTTCATCGGCCCTTCGATGATCGAGTCGCCCACGGTGATGCGCGGGTTCATCGAGCGGTAGGGATCCTGGAAGACGATCTGCACGCGGCGGCGGTGCGGCCGCAGCTTGCCTGCCTTCATGGTGGCGATCTCGGTGTCGCCGAGGAAGATCTTGCCCTCGCTGGGGTCGATGAGTCGGGCGATGCAGCGCGCCACGGTCGACTTGCCCGAGCCCGATTCGCCCACGATGCCCAGCGTCTCGCCCCGGCGGATGTCGAGGTTGACGTCGACTGCCGCCTTCACCACGCGCGCCTTCTGGAAGAAGGCGTTGCCCGAGTAGGTCTTGCCCAGTTTCTCGGTGCGCAGCACGGTGGGGCCGTCCTTGCGCACGCCACGATGCGCGGGATGGATCGACGGCACCGAGGAAATCAGCATCTTGGTGTAGCCGTGCTCGGGCCGCGACAGGATCTTCTCTGTCGGTCCCATCTCGACCAGCTCGCCCCAGCGCAGCACCGCCACGCGATGGGCGATCTCGGCCACCACACCGAAGTCGTGGGTGATGAACAGCACGCCGGTGCCCTCGAGCGTCTGCAGCTCGGCGATCAGCTTCAGGATCTCGGCCTGGGTGGTGACGTCGAGCGCCGTCGTCGGCTCGTCGGCGATCAGAAGGACGGGGTCGAGCACCAGCGCCATGGCGATCATGATGCGCTGGCGCTGCCCACCCGACAGCTGGTGCGGGTAGGAGGCGTAGATGCGCTCGGGCTCGGGCAGCTTCACGCGATCGAGAATGGCGATGATCTTGGCCTTGCGCGCGGCCTGGTCGAGCTGGGTGTGGGTTTCCAGCACCTCGTCGATCTGCTGGCCGCAGGTCATGACCGGATTGAGCGCGGTCATCGGCTCCTGGAAGATCATCGACATGCGCGTGCAGCGCAGTTCCCGCAGCCGCGTCTCGCCCACCGTCAGGATGTTCTCGCCCTCGAGCAGGATCTCGCCCGAGGTCGGCTTCAGCGCCTTGGCAAGCAGGCCCATGACGGTAAAGGCGATCACCGACTTGCCCGATCCCGACTCGCCCACCAGGCAGACGATCTCGCCGGGATTGACCGTGAAGCTCACTTTCTCGACGGCATGAACGCGGTCGGCGCCGGCCGGCAGGGTAACGCTGAGATTTCGAACCTCGAGCACGGGACGCTTGGTATCGGACATCAGGACTTCAACTCCGTCATCCCGACCGAAGCGCAAAGCGCGAAGCGGAGGGATCTCTTTTCAATGACAAAGACCTCGAACATGGCAACGTGATCCTTCGACTTCGCTCAGGGTATGACGCTTCGCGTCATACCTTCTTGCTCATCTTCGGATCGAGCGTGTCGCGCAGACCGTCGCCCATGATGTTGATCGCCAGAACGGTGAACGCCAGGAAGATGCCGGGATAGAGGATGTTGTGCGGAAACACCCGGAACAGCGTACGGCCCTCGGCCATGATGTTGCCCCAGCTCGGGATCTCCGGCGGGATGCCGATGCCCAGGAAGCTGAGCGCTGCCTCGACCAGGATCGCGGCCGCGGCGAGGAACGTGCCCTGCACGATCAGCGGCGCCACGCAGTTGGGCAGGATATGGCGGAACATCAGGACCCAGGACGGCGTGCCGACCGAAATGGCGCCTTCGACATAGGGCTCCTCGCGCACGGTCAGCACGATCGAGCGCACGAGGCGCACGACGCGCGGCACGTCGGGCACGACGATGGCGAAAATGACCGTGATCAGGCCGGCGCGCCAGATCGAGACCAGGGCGATGGCGAGCAATATGCCCGGTATCGCCATCAGCCCGTCCATGATGCGCATGATGATGCCGTCGAGCCACCGGATGTAGCCCGAGATGAGGCCGATCACCACGCCGATGGCAACGGCAATGATTGCGACGGCGACGCCGACGGCCAGCGACACGCGCGCGCCGTAGAGCACGCGACTGTAGACGTCGCGGCCCAGGCTGTCGGTGCCCATGAGGGCCACGCGCTTGACGGTCGTGCCGTCGTCCAGCCGCATGGTGATCTCGGCCCCCGGCTTCTTGTTGCGCCCCGCGGGGTCGATGCGCGTCGGATCGACCGTGCCGAGGAACGGCGCGAGGATGGCGACCATCAGCATGACCAGCAGGATGGTGCCGCCGATGATGACGTTGGGGTTCTTGATGGCCGTGAGCCAGAGGCTCTTGCGCTTGGTCGATGCCGCGGCGATCGAGGCGGAGTCGACGACTTCCTCGGTGATGGTGCTCAATACCGGATCCTCGGGTCGAACAGGGTGTAGCTGATGTCGATCAGCAGGTTGATCACGACATAAACCACGGAGAACATCAGGATGACCGTCTGAATGGTCGGGAAGTCGCGGCTCAGCACGGCCTCGACGGTGAGGCGGCCGAGGCCGGGCAGGCCGAAGACGCTCTCCGTCACCACGGCGCCGCCGATCAGGATGGCGATGCCGAGGCCGATCACGGTCAGGATCGGCACCGCGGCGTTGCGCAGCGCGTGGCGCATCAGGACGACGCGGTTCGACAGGCCCTTGGCGCGGGCGGTGCGGATGTAGTCTTCGTTGAGCACCTCGAGCACCGAGGCCCGCGTGATGCGCGAGATCAGCGCGATGAAGCCGACTGAGAGCGTCAACGACGGCAGCACCATGCGCTCCAGGAAGCCCCAGAAGTTCACGCCGATGCGGACATAGCCCTGCACCGGCAGCCAGCCCAGCTCGATGGCGAAGATGTAGATCAGGCAGTAGCCGATGACGAAGCCCGGCACCGAGAAGCCCAGCACCGAGAAACCCATGACGACGCGGTCGAGCACCGATCCCTGGCGGTAGGCGGCCAGCACGCCGAGCGGCACCGACAGCGCCACGGCGAAGATCAGCGTGCACACGGCCAATGCCAGCGTCGGCTCGATGCGCTGGGCGATCAGCTCGGCCACGGTCTTCTTGAAGAAGAAGCTCTCGCCGAAATTGCCCTGCAGCATGTTGCCGATCCAGATGACGAACTGCGTCCAGATCGGCTCATCGAGCCCGAGCTTGCGCCGGATGTCGTCGATCTGGTCAGACGTGGCGTTGTCGCCGGCGATCACCGCCGCCGGGTCGCCGGGCGTCAGGCGCAGCATGAGGAAGACGAAGACGGCCACCACCGTGAGGACGGGGATGACGGCGATCAGGCGGCGGATGATGAAATCGAGCATTGGTTCCCAATCAAGGCGATGTCCCGGGCGGGAAGACCCGCCCGGGACGTCGTCGTTACTTCTTCTCGACGTTCCACATCACCGGCACAGGCGCCTTGAGCCAGCCGGAGACGTTGGAGCGCATCGCGCCGGGGCCGTACCACTGGCCGATCCAGCCATACTGCGCCGTCTCGAGCGCGCGATCCTGTACGGCCTTGGCCAGCGCCTTGCCCTTGGCAGGGTCGGTCTCCTTGGCGTAGGCGTCGCGGAGCTTCTCCATTTCCGGATCGGTCGGCCAGCCGAACCAGGCCTTATCGCCGTTGGCCACCATGTAGGAGGTGGCGATCGGGTTCAGGATGTCGGCGGCCACCGAGAAGGTGTGGAAGATGTTCCAGCCGCCCTGGCCCACCGGGCCCTTGTTGGTGCGGCGCGTGACCAGCGTCTGCCAGTCCATCGACTGCATGTCGACCTTGAAGCCGCCTTGTTCCAGCAGCGCCTTGGTCACCGGCGCCACGTTGGTCAGTACCGGCAGAGTCGTCGACTGCATCAGCACGATCGGCGTGCCGTCGTATCCGGCTTCCTTGAGCAGCGCCTTGGCCTTCTCGAAGTCGGGCTTCACGAACAGGCCGCCCGGCGCGTCGAAGGCGTTGGGCGTGCCACAGATGAAGGCCGCGGTGCAGACCTTGTAGTACTCGGGCTCGCCGACGGTCGCCTTGAGGTAGTCCTCCTGGCGGATCGTCAGCAGCGCGGCCTGGCGGATCTTCGGGTTGTTGAACGGCGGCTGGAGCCAGTTGAAGCGGTAGATGAACTGGTGGCCGAGCGGGTTCCAGTTGAAGAGCGTGACGCCCTTTTCCTTCTTGAGGATCGGGATCAGGTCGTGCGGCGGCTGCTCGATGACATCGATCTCGCCCGCGGCGATGGCGTTCACCTGCTGCTGCGGGTCGGGCATCTCGATGATCTCGACGCGGTCGACCTTGACGACCTTGCCGCCGGCCAGACCCGAGGGCGGCTCGGCGCGCGGCTTGTACTTGGGGTTCTTGTTGTAGACGTGCTTCTCGCCGGGCTTGGATTCGGCGTTCACGTAGATGAACGGGCCGGAGCCGATCTGGCTGTCGATCTGCTTGAACGGGTCGGTCTCGGCGACCTTCTTCGGCATCATGAACGGCACCTGCGACGACGGCTTGCCAAGCGAGTCGAGCACCAGGCCGTAGGGCTCCTTCAGGATCATCTGGAAGGTCTTGGCGTCGACCGCCTTGTAGTCCTTCACGAAGTCCATGAGCTTCTGGCCCATGGCGTCGCGCGCGCCCCAGCGCTTGATCGAGGCGATGCAGTCCTCGGAAGTGACGGGCGTGCCGTCATGCCACTCGAGGCCGTCGCGCAGAGTGAAGGTCCAGGTGAGCTTGTCGGCGGAGACGTCGTACTTGTCGACCATCTGCGGCTTGACGACGTTGTTCTCGTCGGACGCGAACAGCGTGTCGTAGATGAAGTAGCCGTGGTTGCGCGTGACGTAGGCCGTCGTCCAGATCGGATCGAGGATCGTCAGGTTGCCGTTCTGCACGAACTTCAGGACCTTGCCCTGTGCCAGGGCCGGCCCTGCGGTCGCCAGAATCGCACCAGCGGCCATCGCCGCCAGCGTCCGTCTCATCATCTTTTTCATCGAAACCCTCTCGGTTCACTCCCCATGGAGGAAGGCGGGCTCCCGTCCGCCTTCGTCGATGGGCGCGCGGGGGACAGGCCCCCGCGCGCGCGCTCGTTTACTTCTACTTCTTGGTCACGTTCCAGAACACCGGCACCGGCGCGGTCAGATTGCCGTCGATGTTGGTGCGGCGTGCCAGCGGGGCGTACCACTGGCCGACGTTGACGTGCGTCGGATTGTTGACCCAGTACTTCTGCAGCTCCTCGACGATCGCCATCTGCTTCGCCGGGTCGGTCTCCTTGGCGAACTGGTCGCGGAACTTCTCGATCGTGGCGTCGCACGGCCAGCCGAACATCGCCTTGTCGCACGAGGAGTTGAAGAAGCCGGCCATCACCGGGTTCAGGATGTCGGCCGCCACCCACGAGGTGAGAAAGGCATGCCAGCCACCCTGGCTCGGCGGGTCCCTCTTGACGCGCCGGGCGACCAGCGTCTGCCAGTCCATCGACACCATGTCGACCTTGAAGCCGGCCCGCTCCATCTGGGCCTTGGCGACAGGGGCGAGGTTGGTCAGCACCTGGAGATCGGTCGACTGCATCAGCACGATCGGCGTGCCGTCGTAGCCGGCCTCGGTCAGGAGCTGCCTGGCCTTGGCGGCATTGCCGTTCAGCACGTCGGCCATGCCGGCGTCGGTGGCGAACGGGGTGCCGCAGACGAAGGGAGCCTTGCAGACCTTGTAGTAAGTCGGATCGCCGATCGTGGCCTTGAGGAAGTCCTCCTGGGCGAAGGCCACGAACACGGCGTGACGGACCTTGGCGTTGTCGAAGGGCTTGGCCGTGCTGTTGAAGCGGAAGACGTACTGGTTGCCGGTCGGGTTGAAGCTGACCAGCCGGATGTTCTTGTCCTTGGCGAGCAGCGGCAGAAGATCGTGGCCGGGCGATTCGATCATGTCGATCTCGCCGTTCTGGATGGCGGCGACCTGGGTCTGCACGTCAGGCATCGCCAGCCATTCGACGCGGTCGAGCTTGACGACCTTGCCGCCGGACAGGCCGTTGGCGGGCTCGCTGCGCGGCTTGTACTTGGCATTCTTGACGTAGACGATCTTCTCGCCGGGCTTCCATTCGTCGGCCTTGAAGACGAACGGGCCCGAGCCGATCACGTCCTCGAGCTTGATCTGCTGCATCGGGTCGGTTTCGGCCGTCTTCTTCGGCATCATGAAGGGCACGTTCGACGACGGCTTGCCGAGCGACTGGAGCACCAGGCCGTAGGGCTCCTTCATGTTCATCTTGAAGGTCTTGGCGTCGACGACCTCGAGGCTGGCGACCGAGCCCATCATCTTCTGGCCCATCGAATCGCGCGCCGCCCAGCGCTTGATCGAGGCGATGCAGTCCTCGGCGGTGACGGGCTTGCCGTCGTGCCATTCGAGGCCGTCGCGCAACGTGAAGGTCCATGTGAGGTTGTCGGGCGAGACGGTCCATTTGTCGACCATCTGCGGCTTCACGTCGAACTTTTCGTCGACGGCGAAGAGCGTGTCCCACACCATGTAGCCGTGGTTGCGCTGGATGTAGGCGGTGGTCCAGATCGGATCGAGGATCTTCACGTCCGAATGCATCACGACCTTGAGGGTCTGCGCCTCGGCCGGCGCGATACCCAGCAATCCACCCAGAGCAGCAGCTGCCAAAGCAGCGGCGGCCGACTTCCTCAAATCGAACATCGGTGACGTCTCCCTGTTGCGTGGTCTGTCTTTTCCCTGTTGCGCGGTCTGTCGTTGCAAGAACTGCGCCGCTGGCCCCGACAGTAGCAGTCGAAGGCCCCCCTCTGACAAGCCGATTCAAGGAGTGCATGCGCCGCCTACTGCGGTCGGGTGAGTGCCTTCTCCAGCAATTACAGTGGTGCCCGCCGGGTCCTTGAGGACCCACTTTATGACCAGTTGGCCGGATTTTTCATCGATCGGCGTCAGGCTCACCGTGGCCAAAACTGTAAAGACGTCGCTGCCCGCGCTGTCGGCGACGACGATCTTGCTCGAGCCCAGAGCCCGGCGCATGCCGGACTGGAGCTGGCGATTGCCGTCGGAGGGCGCACCGGTGATGGCGCCCACCATCACCTTGACCTGGGGCTGCGCCGCGGCGGCGACGGGCGTGGCGCCTGGTACGACGCCGGGCACGACGCCGGGCGTGGCGCCGGGAACCGGCGTCGGCGCGTCGGGCTCGGACAGCATACTGGCGCCGGCGGCGACCTGGCCGGGCGCGCGCGGCTGGAAGGACGGTGGCCGGCCGATGAGGGTGGCGATCCGGGGGGCGGCCTGCTGGGCAATGCGCGACACCAGGCGGTCGCTCGCCTCGGCATACTCCTCGCCGCGCGTGCGCGTGCGGCTGACGGCCGGCTCCTGGGTCGCGGGCTTTCCCTCGACGCGCCAGTCGATCTGGATCTCGATGCCTTCGTTGGCGTCGCGCGTGCTCATCACACCGTTCACCCGCAGCGGTGCGTCGGCGGGCGCGGCCGCCGCGGCGATGCCGTAGGACTGAAGCTCCAGCGCGACCGCCGCCGCCAGGCGGATGCCCATCTCGCGCGGCATGTTGCGCGGCGGCGCGATCGCCAGTTCGGTCTTGTCCTGCGGCGAGCGATAGGCCGCCGCGTCGGAGCTGTTCGGCTCGAATGGCCGCGGAACGTAGCCGCATGCGGCCAGTGCCAGGCAGCAAACAAGGCTCACAACATGGCGCATGTCGCGACGACCCCGAGCAGGCACAGGAAAATCAGAATGATCAGATAGGGCACGCGGGCTTCTCTACTCAGCCGCCGAGCGCGATCGCCGACAGGCCCCGGCCGTAGTCGCGCACGCCCGAGAGGGTGTTGCGCCGGTAGCTGAAGAAATCCTCGGTGGCCGCGAGCGTGTCGTGACCGGTCGCCGTAACCGCGACGCCGTTGCGGGCGATGCGGTGCACGAGGTAGCCCGGCAGGTCGAACATGAAATGGCCGCCGCGGGTGGCGTCGCGGAAGAACGCCCTGTTGGCCTCGTCCTGGGCCAGGAACGGCGCGGGAAATTCCGGACCGACCTCGTAGGATTGGGGGCCGATGCAGGGGCCGACCACGACCTCGATGCGCTCGCGCCGGGCGCCGAGCTTTTCCATGGCGGCGATGGTGGCGTCGACGACGCCGCCCAGCGCGCCCTTCCAGCCGGCGTGCGCCGCGCCGATCACGCCGGCATCGCCGTCGGCCAGCAACACGGGTGCGCAATCGGCGGCGAGCACGCCCAGCACAACGCCGGGCCGGTCGGTCACCAGGCCGTCGGCCTTGGGCGCCCCCGGCGAACGCCAGCGGTCGCGGCCCACGGTCAGCACGTCGGTCGAATGGATCTGGTGCACGGTCTGCAGGTCGGGCTCGCCCAGACCGAACTGTTCGGCCACGCGGCGGCGGTTTTCGCGCACGTTGTCGGGGGCATCGGCCGAGCCATAGCCGCAGTTGAGTGACGAGAAGAGACCGCTGCTCACCCCGCCGCGGCGGGTGAAGAAGCGGTGCTGCACGCCGTCGAAAGCGGCAAGAGTGGGAGCCTGGATCATGTCGCGTCCGAGGGGGTGTCCAAAAATCCGGCCGGTGGAGCGCTTCTGTCGTCGCCCAGGGCCAGAACGCGGAAGAGGGTGCCCATTTGATCGGGCGCGAGCAAGCGCGCGAGTGCCGCGTCGACGGCGCCTGCCTGCTCCGGGCGCGCCCGTTGCTTCAGGGTGCGTGCACGCGCCTCGATTCCCAGGCGGCGCAGGAAGTCGCCCTGGCCCACCGGCCCGAAGGCCGCCACGCCGGCCGCGGCGGCCAGGGCCGCGAAGTCGACATGCGCGCTCAAGTCGGTCTCGCCGGGTCGGTCGAGGATGCCGGCGCCGCGATGGCCGCGCACCGCCTGAAGCGACGTGCCGGGAGAGGAGTGGTCGTGTCCGTAATCGACGATCAGTGCCCAGCCGCCGCCCTGGCGCAGGCGCGCGCCGATGTCGGCCGCCAGCGCGCGACCGGCTTCGCAAATCTCTGCTTCTGCGCCGACCGGGGCGTCGGGAAGGGCCGCGGCGAACGGCGTGAGGCCCGGCGCCAGGGCCAGCCGCAAGGTGCCATCGGGTGCGAGTCCGACCATGCGCTCGCGCCAGCCCTCGGCGGTCTTGTGGAACTGGCGCACCGGCAGGGCGTCGAAGAATTCATTGGCGACCAGCAGGAGCGGGCCCGTGGGCACGTCGTCGAGGCGTTCGTGCCAGGTCGGAGAGAAGTCGGCCAGGGCGGCGCGCTGTGCCATCCGGAGCGGACCGCTGGTGTCGACGAGATGCAGGTCGAGTGCTGCGTGGAAGCCCGCCACGGCACGGGTTGCGCGCAGCGCGTCGGCCATCAGCGTGCCGCGGCCGGGTCCGAGTTCGACCAGCCGCACGGGCGAGGGCGCGCCCATCGCCCGCCAGCGCTCCGCCAGCCACGCGCCCAGGAGTTCGCCGAACATCTGGGAGATTTCCGGCGCCGTCGTGAAGTCGCCCGCGGCACCCAGGGGCAGGGCACGGCGATAGTAGCCGAGGCGGGGATGGCCCAGCGCCTCGGCCATGAAGCCGGCGATCGGGATCGGTCCGGTGAGCGCGATGCGGTGCGCGATCAGACGGCCGAGCTCGCTGGTCACGGCAGCGCGGGTCTGGCGTAGGCGCGCGCGATCAGCCAGCCGCCGAAGGCGATCATGGGGACGGACAGCAGCATGCCCATGGTGAGCGGTCCCCACAGGTAACCGAGATGGGCGTCGGGTTCGCGGAAGAACTCGCCGGCAATGCGCGCCACCCCGTACCCGGCGCAGAAAACACCGGTCAGCAATCCGGGACGGCGGCGGCCATCGGCGAATTTCCAGACCGCGGCGACGAGGAGCACCAGCAGCACGCCTTCGAAGAATGCCTGGTAGAGCTGGCTGGGATGGCGTGGCAGCGGGCCGCCGCGAGGGAAGATCATGGCCCACTGGACGTCGGTCACCCGGCCCCACAGCTCGCCGTTGATGAAGTTCGCGAGGCGACCGAAGAACAGGCCGATCGGCGCCACGATCGCCACCAGGTCCGACAGCATGAAGGGATCTGTCTTGTTGCGGATCGCGAACAACAGGATGGCCACGATCACGCCCAACAGGCCGCCGTGGAACGACATGCCGCCTTCCCACAACGTCAGCACCGCCAGCGGGTTCGCCAGGTAGGCGCCCGGCTTGTAGAACAGCACATAGCCCAGCCGCCCGCCGAGGATCACACCGAGCGCCGCCCACAGCAGGAAGTCGTCGATCTTGAGCGGCGTCAGGACTTTGGGCGGCGTTGCGCAGACGCGCCGCATGACCTGCCAGCCGATGACCAGGCCGGCGATGTAGGCCAACGCGTACCAGCGAATGGCGAAAGGCCCGAGCTGCACCAGGATCGGGTCTATTTCGGGATAGGGGATCAGAAGGGGTGTCATGAGAGGCGAAGGTTATAGCGCAAAATGAGTGCGGCGCCGGCCTTGAAAGGCCGGCGCCGCGGGGACGATCCGAACAGTGACTTTTATTGTTTGTTTGCGAGAGGGGGCGTCGGAAGGTCCCGGTTCTGGTTCAGGCTTCGCCGACCGTCTCGAGGATCGAGGCGGTCAGCGCATCGGCCGGCGTCTTGCCGGCCCACACGACATATTGGAAGGCAGGATAGAAGCGCTCGCTTTCGGTGATCGCCACCTCGACGAGGTCATTCAGCTGGTCGGGCATGAGACCCGAGGTGCCGCGCAGCGGGATGGCGTGGCGAAACATCGGCAGGCCTTCCTCGGTCCACAGATCGAAGTGGCCGAGCCACATCTTTTCGTTGATCAGCGCCAGCAGGACGTGGATTTCATTGTGGCGTTCGGCCGGAATGCGGACGTCGTAGGCGCAGGTGAAATGCAGGGCTTCGACATCGTCGCGCCAGCTGAAGAACATCCGGTAGTCGCACCAGCGACCGGCGACTTCGACGGCAATTTCACGGTCGGAGGTGCGGTCGAAGGGCCAATCATTGTCGGAGATGACTCTCTCGATCATCTCGAGCGGGTTCAAATCGACTTTCCGTCTGGTCCGCTCGTGTCGCGATAACGCCATCGACCAACTCCCCAACCATTTCCGCCTTGCGGTTCCGGGTGAACCATTCTTGAGGCGGGTGGTCGACATATCGTGGTGGGCACCCAACAACCCACAAACTGTAGCCTGCCATAAGGGGGAGTCCTGACGCAATAAGAAATGAAGCGGAAATCGGGGAAAGAGTCAGCGATTCCATAAATTTAATCCCCAGCGCTAAGATTCGAGTCGCAGAATTTCGCATAACGAATCGGAGATTAATGCCTTGTCTTTGGGCAGTTTTCGGCTCGACCAGCGGATTGTCTCGGGTTTTTGGCCTTCCGCCGCCGCTGGCACAGGACTTGCCTCTTTCGCCCCCAAGCGCTCAAGCGTTGGGAGGAAGCATGTCGTTCTTCAAGGACCCGTTCGACCCCAAGGCCCTTCTGGGCCGGCGCTGCGGCTGCGGCGGCAACCATGCGGCGGCCGACCATGCCCGGCTCACGGCCGAGGCGGTGCCCGCTGGCGAGGAAGCGCGCTGGAACCGGGTCGTCGATGCGGCGGTGCTGCAGGCGGTGTTTCCGGTCGATGCCCAGCGGCGGCTGTTCCTGAAGACGGTCGGCGCTTCGACGGCGCTGGCGGCGATCTCATCGGTGTTCCCGCTCGGAGCGGCCCGCGAGGCTTTTGCCCAGGGTGGCGCGCTTGAAAAGAAGGACCTCAAGGTCGGCTTCATTCCCATCACCTGCGCCACGCCGATCATCATGGCCCATCCGATGGGCTTCTATTCGAAGCAGGGCCTCAACGTCGAAGTGGTGAAAACGGCCGGCTGGGCGGTGATCCGCGACAAGTCGCTGGCCAAGGAATACGACGCGGCCCACATGCTCTCGCCGATGCCGATCGCCATCTCGCTGGGCGTCGGGTCGAACCCGGTGCCGTGGACGATGCCGGCGATCGAGAACATCAACGGCCAGGCGATCACGCTCGCGAACAAGCACAAGGACAAGCGCAACCCGAAGGACTGGAAGGGCTTCCGGTTCGCCGTCCCGTTCGACTACTCGATGCACAACTATCTGCTGCGCTATTACGTGGCCGAGCACGGGCTCGACCCCGACAAGGACATCTCGATCCGCTCGGTGCCGCCGCCCGAGATGGTGGCAAACCTGCGCGCCGACAATATCGACGGCTATCTCGGCCCCGATCCGTTCAATCAGCGCGCCGTGTTCGACGGCATCGGCTTCATCCACCTGCTGACCAAGGAACTGTGGGACGGCCATCCGTGCTGCGCCTTCACTGTCAGCAAGGAGTTTGCGACCCAGAATCCCAACAGCTACCGGGCGCTCCTGAAGTCGATCATCGAGGCGACGGCCTACGCCCACAAGGCGGAGAACCGCAAGGAGATCGCCAAGGCGATCGCGCCGACCAACTACCTGAACCAGCCCGAGACGGTGCTGGAGCAGATCCTGACCGGCACCTATGCCGACGGGCTGGGCGGCGTGAAGAAAGACCCCAACCGCATCGACTTCGACCCGTTCCCCTGGAACCAGTTCGCCATCTGGATCATGACGCAGATGAAGCGCTGGGGTCAGCTCAAGGCCGATGTCGACTACGCCAAGGTCGCCTCCGACGTCTTCCTCGCCACCGATACCGCGGCGATGATGAAGGAGATGGGCATGACGCCGCCCGATCCGACGAAGAAGACCATCGTGGTGATGGGCAAGCCGTTCGATCCTTCAAAGCCCGCCGAGTACATCGAGAGCTTCGCCATCAAGCGGACGTGACGCTCATGCTGCGGCTTGTTCCGTTTCTCCGTCGTCCTGAGCGGAGCGCAGTGCAGTCGAAGGACCTCTTTTCTGCGATGGACCGCCGCAAAAAGAGGTCCTTCGACTACGCCGCCCTCCGGGCGGCTCCGCTCAGGACGACGGAAGGGAGACCAAGTGCGCTTCCCCGCCCGAGACGGGGGAGGCCATGAAAGCCTCGCTCGGTCTGCGGGCGGGACTCCTGTCGCTGCTGATCTTCGTGGCCATCGTCGGGATCTGGCAGATCGCCACCCTGCCGACGGCAGCCACTGGCCCGGCGATGGATCCGGAATATGCCAAGCTGGTGGGGGCTGCGGCCGCCACCGGCACCAAATCGTCGATGCCGACGCCGGCCGACATCGGCGCCACCATCTGGAAGCACCTCGCCGATCCGTTCTACATCCGCGGCAGCAACGACAAGGGCATCGGCATCCAGCTCGCCTATTCGCTGGGCCGCGTGCTGCTGGGCTTTGGCCTGGCGGCGCTCGTCGCGATCCCGCTGGGCTTCCTGATCGGCATGTCGCCGCTGGTCTATCGCGCGCTCGATCCCTTCATCCAGATCCTGAAGCCGGTGTCGCCGCTCGCCTGGATGCCGCTGGCGCTCTACACCATCAAGGACAGCGCCATTTCCTCGATCTTCGTGATCTTCATCTGCTCGGTGTGGCCGATGCTGATCAACACCGCCTTCGGCGTGGGCAGCGTGCGTCGCGAATGGCTGAACGTGGCGCGCACCCTCGAGGTCGGCCCGTTCCGTACCGCCTTCAAGGTGATCCTGCCGGCGGCGGCACCCACCATCATGACCGGCATGCGCATCTCGGTTGGCATCGCCTGGCTGGTCATCGTGGCGGCCGAGATGCTCGTGGGCGGCACCGGCATCGGCTACTTCGTGTGGAACGAGTGGAACAACCTTTCGATCGCCAACATCGTGACCGCGATCCTGCTGATCGGCCTGGTCGGTCTGCTGCTCGACCAGGGCCTGGCCTGGCTTGCCAAGCTCGTCACCTATCCGGAATAGGCGCGCCATGGAGCACCGTCCGCTGATCAGCATCGAAGGCCTCGCGCGCCGTTTCGGCGATTCGAGCCAGCCCGCCGTGTTCGAGAACATCTGGTTCGGCGTCGACAAGGGCGAGTTCTGCTGCCTGATCGGCCATTCCGGCTGCGGCAAGACCACGATCCTGAACGTGCTGGCCGGCCTCGACAGCCCGAGCGAAGGCGCCGTCATCGTCGACAACCGCGAGATCGACGGCCCCAGCCTCGACCGCGCGGTGATCTTCCAGGGCCACGCGCTGCTGCCGTGGCTCACGGTGATGGGCAACATCGCCTTCGCCGTCTCCTCGCGCTGGCCCAAGTGGGATCGCACGCGCGTCCAGGACCATGCCCGCCGCTTCATCGAGCTGGTCGGGCTGAAGGGTGCCGAGGACAAGCGGCCGGCCCAGCTCTCCGGTGGCATGAAGCAGCGCGTCGGCATCGCCCGCGCGCTCTCGATCCAGCCCAAGATGCTGCTGATGGACGAGCCCTTCAGCGCGCTCGACGCGCTGACGCGCGGCATGCTGCAGGACGAGGTGCTGCGCATCTGCGCCGACACGCAGCAGACCGTGTTCATGATCACGCACGATGTCGACGAGGCGATTTTGCTGGCCGACAGGATCGTGCTGATGACCAACGGGCCGGGCGCCCGGATCGCCGAGATCGTGGTCAACACCATGCCGAAGAACGAGCGGCACCGGAACGACCTGCACAAGCACCCGCAGTACTACGCCATCCGCAATCACCTCGTGGAATTCCTCGTCAACCGTTCGAAGAACTTCGACGCCGAGATCGCCGGAATGAATTACGACCCGCGCCGCATCAAGCTGGTGAAGCCGGGACTGGCTGCGGTCAATCCGCCAGCCGAAGTGGTGCCCTTTAGACATTCGAGCTGACAACCGGGAGAAGACAATGAAGCGCGCTGAAGTGACCGAGAAGATCCTGACCGCCAAGCGGATGAAGGAACTGAGCTGGGAAGAGATCGCCAAGAAGATCGGCGGTGCCTCCAAGATCATCGTGACGGCGGCCTGCATGGGCCAGATGAAGATGACCAAGGAGCAGGCGACCAAGGCCGGCAAGCTGTTCGGACTCGGCAAGGAAGAGGTGCTGCTGCTCCAGGAAGTGCCGTACCGCGGCTCGCTGCCGCAGATCCCGCCGACCGATCCGCTGATCTACCGCTTCTACGAACTGGTGCAGGTCTATGGCACGACGTGGAAGGAGCTGATCCAGGAGGAGTTCGGCGACGGCATCATGAGCGCCATCGACTTCGACATGACCATGGAGCGCCAGCCCGACCAGAAGGGCGACCGCGTGAAGATCGCCATGTCAGGCAAGTTCCTGGGCTACAAGAGCTACTGACGGCGTCCGGTCCGGCGCCATCGGTTTGAGAAGGCGGGCAAAAATGCTATCCGGGCGGCCGAGTGCTGATCCGGTCGCTGGCCGGGTGCCGGCCCGCATGCCCCTTCTCACCGGAACAGGTGCCCATGATCGACAATACCCGCGGCATCCTGGCGATGTCGGCGGCGGTCGTGGTCTTCATCTTCAACGACGCGCTGATCAAGCTCGCCGCCGAGACGGTGCCGTCGGCCCAGGCCATCGGCGTGCGCGGCCTCTTCGCCACGCTGTGGTGCGTCCTGGCGCTGCTGGCGACCGGCGCGTGGTGATGTTGCGCGGCGTGCTCGAGGCAGCGGCTTCGATCGTCTATCTCGTGGCGCTGTTCCACACACCGTTCGCCATCGCCACCGCCATCAACCTTTCGACGCCCCTCATCTTCACGGCGCTCGCCGTGCTGATCCTGAAGGAGATTGTGCGCTGGCGGCGCTGGAGCGCGGTGATCGTGGGCTTCCTGGGCGTGCTGCTGGTGATCCAGCCGCGGCCGGGCGATATCGACGCCTGGGCCTGGGTCGTGCTGTTCGCCACCCTGCTCGGCGCCCTGCGCGACATCTTCGCCCGTTACCTGCCGGCGGATGTGCCGACCCTGGTGGTTTCGCTCGCCTCCGCGGTGGCGGTGGCGCTCGTGGCCTGCGCCTGGACGTTCGTGGAGGGCTGGCAGCCGATGACGATGCGCGAGATCGGCCTGCTGGTCGCATCGTCGCTGCTGCTGGCGGCAGGCTATCAGTTTCTCGTGCTGGCGCTGCGCTCCGGCGGTGAATTCTCGGTCATCGGCTCGTTCCGCTACGCCTCGATCCTGTGGGCGCTCGGCATCGGCTACGTCGTCTGGGGCGACGTGCCCAACACGCTGGCGCTGGCCGGTATCGTCGTGATCGTGGGCTCCGGTCTCTACATCCTGCATCGCGAGCGGGTACGGCCGTAGCGCCCCGGGGTCAGCCGTCGCCGGCCTTCACCACGGCCGCGATCTTCTCGGCGTCGACGGCGATCGTGACGCCGGCGCGTTCCTGCTGCAGCAGCATGGCGGAGCGCGAATCGCGTTCAGCCCAGCCGCGGTTCAGCGCCTCGGTCATTTCCTCGAGCGTGAGGTTGCAGGCGCGCATCGGCACGCTCACCTCCTTGCCCAGCGCCACGGCGAGCGACACGTCCTTGTGGGCGTGGCGCAACTGGAAGGCGGGCGGATCGTAGGTGCCGGGCAGAAACTGGTCGATCAGCCCGTCGAAGGTGCGTCGCCGGCCGAGCGCGCCCTGGCGCAGGCGGGTGACGCGAGGCCTTCGGAGCCCCGGGACGGCGATGCCCCCGGTGCCGCTTGGCCACGGTGGGTTCAGCCGGCGATGCCGTTGGGCCCCAGCGCCACCGCCTCGACTTCCGGCGGACCGGGCAGCGAGGTGAAGACCACGTCGGAGTTCCGTGCCACTTCGGCGGGCGACTCGGCCCAGAGGGCGCCGGCTTCGATGTGCTTGTCGGCCGCGGCGCGCCTTGTGTCGTGAACCGTGACCTTGTGCTGGGCCTTCTGCAGATTGGCGGCGAGGCTCGCCCCCATGATGCCGAGGCCGATGAAACCGACGCGCATGATTTGGTTCCTCCGCTTTTGTGACCGAAGCCCTACCGCGCCACCCAGGCCTGATAGTCGCGCGCCACTTCGTCGACGGCGGTGTCGTAGAAGCGCTTGCCGTGCTCGGGCGTGGCCTGGCTCGGGTCGGAGCCGATGCGGCCGTCGGGGAAGGCGCGGCGATAATCCTCGGCGTCGGCGAACGAGCCGTTGGGCGCGATGCGCGGCTCGAGCTGCGTGCGGTTGATGGTCTCGGGATATCCGTACCAGGTGAGCGCCACTTCCGAGGCGGTGGCGTGGCTGCCTTCGCCGGTGGGATAGAGTTCGCGGCTGAGTGCCTTGACGCCGGCACCGTCCCACCAGTTGCGCAGCGCACACTTGACCGACGGCTGGTTCGACATCCGCTCCATCGACCGCTCGGCGTAGATCTCGGAGAAGGCCGCCGTCACCGTGGCGATGTTGCCGCCGTGGCCGTTGACGAAGAAGAAGCGGGTGAAGCCGTGCCGCGCCAGCGAGACGACGGTGTCGCGCACCACCGCGA
>RGPT01000361.1 GCA_010032545.1 Alphaproteobacteria bacterium
ACTTCGCGGGCCGACGCCTTCTCGCTGGTGGCGACCGCGTCCTCGAGGTCGAGGCACACGGCGGAGGCGCCGATGGCGATCGCCTTCAGCGACCGCACGGGGTCGTTGGCCGAGGCGAACATCAGGGTGCGGATCGGTGCGCTCATAGGGCTTCCTCTGTTGACCGAAGGATTCTATGGAAGTATTGCCGGTGATGAGCGTCCACGCACCCCAGGCGGTTGGCCGGCGAGGTGCCGTTCCACATCGTGGTGCCGGCCGTCCTCTGCACCGGCGCCTCAGTCTTCGCCGTCTGGCAGATCTTCCTGGTCGCCTTCGCGGCGCGGCGCGTGGGCGGCGTCGCCATGCCCCTCGCTGCGGTTGGCCTTGCTGCCGCCGCCATCCTGGCCGTCGGGTCCATGCTCTACGAGCGGGCAGTCCCGGCGCTCGCCGAACTGTGGAACATCTATAGCGGCGACGAAGAACTGAGCGACCTCGCGGTCTCGGTGAGTCCCAACGGGACCACGCTCCATGTCGACGGCGCCTATAGCATGGGCAGCGACCAGTTGGTCCGCCGCGCGCTGGAGCAGAACCCGAAGATCCGCGAGGTCGTGCTGGCCGGCCCCGGCGGACGCATGGGCGCGGGCTTCGAGATCGGCCGCCTGATCCGGAACCGCCGGCTTGCAACACGCGTCGAGACCGCCTGCGCTTCGGCCTGCACGATTGCTTTCCTGGGCGGCATTGACCGCAGCATCTCAGTCGGCGCCAAGCTCGGTTTCCATGCCGCCAGCTTCCCCGGCATGAGCGCCGACGACATGTTCGCGGCGAACCGCGACATGAAGCGATACCTCACCATGAGCGCCGGGATCGCGCCCGATTTCGCCCAGCGCGTCCTCGACACGCCGGGCGACTCGATCTGGGTGCCGACCCCGGAGGAACTTCTGGCCGCGCGCGTCATCAAGCGCGCAAGTCGTTGACGGAGTTGCCAAACGCATGATCCCCCGCGGTCTTTCCTACGACGACGCCATGCGGCAGTTCCGCTGGCCCAGGCCCGAGCGTTTCAACATCGGCCGCGCAGTCTGCGAGCGCCATCCGCCCGATACGTTGGCGATGATCGTCGAGAACGCCGACGGCTCCGTCCGCAACTGGACGTTCGGGCAGCTGCTCGCCGCCAGTTCCCGCCTTGCCAATGCGCTCACGGCCCGCGGCATCGCCAAGGGCGACCGCCTGGGCGTGTTCCTGAGCCAGGGCGCCGAACTGACGCTCTGCCATCTCGCCGGCTACCGCATGGGCGCGATCGTGCTGCCGCTGTTCACGCTGTTTGGCGAAGAGGCGCTGGAATATCGCCTGGCCAACGCCGAGGCGTCAGCGATCGTGACCGACATGAGCCAGCTGCCCAAGGTGCTGGCCGTGCGCGATCGGCTGCCGCACCTCAAGACAATTATCGTGATCGGCGCCGGCGCGCATGGCAGCGCCTTTTTCGACTGGGACCGGATGCTGGCCGCCGCCTCCGACCGCTTCGCCACGGTCGACACCGCGGCCGAGGATCCGGCGCTGCTGATCTACACTTCCGGCACGACCGGCCAGCCCAAAGGGGCGCTGCATGCACATCGCATGATGCTGGGCTCCATCCCTGCCGTGGAGCAGTGGCTGGGCCACTGGCCGCGCGGCAACGAGGTTATGTGGACGCCTGCCGAGTGGGCCTGGATCGCCGGCCTCTACGACGCCCTCTTCCCGGCCTGGTACTACGGAACGCCGGTGCTCGCCCATCGCTTCGCCAAGTTCGATCCCGAGCGCGCCTTCGCGCTCCTGGATAAGCACCGTGTCGGCGTCGCCTTCATCCCGCCCACGGCGCTGAAAATGATGCGCCAGGTCCAAAAGCCGCAGGAGCGCTGGTCCTACGACCTGCGCGCCGTCTCCACCGGCGGCGAGGCCATGGGCGAGGAGCTGCTGGCCTGGGGCCGCGACTCTTTCGGCACCACCATCTCGGAAGGCTACGGCCAGACCGAGATGAACCTGATGCTGCTAAACTCGCCAGACTGGTTCGAGGTCCGCCCCGGCTCCTGCGGCCGCGCCTGCCCCGGCCGCAAGGTGGCCGTCGTCGATGGCGAGGGCCGCGTGCTGCGGTCCGGCGAGGACGGCCAGATCGCCGGCTGGCGCCACGATCCCATCGTCATGCTCGAATACTGGCGCAACCCGGAGGCCACCGCGCGCAAATATGCCGGCGACTGGCTGCTGACCGGCGACTTGGGCCGCATCGACGAAGACGGCTACGTCTTCTTCAAGAGCCGCGACGACGACGTGATCACTTCGGGCGGATACCGCATCGGCCCGGGCGAGATCGAGGAATGCCTGATGAAGCACCCGGCCGTCGCCATGGTGGGCGTCGTGGGCGTGCCCGACCCGGTCCGCACCGAGATCGTCAAAGCCTTCGTCCAACTCCGGCCCGAGATCGCCGCCACCGACGCGCTCAAGGCTGACCTCGCCAATTTCGTGAAGACGCGGCTCGCCGCC
>RGPT01000362.1 GCA_010032545.1 Alphaproteobacteria bacterium
CAGATCGGCCTGTTCCTTGAGATGCGTGCGCGCCGAGCCCGTCGCGGGCGACGCGGCCTCGGCCCGGCCGATATAGACCGGCCGCTTGGCCTTCACGTTGGCACCCGACAGCGCGCGCTCGATGCGGCGGTCGATGAAATGCCAGGCGCCCATGTTCTCGGGCTCCTCCTGGCACCACACCACCTCGGCATTGGGGTAGTGCGCGAGCCTGAGACCCAGCCGGCTGAACGGGAACGGATAGAGCTGCTCGATGCGCAGGATGGCGATGTCGTCCAGCTTGCGCTTACGGCGCTCGGCAACGAGATCGAAATAGACTTTGCCCGAGCACAGCACGACGCGGCGGACCTTGGCCGGATCGGCGAGCTGATCGGTCTCGGGCAGGATACGGCGGAAAGACGAGCCCGGTCCGAAATCGGCCAGGGTCGACACGCACTCCTTGTGACGCAGCAGCGACTTCGGCGTCATGACCACCAGCGGCTTGCGGAACGAACGGCGCATCTGGCGGCGCAGCGAATGGAAGTAGTTGGCCGGCGTCGTGGGATTGATCACCTGCCAGTTGTCCTCGGCCGAGAGCTGGAGGTAGCGCTCCAGCCGGGCCGAGCTGTGCTCCGGCCCCTGGCCCTCGTAGCCATGCGGCAACAGCATCACGAGACCGTTCATGCGCAGCCACTTGCTCTCGCCGGAGCAGATGAACTGGTCGATGATGACCTGCGCGCCGTTGGCGAAATCGCCGAACTGCGCCTCCCACAGGACCAGCGCATTGGGCTCGGCCGACGAGTAGCCGTACTCGAAGCCCAGCACGCCCTGCTCGTTCAGCGGGCTGTCGATGACCTCGAAGTGGGCCTGCTCCGACGCCACATGGTTGAGCGGGATGTATTTCGCCTCGGTGGTCTGGTCGACCAGCACCGAATGGCGTTGCGAGAAGGTGCCGCGGCCCGAATCCTGACCGCTCAGCCGCACCGGCGTGCCTTCGGCCAGCAGCGTGCCAAAGGCCAGCGCCTCGCCGGTTGCCCAGTCGATGTTCTCGCCCGTGTCGATCGTCTTGCGCTTCTCCAGGAGCTGGCGCGTGATCTTGCGGTTGAGGTCGAAATTCTTGGGCGCTTCGGAGATCGCGCGGCCGACCGAGACGAGCTGGTCGAGCTCGACCGCGGTCACGCCCTTGCGATCCTCTTCGCCCGGCGCGACGGTGAAGCCCGCCCACTTGCCTTCCAGCCAGTCGGCCTTGTTGGGCTTGTAGTTGGTCGCCGCCTCCAGCGCCTTGTCGAGCTTTTCGCGCAACGCGCCGTCCATCGCGGCGACGTCGGCGGCGCTCACCACGCCTTCGGCCTCGAGCTGGCCGGCGTACACTTCCTTCACCGTATTGTGGCCGCCGATTTCCTTGTACATCAGCGGCTGGGTGAACATCGGCTCGTCGGCCTCGTTGTGGCCGTGCCGGCGGTAGCAGAACATGTCGATGACGACATCCTTGTGGAACTTCTGCCGGAATTCGGTGGCGATCTTGCAGACGTGCGTCACCGCCTCGGGGTCGTCGCCGTTGACGTGGAAGATCGGCGCCTCGACCATCAGCGCCACATCCGAGGGATAGGGCGAGGACCGGCTGTACTTGGGCGCCGTGGTGAAGCCGATCTGGTTGTTGACGATGAAGTGGATGCAGCCGCCGGTCCGGTAGCCCTTGGTGCCGGAGATGGCGAAGCATTCGGCCACCACGCCCTGGCCGGCGAAGGCGGCGTCGCCGTGCAGCATCAGCGGCACGACCGTGAACTCCCGCGACTCGTCGATCGGACCGCCGCCGCTGACTCCGTCGAGCAGGTCCTGCTTAACCACTATCTTGACCGGCCAGACTGGGCTGAAGGTGCCGAGACAATCTTCATGATCGTCATCGGCATCATGATCGTCGTTCTACTGCGCTTTGCTGGCGCGGGCTGGTCGGCTGTCCTGACCATTGTGGCGGTTACCGCCGCGGGCGGCGCCTGCTGGTACGCCTATACAAACATGCGCTTCCTGGTTGACCCTGTCACTCCGGGCATGGCCGTGCTGGCGACCTACATGTCCGGCACGCTGATCAACTACATCCGCACCGAAGCGGAAAAGAAGCAGGTGCGTGGCGCCTTTGCTCAGTATCTGTCGCCGGCGCTCGTCGAACAGCTCGCCAAGGAGCCGGACCGGCTGCAGCTGGGCGGCGAGACCAAGAACATGACGTTCCTGTTCTGCGACGTGCGCGGCTTCACCACGATTTCCGAGCAGTTCAAGACCAACCCGCAAGGCTTGACGCGGCTGATGAACCGCTTTCTGACGCCGCTGACCGACGTGATCCTGGCGCGCCAGGGCACGATCGACAAGTACATGGGCGATTGCATCATGGCGTTCTGGAATGCGCCGCTGGATGTGCCGCAGCACCCGAAGCCGGCCTGCGAAAGCGCGCTGACCATGTTCGAGGAAATCGCCAAGCTGAACGTCGATCTGGAGGCCGAGGCGAAGGCCGAGAACCGG
>RGPT01000363.1 GCA_010032545.1 Alphaproteobacteria bacterium
ACCGCCGTACCCAACACCCCGACCGTGGCGCAGGTGCCGCCATCGACCGAGACCTCGGGGAACACCGCACGATAGCTCGGGCCGCCGCCGCAGAAGGCGCCAGCGTAACCGGTCATGCCGATGACCGAGGCGCTCACCAGCGGCTTGGCCGCGGCCTGGCAGACGTCGCTCAAGATGTAGGTGACGGCAAAACTGTCGGCGGCGTCGACCACGATGTCGGCGTCGGCCACTAGGCGTGCGGCGTTCTGCGGCGTCAGACGCTCCGCCGCGGCGTCGAGGCGAACCTCGGGATTAAAACCCTGCAACGCGTCGCACGCGGCTTCGACCTTGGGCCGGCCGATGTCGGACATGCGGTAGAGCGGTTGGCGATGGAGGTTGGTCACCTCGACCGTGTCGTGATCGACGATCGCGATTCGCCCGACGCCCGCCTGGCGCGCGTAGCGGCTCACGGCTTTCTCGTCGCGGCGATCCAGGCCTTCGCCTGTCCGATCGGATCCGTGTGATTGACGATGTCGCCCACGACCGAGGCGATGTCGGCGCCGGATTTCAGGCAAAGCAGCGCGCGTTCCAGCGTCAGCCCGCCGATGGCGACCAACGGCCGGTCACCGACTAGCTTCTTCCACTCCGCCAGTTTCTCAGGGCCCTGCGGCGCCCACGGCATCTGCTTCAGCTTGGTCGGGTAGATCGGCCCCAGCGCCACGTAGTCGGGATCGATCGCCATGCCCTTGTCGAGCTCGGCATGATCGTGCGTGCTGACGCCGATGCGGATACCGGCGCGGCGCAGCGCTTTCACATCGGCGTCGACCAGATCCTCCTGGCCGAGATGGACCCAGGCGCAGTCCTCGTCGATCGCCACCTGCCAGTAGTCGTTGACGATGAGCTGGGCGCCGTGCGCAGCACAGACCGTTCTGGCTTCGCGCACCTGACGGCGCACCTCGGCGTCGGGCTGCTCCTTGATGCGGAGCTGGATCAGCTTCGTGCCGACAGGCACCAGCTTCGCCACCCACCCGGCATCGGGCACGACGGGATAGAACGGATCGAGCATCTCTAATCCCCGAGGGCGGCTTTGCCGATGACCGGCGTGGAAGGAGCTGCCATGTCGCGCGGCTCCAGGGGTTGGGCAAGGAAGGCAATGCGTCCCGCTTCGACCGCCAGCGCAAACGCCCGCGCCATGGCCACGGGATCGCCCGCCTCGGCGACCGCCGTGTTGAGCAGCACCGCGTCGTAGCCCATTTCCATGGCCGCCGCCGCATGCGAGGGCACGCCGAGGCCAGCATCGACCACCAGTGGAATGTCGGGAAAGTGGGCCCTGAGCGATTTCAGGCCGTAGACATTGTTGAGGCCCCGCGCCGAGCCGATCGGCGCGCCCCACGGCATCAGGACGCGACAGCCAGCCTCGACCAGGCGATCGGCCACCACGAGATCCTCGGTCGTGTAGGGAAAGACCTCGAAGCCGTCTTCGGAGAGAATCCGCGCCGCTTCGACCAGGCCGAACACGTCGGGCTGCAACGTGTCGGATTCACCGATGACTTCCAGCTTGATCCAGGTCGTGTCGAACAGCTCGCGCGCCATGTGTGCGGTCGTCACCGCTTCCTTGACCGAATGGCAGCCCGCCGTGTTGGGCAGCACGCGCACGCCGAGCTCGCGCACCAGCGACCAGAAAGCCTGGCCGGCGCGCTCGCTGCCGCTCTCGCGCCGAAGCGACACGGTCACGACCTCGGCCTTCGAGGCCTTGATCGCCTCGGCCAGCACCGCCGGTGACGGATAGCGCGCCGTGCCCAGCAGCAGGCGCGAGCCGAGCTCTACGCCGTAGAACGACATCTCCTAGCCTCCCTGCATGGGCGCGACGACTTCGATGCGATCGCCATCGGCCAGCTTGGTGCCGGGACGCGCGGTGGCGGCAACAAAGCGGCCGTTGACGGCGGTCGCGATCTTTCGGCCGCCGAAGCCCAGGACGTCGAGCGCCGTGGCCAGAGTGCCGGCATCGACATCGCGCACCTCATCGTTGAGGAAGATCCGCATCGGTCCTCTCCAGCAAGTCAGCCGATTCAACAATAAGGCCGGCAACCTCGCGGGCAAGCGCGGGCGCCAGCAGGAAGCCGTGGCGATAAAGGCCGTTCGCACGGACGATTCGGCCCTGGTGCTCGACCCGCGGCAGGTTGTCGGGAAAGGTCGGGCGCAGATCGGCGCCGAGTTCGACGACTTCCGCTTCGCCGAAGGAGGTGTGCAAGGCATAGGCTGCATTCAGCAGCTCGACCGTGGAGCGCACGGTGGCCGGGCCGCGCTGCTCGCTCTCGACCATGGTGGCGCCGATCATGAAGCGGCCGTCGCCGCGCGGCACGATGTAGAGCGGGATGCGCGGATGAAGCATGCGGATGGGCCGCGAAAGGGCGACGTCGCGACAGCGCACCACCACCATCTCGCCACGCACGCCGCGCAGGTCGGACAGAGCGTCGCGCG
>RGPT01000364.1 GCA_010032545.1 Alphaproteobacteria bacterium
TCAGCCTGCGCCACCTGCTCACGCACACGGCGGGCTTCGTCACCGACGATCCCTGGGGCGACCGCGTGCTGGGCATGACGCCGGCCGAACTCGACGCGCTGATCGCCACCGGAAAGCTGTTCTCCCGCCCGCCCGGCCTCGCCTTCGAATATTCGAACCTGGGCTTCGCGCTCCTGGGTCGCGTGCTCACCAATGTCAGCGGCGAGCCTTATC
The DNA here is from genome assembly GCA_010032545.1 of Alphaproteobacteria bacterium. GTDB lineage: Bacteria > Pseudomonadota > Alphaproteobacteria > Reyranellales > Reyranellaceae > Reyranella. Next base: position 214 of record RGPT01000364.1, read on the forward strand.
AATCCTTCATCCGCCGCACGATCCTCAATCCACTTGGCATGACGCGCACCACTTTCGACGCGCCGGACGCCGCGCGCGGCGACTATGCCTGGGGCTATCGACTCGACGACGGGAAATGGTCGCGCGAGCGCATCGAGCCGGACGGCGAGGTCGGCGCCATGGGCGGCCTCGCCACGTCGGTTGCCGACTATGCGCGCTACGTGGCCTTCCTGCTCGACGCCTGGCCCGCTCGCGACGACCCGGACCCCGGCCCGGTGAGGCGCGCGAGCGTGCGCGAACTGGCGCTCTGGCAGTCGCCGCCGTTCCCGCCCGGGACGATCGACGGCCAGCCGGCGCCGCCCAGTGCCTATGGCTACGGCATCGTCCATTCCGCCGACCCCAGGCTCGGCCGCTGCCTGCATAACCGCACCTACGCCCTGATGTCGCGCCTCACCTGGCGCCTGGCGGAGCTCCTGCACGCGGCGGCGCCCAGGCCCGAACCCGCGGTGCCCTCGGCCGTGCTCGCGCGCGCGATAGAGGGCGTGGTCGAGGCCTATTCGTCGGGCCGCATCGAGGCGGCCCGCGTGCCTTTCGCCGTGAACTTCCTGCTCGATTTTCCCGTTCCCCTGCGCGACGCCGAACTCGCCGGCCTCAAACAGAAGCTGGGCGAGGGCCGGCTGGAGAAGATCGAACCGCTCCACACGCTTGCCGGCAGCTTCGTGCTGGCCTGCGAACGCGGCCGCCTCAAGGGCACCATTGTGCTCTCGCCGGATCCGGAGCCCGGGATACAGAAGCTCACTTTTGCCGTCGAGGCGTGACTAAGCTGTCGCGGTCGCGGGTGTTTGCGCCTTCGCCGCGCCGAGGTCGTAGGGCGGCTTGGCCAGTTCCTTGGGCGACAGGGTGAAGAACTCCACACCGGTTTCGGTGATGCCGACCGAATGCTCGAACTGGGCCGAGAGCTGCTTGTCCTTGGTCACCGCCGTCCAGCCGTCGCTCAAAACCTTCACCTGCCAGGTGCCGGCGTTCACCATCGGCTCGACGGTGAAGAACATCCCGGGCTTCAGCACCGGGCCGGTGCCGGCCTTGCCGTAGTGCAGGATGTTGGGCGCGTCGTGGAAGATGCGCCCGAGCCCGTGGCCGGAGAAGTCGCGCACGACCGAGAAGCGCTGCGCCTCGACATAGCTCTGGATGGCGTGGCCGATGTCGCCGACATGGCCACCCGGCTTCGCCGCCGCGATGCCGCGCATCATCGCCTCGTAGGTGATGTCGCACAGGCGCCGCGCCTTCACGCCGACGTCGCCCGAGAAGAACATGCGGCTGGTGTCGCCGTACCAGCCGTCGAGGATGACGGTGACGTCGATGTTGACGATGTCGCCCGACTGCAGCCGCTTGTCGCCCGGGATGCCGTGGCAGACGACATGGTTGATCGAGGTGCAGATTGACTTGGGGAAGCCGCGGTAGTTGAGCGGCGCGGGGATCGCCTTGTGATCCAGGATGTAGTCGTGGCAGAGCTTGTTCAGCTCCTCCGTCGAGACGCCGGGCACGACGTAGGGCGTGATGAAGTCGAGCGTTTCGGCCGCCAGCCGGCCGGCCCGGCGCATGCCCTCGAAGCCTTCGGGGCCGTGAAGCTTGATGGTGCGGTCGTCGCGCCGCCAGTAGTCGTCGCTGTCATCGACAAAATCGCGTGGGCCGTTCATGCCCCTTATTTGGCATGCGATACCGGCGCTCACAAGGCCGTGCTAAGGTATTCTAATCATGACAGAAACCAGAACCGTCACCGCCTGCATCCTGGTCATCGGCAACGAGATCCTGAGCGGCCGCACCCGCGATTCCAACATCCAGTACCTCGCCACCGAGCTGGGCAAGCTCGGCGTCCAGGTCCGCGAATGCCGGGTCATCCCCGACATCGAGGCCACCGTGGTGGCCACCGTGAACGAGGTGCGCCGGAAATTCGACTATGTCTTCACAACGGGCGGCATCGGCCCGACCCATGACGACATTACCGCCGACTGCATCGCCAAGGCTTTTGGCGTGGGCATCTCCGAGCATCCCGAGGCGGTCGCCCGCATGACCCGGCACTATGGCGACGTGGCCCTGTTCACGCCGGCCCGCCGGCGCATGGCGCGCATCCCGCACGGCGGCGTGCTGGTCGACAATCCGGTCTCGGTGGCGCCCGGCTTCCAGATGGAGAACGTCTTCACCTTCGCCGGCATCCCCAAGGTGGCCGAGGCGATGTTCCAGTCGATGAAGCACCGGCTGGTCGGCGGC
>RGPT01000365.1 GCA_010032545.1 Alphaproteobacteria bacterium
GCCGGATCGGCGAGGAAACTCGCACCTACTGCAGCCGCAGCGGAAGCTACGTGCTCGACGTCTACGCCCTCGATGCTCCGGAGTGCGGCCGCGATCCGACCCTGCCGCCGGTGCCGACGGTACTGGTTTCGGCGGTGGCTCTGGTCGACGCCGACGGCCGCGTCCTCATCGCCAGGCGACCGCATGGCAAATCGATGGCCGGCCTCTGGGAGTTTCCCGGCGGCAAGGTCGATCCCGGCGAGACGCCGGAGCAGGCGCTGGTGCGCGAGCTTCGCGAGGAACTGGGCATCGAGACTGCCACGAGCTGCCTCGCACCCATTGCCTTCGCCAGCCACGGCTACGACACGTTTCACCTGCTGATGCCGGTCTTCGCCTGCCGCAAATGGAACGGCACGCCCCAGCCGCGTGAAGGCCAGACCCTGAAGTGGGTCGCGCCCGTCGAGCTTTCCCGCTACCCGATGCCGCCCGCCGACCTGCCGCTGATCGGCCTGCTGCGCGACCTGCTCTAGGCGAACCTCAAGTCGTCGCCGGCAGCGCAGCGCCTTCGCGCCAACTGAGCAGGGTGCGGAAGATGATTGCCTGGAGTGTGGCGGCAACGGCGGCGCCGGCGTAGGAGACCAGTAGCGCCACGGTCCACGTGACGACGACCGCGGCTTCCTGCGCTCCGAACACGCCGCGCATCAGCCCGAGCGTCACCAGGGTGGCCACCGTGGTCACGATGGCACTCACCAAGAAGGTCAGGAACAGGCTGCCGACGATCGTCCAGCCGTTGCCTCGGCCATAGGCCCACGAGAGGCGCGGCGAGAACGGCACGTCGACGGCCGTGGCCGCGAGCCCCCAGCTCACGCGCAATGCCAGCAACACGGAAACCATGAATCCTGCGCCGAGCGGTGCCGCGAGCGCCTGGCGTTGGGCGAGGGCGGGATCGACCGGCGCCCCCGGCGTCGCGAGCACGCCGTAGTCCATCGTGCCCATCGTCAAGACGAAGGCGGTGATCAGCACGAAAGTGATCCCGCCGATCTTGATCAGGTGCATCAGATAGGCCTGCTCGCGCGGCGACCAGCCGAGCCCGGGCAGGCGCTCGACGCGATTCGGCCCCAGCAGCACGAAGCGTTGCCAGGCAAGCATGAACATGACGGTCGGCACGACATCGACCGCCTTCTCGACCAGCACGGCGAAGATCGACTCCTGGTTCAGCGCACTGCCGATCATCCGGATGGCAAGCGATGCGATCCACGGGATCGTGACGAGATGGAAGAACGGGCGGAGGTTGGCAAAAAAGAAGCCGAAGCTCTCCGCCACGATGGCGCTGAACGAAAGTTTGACGACAGGCACGATCTAGCTCCGCTCCACTTTTTCGCCGGCGCTGTGCTCGGCGGTATCCAGTGCCTCGGCCAGCCGCCGCGCGGCGCTGCCGGGTTTCAAGGGCTTGGGCTGCGAGGCATGCGGCGCCCAGCCGTGCAGGAACAGCACTTCGAAGCTTGCCGCCACCCGGCCGGAGGGCCGGGCAAAGCGCTCGCCATAGACTTCCGCCGCTCGCAGCAGCGTAGCCCGGCGGGCGAGGCCACGGCGGCGCTCGGCAACGAGATTGCCCTCGCCCATGGCGCCGAGGTCGCGCATCAGCGCCAGGGCGCTTTGATACTCGACGTCGATCGTCTCACCGTCGGCCACCGGCAGCGCGAAGCCCGCCCGTTGCAACAGGCCGGCCGCATCGCGCAGGTCGGCGAATGGCGAGACCCGCGGACTGAGGCCACCCTCGATCTCGCTCTCCGCCGCCGCCAGGGCCTGGCGCAACTGCCAAAGCGTTTCGCCGCCCAGCATGGCGCCGAGGAAAAGCCCATCCGGCTTCAGGATGCGGCCGATCTGGATCAGCGTGCCGGGCAGGTCGTTGACCCAATGAAGCGACATGGCGCTCAGCACCAGGTCGAAGCTCTGCGGCGCAAAGGGAAGGGCTTCCTCGTCGGCGACCACGGCCGGTCCGCCGGCGTGCCGGGCGAAGGCGAAGCCGAGATCGCTGCGGACGAGTTGCCCGATGGCCGTGCGGTTCCTGAGCGCTGCTGCGACCTCGTCGCCGTGGCAGCCGAGGTCCAGTGCCCGGGAGAAGCTCCGGCGCACGTCGTCCAACCGCTCGACCAGCCGTTCTGCGATCTCGCGTTTGAGGAAGGCCTGGCTGTCCCAGTCACGCGCTGCGCGGTCGCGGCGCTGGCGGAGCACCGTGCGGTCGAAGACCAGAAGGGGATCGGGGGTCGCCACAGCCTGTATGTAAGGTGAAAGCGCGCTGGCCGGTAGGGGAACCGCCATTCTGTCGGCGTATTTGGTCGGTCCAATTGCCCCATGTCGCTTGCGGACTTGAGCCGTATCTGCGCGAACGCCGGTCGGCAGTTGCTCGATTCGGTGCTGCCGCCGCTCTGCCTGGGCTGCGGCGAGATC
>RGPT01000366.1 GCA_010032545.1 Alphaproteobacteria bacterium
CGCGCGGCGCCGATCCGATCGATGAGGCCGTCGGTCACCAGGTTGCGGCCGCGCCAGCCGAGGGGGCCGAACCGGCCCTGTTCGGTGTTCGGGTTGCACAGCCAGTACTCGAGCGCGAGATCCGCGACGCCGGTCGCCGCTACTTCATCCAACTGACGGAGATGTGACTCGTGCACCGAGCCGCCGATGTCGCGGTAGCTTTCGAGCAGCGTTCGCACCACCGGGCCACGCACCGCGACGGCGTACTCGTTCCAACCATCGAACGACGACCGCGTCAGGTTGCTGCTGGCGAAGATCGCCTCACCCGATTCCGATACCTGGATCTTGACGTGCTGGCCGCCGCCGAGCCACCGCTGCAGCCTTCGCCCGGGTTGGTAGGTCGTCACCACGCCGCCTGCGCGGCGCAGCTCATCCAGCATTGCGGCCAGGGCCGCCTTGTGCTCGCCGGACATCAGCACGCCACCCAGGCGCTGGCCGAATCCGTCGATCAGCAGATTCACCGCTACGCCGCGTCGCTGGGCCGCCACCAGTTGCGTCAGCATCCCGACGCCGTACGAATCGTGCTCGATGTAGAAGGTCGACAGATAGAGGAATGACCGTGCCTCCCTGACCATCGTGAGCCGGCGCTCCCATTCAGCGGCGCGGTTCCAGAGCGGCAAGAGCGCAGAGGCGCTGGTCATCGACCGCTACAGCCGGTAGCCGCCGGCCACGTCGATGTTGGCGCCGGTCACATAGGCGGCATCGAGCAGATATGCCACCGCTTGGGCGACCTCGTCCAGCGCGCCTGCCCGTCCGAGCGGCACCGTGCGTCCGATTTCGTCGGGTGGCGGCAGATCGACAGAGTTGTCGAGCTGACCGGGCGACACCATGTTGACCCGGATGTTGCGCTCCGCGTACGCCGCCGCCAGCGACCGTGTCAGCGCCAGGAGGCCGATCTTGCTGACGAAGTAATCGGCGCCGAGCACGTTGGCGCGAGCGCCCTCAAGGCCGGCCATCCCGATGTTGATGATGTTGCCGCTTGACGGCATCAGCCGAAGGGCATGGAAGCAGCAGTAGTACGCGCCGGAGAGGTTGGCGGCGAGCGTGGCATCCCACACCGCCGGGTCGAGCCTGGTGATGTGCTGCGGGTTGTAGTTGCCGACATTGTTCACCAGTAGATCGACACGGCCTTCCTGCCGTGCGATCTCCGCGAAGACCTCGGCCACCTGGGTCTCGACGCCCACATCCACCACTCGGGCCCGGGCCTGCCGGCCGCTGGCAGTGATCTGCCGCTCCAGCTCGCGCGCGGCGTCCGCAGAATTGCGGTACAGAATCACCAGGTCGTAACCACGCGCGGCGAGCGCCGTGCACAGCTGTCGGCCGAGTCGGATGGCGCCGCCGGTGACAACGGCAATCGGGGCGGACCGGGGGTGGCTCACGGCCGGACGCGCTCCACCCGAACGAAGGAGCACGCGGCGGCCGGGACGGCGGCCGGCTTGCGAATCTCGAGCCGAACCCGTCGCACCTGGGGAAACCGGGTGAGCAACATCGCCGCGGTCTCCTCGGCCATGGTCTCGATCAGTTGAAACGCCCGGTGGTGGGCCAGCTCGGTCACTCCCCTGGCCACGCCGTCGTAGTCGAGGGCGTCGCCAATCGCATCCGAGGCCGCCGCGGCCGCAAAGTCGTAGTCGAGATCGATGTCGATGATCACGGACTGCCGAGCCTCGCGCTCGTGCTGGTAGATCCCGACGATGCACTCCACCCGGAGGCCCTGAAGGCCTGTGGTTCCGATCATGACGGGGTTCTCCTCCTCTACTCGGGTCGGCGGGCGACCCACACTTGCTCGTGCGCGGTGTTGTCCGCGAACGGCGTGCGCGCGAAATCTCCGAAGCACGATTCGATCACGAAGCCGGCCTCCTTGAGCAGGGTCCGCGCCTGCGACGGTTCGAGCCAGCTGAGGCTCAGCCGGCGGTACTGCCGCCGGACCAGCACGCCCTCGGCGTCGAGTGTATCCTCCCACGTCACAACCTTGATCGACTGCGAGGCCTCATCCACCAGGGACGTGACCCACAATAGGGTCTCCGCGCCTGCCGCGGTTCGGTACTCGGCGCGCAGTTGCACACGCCGCATGTGGTCGATGAGGGCCGGCGTCATCAGGAAATCGTCAAAGACGAAACGACCGCCGGGCCGGAGCTGGGAGAAGATGTGGGCGATGGCGCCGCGCTTATCGTCGAGCGTCGGCAGGTGGCCGAGGCTGTGATAAGGCAGGGCGACGAGGCCGGCGGGCTGGTCGAGCTCGAAGTGCCGGAAGTCGGCGCGTTGCAGCGTCAGCCGCTCAAGGACGCCGGCGTCCGCCGCGCGGAGGCGGCAGCGTTCGAGCATGGCGGCGGATAGATCGATGCCGATGACGGCTCGTCCCCGGGCCGCCGCCGGTACGGCAATGCGGCCATC
>RGPT01000367.1 GCA_010032545.1 Alphaproteobacteria bacterium
GGGATGTTGGCGCCGACGTACCAGGAATTGGCCAGCGGATAGAGCGTGCTGTCGGCGACCGCGTTGACGTGGCTCACCCATTCGGTCTCGGCCCGCTCGACCGGTTCGATGCGATCGAGGTTGTTCCTGCCGAGATGGCCGATGGCGTCGGCGATCCAGTCCACATGCTGCTCGATCGAGGCGATCATCTGTGTCTTCACACCCGGGCTGCCGGGGCCGGTGACGATGAACATGTTGGGAAAGCCCGACACCATCAGGCCGAGATAGGTGAGGGGACCGCCCGCCCATTTGTCGGCCAGCACGGCGCCGTCGCTGGTGCGGATGTCGATCTCGCGCAGAGCGCCGGTCATGGCGTCGAAGCCGGTCGCGAAGACGATGGCGTCGAGCTCGAAGGATTGCTTGCCCGTGCGCAGCCCTGAAGGCGTGATTTCGGCGATGGGGTCGCTGCGCGCGTCGACCAGGGTGACGTTGGGCCGGTTATAGGTCTCGTAGTAGCCGGTATCGAGGCAGAGGCGCTTGGTGCCGATGGGATGGTCCTTGGGCGCCAGCAGTTCCGCCGTCGCACGATCTTTGACGATGCCGCGAATCTTGTTGCGCGCGAACTCCGAGGCCGTGTCGTTGGCCGCCTTGTTCGTCAGCAGATCGGTGTAGGTATAGAGGTAGCTGATGCTGCCGCCTTCCTGCCACTTGGACTCGTAGGCCGCGTTGCGCTCCTCTTCCGACACCTCGAGCGCCGACTTGGTCGGCCGCGGATAGCCGCCGATGGCAAAGGGCGTGTCGTAGGCGGCGCGCCGGCGGGCGGGATAGTCAGCCTTGTGGCGGCGCTCGCGCTCCGGCTCCATCGGCGCGTTGCGCGCCGGCAGGCTGAAATTGGCGGTGCGCTGGAAGACATGCAGATGCCTGGCCTGGAGCGCGATCCGCGGGATCATCTGCACGCCCGACGAGCCGGTGCCGACCACGCCCACACGCAGGCCGGTGAAATCGACGCCCTCATGCGGCCACAGGCCTGTGTGGTACCACTTGCCCCTGAACGTGCCGACGCCCTTGAAGTCGGGCACGCGCGGCGTGGAGAGATTGCCCGCGGCCATCACGCAGTAGCGGGCATGGACTTCCTCGCCTTTGTCGGTGCGCAGCATCCACAGCCCGGTTTTCCGGTCGAACAGCGCCGAGACGATGCGGGTGTTGAGCTGCACGTCGCGGCGGAGATCGAAGCGGTCGGCGACATGGTTGATGTACTGCAGGATCTCGGGCTGGTTGCCGTAGCGCTCCGGCCATTTCCATTCTTGCTGCAGCTCGTCGGAGAAGCTGTAGGAGTATTCGAGGCTCTCCACGTCGCAGCGTGCGCCAGGATAGCGGTTCCAGAACCACGTGCCGCCGACGCCGGAACCCGCCTCGTAGGCGCGGACCTTGAGGCCCATGCCACGCAGGCGATGGATGGCGTAGAGCCCGCCCAGGCCGCCGCCGACAATGGCGATGTCGAGCTGTCGGGAGGCGGAAGGCTGCGGAGCGGGGGATGCTCGCCGCCGGTAGCGATCGAGGAGTGGAAAAGCGTGATGAAATTTTTTGCAGTTCTGGCGATCGCCGCCGTGTCGGCGGCGGGACCGGCCGGAGCGCAGTCGGCCATCCAGGCGGGCCTGTGGGAGACCAACGACCGGACCACGATGGAGGGCGTGCAGCCGATGCCGGCCACGTCGCGCCAGGTATGCCTGAAGGAAAGCGAGGCGCAGCTCGAGCGCCTGCTTTTTCCGTCGCCCGAGGAGATGACCCAGCACGGATGCAAGTACGAAGGCGGCGTCAAGAAACCCGGCGTCCTTCAGTCCTCCCTGTCGTGCCCGCCGACCGCCGAGGTGGCGGGCGTCGACGCCACCGCCGAGATCACCTTCACGCAAACCAGCTACGAGGGGCTGGGCCAGATCGTGGCCAAGGACAAGGCCGGGACCACCATCAAGGGCAGCAGCACGCTGAGCGGCAAACGCATCGGCGACTGCCCCAGCTAGCTGAACGCCGGCATCACCTGTTCGCCGAAGCGGCGCATCGAGGTGATGTTGTGTTCGTGGCTCATGGCGCCGAAGCCGGTCTGGCAGAGCAGGTGCTGGACGCCAACATCGCGCAATTCCGCCACCTGCTCTCGCACACGGGCTGGCGTGCCGTAGAGCGAGCCTGTCGACAGCACGAACGGAATGGCCTCCGAGTCCGGCACCTTGGGGTCGGTCCAGGCGTTGAGCGCCGCCGGGTCGGGCGTGAAATCCGGGGGATTGTAGGCCTCGCGCACGTGCATCATGTGGGCACGGGTCTCGACCAGGAATTCGGAGAGCTCATCCTCGGCCTGGGCGTTCGATTCGGCGACGTAGACGTTGCGCCACAGCGCGCTCTGCGCCAGCAGCCGTGCCTTCTTCGCCGCATCATGGCCGCCGGCATCGATGCCGGC
>RGPT01000368.1 GCA_010032545.1 Alphaproteobacteria bacterium
TCCAACTGGCCGCTCTTCGCCGAGAAGGCCAAGCAGCTTATCGGCCAGGACAAGGTCTCGGTCGTGTTCGGCTGCTGGACTTCGGTGTCCCGCAAGTCGGTGCTGCCGGTGTTCAAGGAACTCAACGGCCTGCTCTTCTACCCGGTGCAGTACGAGGGTGAAGAACTCGAGAAGAACGTGTTCTACACGGGCGCGGCGCCGAACCAGCAGGCCATCCCCGCGACCGAGTACCTGATGAGCAAGGAAGGCGGCGGCGCCAAGCGCTTCGTCCTCCTGGGCACCGACTACGTCTACCCGCGCACGACCAACAAGATCCTGCGCGCGTTCCTGAAGTCCAAGGGCGTCGCCGACAAGGACATCGACGAGAAGTACACGCCGTTCGGCCACAGCGACTACCAGACCATCGTTGCTGATGTGAAGAAGTTCGCCGCCGGCGGCAAGACCGCCGTGATCTCGACGATCAACGGCGACTCGAACGTGCCGTTCTACAAGGAACTGGGCAACCAGGGACTCAAGGCGACGGACGTGCCGGTCGTGGCGTTCTCGGTGGGTGAAGAGGAACTGCGCGGCGTGGACACCAAGCCGCTCGTCGGCCACCTCGCGGCGTGGAACTACTTCATGTCGCTGAAGAACCCCGCCAACGACGACTTCAAGAAGAAGTGGGCGGCCTACGCCAAGAAGATGAAGCTGCCGGGTGCGGACAAGCCGCTGACCAACGACCCGATGGAAGCGACGTATATCGGCATCTACATGTGGAAGCAGGCGGTCGAGAAGGCGAAATCGGTGGAAGTCGACAAGGTCATCCCGGCCGTTGGCGGCCAGACGTTCAAGGCGCCGTCGGGCTTCACCATCAAGATGGACGAGAAGAACCACCACCTGCACCGCGCCGTGTTCATCGGCGAAGTGCAGGCCGACGGCCAGTTCAAGGTGGTCTGGAAGACGCCCGGCCCGGTCAAGGCCGCGCCCTGGAGCCCGTTCATCGCGGGCAACGACAAGAAGAAGGGTGAGCCGGAGTAATCCAGCACAGCACTTTCCCCGCGGCAGTTCCGGCCAGGTCACCGGCCGGGCCCGCGGGCCCCATTACACTGTGACGGGCGGCCGATGCTTCGGCACCCGGCATTTCAAAGACTGACGATGATTCTCGTGCGCTTGATCCGATGCGTTCTGGTGGTGTTCGCCCTGGCTGCGGCTGCGCCCGCCATGGCCCTGAGCCCCGAGCAGATCGGCCGCCTGGCGTCCTCGGACTCCGGGCCCCGCATGGAGACGCTCAATGCGATCGCCGCCGCCGGTGACGAGAGCGCGATCGCCTTCCTCCAGGCGCTGGCCGACGGCAACGTGCAAACCTCGGCGTCCGCCAAGAAGATCGTCATCATGGCCGATGGCAAGGGCACGGACGCCATTACCGGCAAGCCGATCGACAAGCTGCCCGAGGACCTCGACGAGGTTGTAGCCAACAACGTGTTCCGGCGTGAATTGGCCGCAGCCATTGCCACGCTGAAGCTCACGTCCACGGATCGGGCGGTCCGCCTTGCGGCCGCGAAGACGCTGCAGGACGAAACGGAAAGCGATCGCCTGCCCCTGGTCGAGCGCGCCATCGCCAAGGAGGGCGACGCGGAGATCAAGCAATTGCTCGAGCGTGTCCGGGCCAACCTGCAGCTCAACAGCAAGGACAAGGCGGTGCGCCTTGCGGCGATCACATCGCTTGCCTCGAGCGTCAACCCGGGGACCAAGACGATCCTTCTCGAGATGCTCGCCAAGAAAGGCGGCGAATTCGCCGAGCCCGACGCCGACATCCGGTTTGCGGCGCAGAAGTCGCTGGCCGAGGTCGAAGGGCGCCTCGCGACCGGCGAGCGCATCGGCCAGGTGTTCAGCGGCGCGTCGCTCGGCTCGATCCTGCTGCTTGCGGCCCTGGGTCTTGCAATCACCTACGGCCTGATGGGCGTCATCAACATGGCGCACGGCGAACTCATCATGATCGGCGCCTACACCACCTATGTGGTGCAGAACCTCGTGCGCGCCAACGCCCCGGACTTTTTCAACTGGTACCTCCTGGCGGCAGTGCCAGCCTCGTTCATGGCGGCCGCGGCAGTGGGCATGATCCTCGAGCGGGGGGTGATCCGCTTCCTTTACGGACGGCCGCTTGAAACGTTGCTCGCCACCTGGGGCATCAGCCTCGTCCTGATCCAGTCTGTGCGCACGATTTTCGGCGCGCAGAACGTGCAGGTAGAGAATCCCGTATGGATGTCGGGTGGCGTGGAACTGCTCTCGAACGTAGTGCTGCCCTGGAGCCGCATCGTCATCATCGGGTTCTCGGCGGTGGTGCTGCTGCTGGTCTGGCTGGCCCTGACGCGCACGCGGCTCGGGCTCTTCGTGCGCGGCGTGACCCAGAACCGGGCGATGGCCTCCTGCCTAGGGAT
>RGPT01000369.1 GCA_010032545.1 Alphaproteobacteria bacterium
TCGCCGCCGTTTCGAGCGTTCGGACGGCCTCGGCGAGGGCAAGGTGGATAGTGACCGGGACGACCCTGAGGCCAGGGCAGGCGAGCATCATTGCGACCTCGACCGGTCTGCCCGCTGTGCGGGACGCCAGCTCGGCCAGGAATTCCGTATGTCCGGGATGGCGGAAGCCGGCGTCCTGGAGGGTTTTCTTCTGAATGGGGTTGGTCACCATACCGGCGACATCGCCAGCCAGGGCAAGGCTTGCAGCCCGTTCAATGGCTTCAAGCGTCGCAGGGGCATTGACTGGATCAGGACGCCCAGGCGTCGCCGGTGTGCGCAATCGTACGGGAAGTACCGGCAATGCGGTTGCGAAGTATTGCCCGGCCTCGGCCGGTTCGGAAATCTCCCGTACAGGCACGTCGAGCCGCAGATCGCGGGCGAGACTTGCGAGACGGGCGGCGTCGTCCAGGACGAAGAATGGCCGATCCACGGGCCGTGCGGCCAGCCAAGCCTTGAGGCTGAGTTCGCCGCCGATGCCAGCCGGCTCGCCCATGGTGACGGCGAGCGGGAGCAGGGTCATGGCTTGGATTTGACGTCGATGGTCGCCACACGCCGAAGGTCGCGCATGTAGCGGCGCGCCGCGGCTTCCATTTTCTGGAGGAGGATTTGCTGCGAGATGACATCGCGGGTCGGTAACCCGTCTCCGCCCGACCGGCTGCATAGCGAGACGACTTGCAGGCCTTCGGCAACGCGGAACGGCCCGGCAGTTCCACCGATCTGCAGTTTGGGAATGTCCTCGTACATTTGGCGATTGGCAGCGAGATCGCCCGCGCGCACGCCCTGCAAGTCGCCGGAGGTGGCCCCCTTGAGCTGTCGTGCCTGGGCGTGCAGGTCGCTGCATTGCCTGACGCCAGACATGGCTTTCTGCGCCTCCGACGACGCCCTGCTGGTTTCTTCGGGCGAGGCATTGACGGGGAGCGAAAGCGTCATCTGGACGAGGTTCAGGCGGATGTCGTCACTTCGCGTCGCGGCGAACTGCCGACGTTCGACGACGTACAGGATATGCCAGCCTGCGGCACTGCGGATGGGCTCCGAATACTGGCGGGGCTGGAGCTTGTCTATGGCGGCGTCGAGCGACGGATCGAGCGAACCGGGTAGAATCCAACCGAGATCGCCGCCGGTCTGGGCCGAAGTTCCTTGCGAGAACTGCTGGGCGATGGCCGCGAACGGCGCGCCGCGCTTCAACTGATCGAGGACGCGGTCCGTGGTGCGCTTGGCCTCGTCGACTCCTTCGGCCTTGTCGACGGGCACGAAGATCTCCGCGACGCGGGACTCGGTCTTGCCGACATTCGCTCGCATTCGGCTCAAGGCATCATCGATTTCGGCTTCGGAGACGTCGACAAGCGGTCGCACCCTTCGACGCACGATCTTGGACCATGCTATCTGCGCCTCGAATTGCTGGGCGGCGATCTCGTAGGGGACGCCAATGCTCTGCAAGAAAAGCTTGAATTGTCCGGGGCTCAGGCCGGCGCCGCGCTCGATCTCGCTCAGGCGTTGCTGGACCTCGGTGTCGCTGGCAGACAGGCCGTGGCGCTTGGCATTCTGGATCTGCAGCCGCTCGTCGATCATCTGGCGCAGGACCTGCGCCGCCATGCGCTGTCTGAGGTCGGGGGTTTCCTGCAGGCCGATGGTCTTGATCGTGAACTGGATGCGCTGGGCAAGGTCGAATTAAAGAGCCACGAGGATCGTGAGAAAGGCCCGAAGGAACAACGCTGACATTTGACCGATGAGGTGACAGAAGGGACACGCAGTATATTCTGCTGCAACAATGCTGCAACGGATGGCGCGCGGGATATCCCGGGACTATGGCAACTTGCGGGCATGCTTGACGCTGGCCAATGGGTGCGTTAGCCGAACATCGCACTCCGAGGGCTTTGACTTTCCGCATGACCGCCGCTCGCCGTCCGATTAGCGTCGCCAGCGCTTTGGCGTGGATTCGCTCGGGCGCGGGCTATCATCTGGACAACTTTGGTCGCTGGCTGATCGTGCGCTTGCCGAGGCTGGGGGCTGTCTATGCCTCTTGGTGGACGCCGGGGGCGCAAAAGCTCGACCCGTGGCCGGGCTGGGGGTTCGCCGACGAATACTACGTCGAGCGGCAATGGTCGGCCTGCCGGCGCGGTGCGCTATGGGAGGCCGCCCGCGACAACAACCTCGTGGTGCCGCTCAGCGTCAAGCATGCCCGCAACAGGCATGCCCGCAAGTTGCCACAGTCGGGCGATATGCCCCGCATGCTCCGTTGCGGCATTGTTGCGATGGAATATCGGAATATACTGCGTGTCCCTTCTGTCACCTCATCGGTCAAATGTCAGCGTTGTTCCTTCGGGCCTTTCTCACGATCCTCGTGGCTCTTT
>RGPT01000370.1 GCA_010032545.1 Alphaproteobacteria bacterium
CGGCACGCTGGCGGCGGCCACACCGCTCGCCTGGATCGCCGCCACGGTCGGCTGGCGCCATGGCTTCCTGGGTCTCTCCGCCGTCACGCTTGTGGTGGCGCTGGGCTTCCTCGTCTTCGTGCGCGACCGCCCGCCGGAGGATCGCGGGTCCGAATCGCCCAAGGAAACGCCGTCGGAGATCCTGCGCGGCCTGTGGGAGGTGTGGCGCACGCCCGGCCTCGGGCCCGTGCTCTCGATGCATTTCTTCGCCTACGCCACGATGCTGACGGTGCTGGGCGTGTGGGGTGGGCCCTATCTCCACGACGTGCACAAGCTCGACGGCGTGGAACGCGGCAACGTCCTGCTCGCCATGGGCGCGGCGCAGATCCTGGGCATTCTGGCGTACGGGCCGATGGACCGCGTGCTGCGTTCGCGCAAGAAGGTGGTGTTCGGCGGGGCAGCGATCTCGATGGTGCTGCTCGCGATCATGGCGGCGCTGGCCCATCCGCCGCTCTGGCTCGCGGTCGTGCTGCTGGTCGCCTTCTGCTTTTTCTGCGCCTACGGCACGGTGATCGTGGCCCAGGGCCGCTCGCTGTTTCCCGACCGGCTGGCCGGCCGCGGCGTCACCACCGTCAACATGGCCCAGTGCCTCGGGCTGGCCGTGCTGCCGGCCGGCACGGGCTACGTCGTCGAGGCCTTCGGCGCCGGCGACACCGCCTACCGCTGGGTGTTCGGCGTCCTGGCTACGGGTCTCGCCCTGGGCTCGATCGCCTATGTGCGGGCGCGGGACAGTGCCACCACGCACGGGTAGATTTCCCGCAACGCGGAAGATCTCATGGCTTTCGCTATTGTTCGCATCGTGACGGCGATTCTGGTGATGCCTGGCATCGCCTTGCCCGCCACTGCCCAGTCGGCTTCACCTGGTCCATTGCAGGCGCCGGGTGCCCACGCCGCGAAAGGTCTCGAATTTCCGGCACGTATCGATGGCCAGGCGCGACTCGTTTGGGCCGTCGATCGCGGCAACAGCGAAGTTCGGCTGGACCTCGGTTACATCTGGACCTGTATCGTGGAGCCACCGATCGACGGAACGGCGTCGGTGAATGTCTACAATGCCGGCGAGGTGTCGATACCGGCGGGCGCCGCCAGTCCCCAGGTCCTCGCACAGTTCCACGCTGCACTCGCAGAGATCGGGCAACAATTCCCGAATATCGACGCGTTGAAACCGTAAAGGGGCCGACCGACTGCACCATCGCAAAGGGCGCGATTCGCTGCACCACGCTGTTGGCCATCACGCCCGCGACGACCGTTTCCGTCAATACGACCACGCTGCTGACCGCTTACCATGACTACTTCGTCAAGGTATGGCTGGAATGGAACGGGACACGGGCAACACCCGCCGCAGCGGAAGAATACCTGACCACCTTGATCGGCGCGCTGACTACTGCGTCGCTTCCTTGAGATAGGCGATCAGGTCGGCGAGCTGGTCGGGTCGCTTGACGCCGGCGAACACCATCTTCGTGCCCGGCATGTCGCCCTTGGGATCGCGCAGGTAATTCGCCAGCGTCTTCTCGTCCCAGACGATCGCGAAGCGCCGCATCGCCTCGGAATAGCCGTAGCCCGGCAGGCCGCCGGACTTGCGGGCCATCAGGCCGTAGAGATTGGGTCCGGTCACCGATGCGCCGCCGCGCTCGAGCGTGTGGCAGGCCTTGCACTGGGTGGCGAACACGCGCTCGCCCTTGGCCGCATCCTGTGCCAATGCCGCCGACGCCGTCACTCCAGCAATCAGCGCACTCGCTACTCCGATCCAACTTTTCACTTCGTTGCTTCCTTGAGGTAGGCGACCAGATCGGCGAGCTGGCCGGCGTTCTTCACGCCGTTGAAGAGCATCTTGGTGCCGGGGACCTTGCCCTTGGGGTCACGGTTGTACTCGGCCATCGTGGTGTCGTCCCAGACGATGCCCGACTTCTTCATGGCATCCGAGGACTCGTAGCCTCCGCCGATGCCGGCCTTGCGGCCGAACACGCCGTGCAGGTTGGGCCCGGCCGTGGTGGCGCCATCCTTCTCGAGCGTGTGGCAGGCCCGGCACTGGGTGTTGAAGACGCGCTGGCCGCGCGAGGCTTCGCCTTCCTGGGCCCAGGCAGCCGTGGCCGACATCGCCAGGGCGGCGACAACGAAGGCGAGGAAGGTATCATGAGGCTTCATCCCGCAGCTCCTGATGTTGGGGCCCACGATGGCCTATATCCGTGACACGATGCAAAGCCTGTTCGATACATGTGGCGAACGCGAGGCACTGGGCCCCGGAGCGACCTTGTTGCGCGGCTACGCCCTGTCGATGGCTGCGACGCTGCTTGCAGAGATCGAGCAGATTGTGACGCGCGCGCCTTTCCGCC
>RGPT01000038.1 GCA_010032545.1 Alphaproteobacteria bacterium
CGGCTTTTGGCGCGGCCAGCGCCTGCGCCTGATCGAGCCCCGGCTGACGCCCGACGGAAAATTCGAAATGGCCACGCTCGAGATCACGAGGGGTACGGCCATCGACGCCTTCACCGCCCGCCGCCTCGCCGCGAAGGCGGTCGCGCTCAACAAGACGCTGGGGGATCCGACGAAGGCGGCCAGGCGGGAATAGAGCGGAGCCCGCAAGGCGTCTACGTCATGTCTGGTTCCGACGCGTCCCGCGCGCTAGCCTCGGCGTCGAGGGAGGACCCCATGAACAAAGCCCCATCCGCTGTCCGCGCCCGCAAGAGCAAGCGCACGGCAATCGTCTCGACCGTGGCCGGCCCGGTCGCCTTCATGCACCCCGACGACATCGGCAAGCTCGTCGTACCCGCCTCGAAGCGCCGGGGTACCCGGCTGAAACCCAACTATGCGACCCAGGAGGACGGCGTCGACACGGTGAAGGTGCTGATGGCGACCGACACGATGATCGCCTTCGAGGCGTTCCGGCCCAAGGGCGCGATCGACACGGCCCACCAGCATCCCGACCATCATTCGATGGTCTACCAGAAGCAGGGCCGCACCCGCATGCGGATCGGCGACGAGATCCCAAGGGTGGCGCCATAAAGTCCTGGAACCGCCTGGTCGGCGGCTGAGGCGCTGGGACGGGATACCGGGATGGGGTGGCGGGACGGGGCGCGGCGGCGGCCCCGCCCTATTGACAGGAAATAGCATTTCCTATACACCTATCATCGGTTCCGAAAGGAGTTCCCGATGAACCCCGTCTCGTCTTTCCAGCGCGCCAGCGACGACAAGCGCGTGGCTTTCCTGACCGAACTGCTGCGCGGCGCCAGCGCGAGCCTGGCCGCCGCCCGCGCGAACCTCAACCGCGGCTCGGTCTATCGCTGGAAGCTCGAGGATCCGGAGTTTGCCGCCGTCTGGGCCGAGATCGTGGCCAACCGGCCGCGCCCCCGTCACCTCCGCCGCCGCGTCCTGGGGCGCCGCGTCGAGCAGGCTGGCCAGCTGGTCGTGGGCGTACGACTTTGGGCCCGCCTTCAGTATCCGGTGACGACGCCGGGCCGCTGTCTCACTGACTCGCCGCAGTATCGGCCCGGTGTTAGGGTCCGCCTTCACTCAACGGGGGATTTCGATGCGGGCGATTTGGGCGGGCGCGGTCTCGGCGCTGATGGTGGTCGGACTGGCCACAAGCGCTTGGGCGCAGAACGGGTTGCAGCGCTTCGAGAAGGAGCTGAAGCCGCAGCTCGAGTTCAAGAGCCTCACCTACAAGAACGCCACCGCCGTCGGCACCTCGGGCTTCGTGCTGACCGACGTGGTCGCCGTCATCCCGGCCAACCCGGCGACCGGCGACAAGGAAAGCACGATCAAGATCGAGAAGTTCGCGGTCGACGAGCTCGACTTCGACCGGCTGAAGAAGGATGCCAAGGACGACGAGGCACCGCGCTTCGCCCGGCTCAAGATCGAGGGCATGACGGGCGACGACGAGATCTTCACGGCGCTGGCGCCCTACGGCGTGCCGAAGCTGCCGGTCGACATCGCGCTCGACTACAACATCGACGGCAAGGCAAAGGTGCTGACGCTGAAGACGCTGGAGGTGAGCCTGCGCGGCCAGGGCAAGCTCACGCTGGCGCTGGTGGTCGACGGCATCAGCGACAAGGCGAGCGCCATGGACGACGGCCGCCTGCGCACCGCCTCGCTCACCATCGACGACACAGGCCTGATCGCCAAGGTGCTGCCGGCGGCGGCCAAGGAACAGGGCGCCAAGCCGCAGGAGCTGGTCGACACGGCGCTCAACCTGCTGGTGGGTTTCGCGGCCCTGCAGGGCCCGCCGACGCTGAAGGGGCTCGACGCGGTGGCCTCCTTCGTCGCCGACTGGAAGTCGCCGAAGGGGCCTCTGGTGGTGGGGTTGAAGCCCGTCAAGACGGCGGGCATGGACGACCTCGACAAGATCATGCTGCCCAACGCGCTGGTTGACCTGTTCGGCTTCACCGCGACCTATCCGGGCACCAAGGCCGGCGCCGCGAAGGCCGGGCCGGGCAAGTAGGATGAAGCGGCGCACCGTCCTCGCCTCGCTGCTGCTGCCGACCCTCCCGATCGAAAGCAGGCCGGCCGCCGCGCAGGACGTCTACCCGTCGCGGCCCATCCAGATGATCGTGCCGTTCCCGCCCGGCGGCGTGGCCGACATCACCGGCCGGCCGGTGGCGCATGTCATGGGCCGGCTGCTGAAGCAGTCGGTGGTGGTGCAGAACAAGCCCGGCGCCGGCGGCGCGGTGGGGGCAGCCCAGGCCGCACGTGCGGCGCCGGACGGCTACACGATCCTGATGGCGCTGTCGTCGATCTCGGTGCTGCCGGTGGCCGACCGCCTGCAGGGACGCCCCGCCGCCTACGAGCTCGACCAGTTCGCGCCCATCGCGCTGATCAGCGCCGATCCCACGGTGCTCGTGGTCAGTGCCGACGGGCCCTACAAAACGCTGAAGGATTTCGTCGAAGCCGCGAAGGCCAAGCCGGACAAGATCAACTACGGATCCTCGGGCGTGTACGGCACGCTGCATGTCGCGATGGAGATCTTCGCCACGGCCGCCGACATCAAGCTGTTCCACATCCCCTACCAGGGCGGCGGACCGGCGGTGGCGGCCCTGCTCGGCGGCCAGATCGATGCGCTGGCCTCGGGCCCGGCGGCGGCGATCGGCCAGATCAAGGCGGGCAAGATGCGGGCGCTCGCGGTGTGGGGCGACAAGCGGCTCGCCTCGCTGCCCGACGTGCCCAGCATGAAGGAGCTGGGCTACGACGCCACCTTCTACATCTGGTCGGGACTCTTTGCCCCTGCCGCCACGCCGGCGCCGGTCATGGCCGCGCTGCGCGACGCGGTGAAGCGCACGGTCGAGGATCCCGAATTCAAGGAGGCGATGGCCAAGGTCGAAACGCCGATCGCGTATCTCGATGCGCCGGCGTTCGCCACCTTCGTCGCGACCGACGCCAGGCGCCTCGCCGCCGCCGTCGAGCGCATCGGCAAGGTGCCCGAGAAGTAACGCCTCCTGCGACCACGCTCTCCCTCCCCGTCCCTCCCGACAAGGAATGCCCGTGTCCCTTCCGACTTCCGTCAGCCGCCGCCACTTCGCCACGCTTGCTGCCGCCGCCATGGCCAGCCCCGCCGTCGCGCGCGGCCAGTCGCGCTGGAAGCCCGACAAGCCGATCACGATCTACAATCCCTTCGCCGCGGGCGGCGTCACCGACGTCCACATGCGCCTGCTCGGCGAGGCCGTCGCCAAGATCCTGGGCCAGCAGATCATCATCGACGTGAAGCCGGGTGCCGCGGGCACGCTGGCGCCGGCGATGCTGCTCAACGCCAAGCCCGACGGCCAGACGCTGGCGGTGATGAGCATCAACACGCTGCGCTATCCGCACTATCAGCAGACCAGCTGGAATCCGCTGACCGACTTCACCTACATCACCGGCCTCTCGAGCTACACGATGGGCATCGTCGTACGCTCCGACTCACCGTGGCAGACGTTCCAGGACATGATCGCCGCCGGCAAGAAGGAGCCCGACAAGTACAACTACGGCACCAGCGGCATCGGCGGCACCGGCCAGCTCATGATGATCGAGGTCGAGCAGGAAACCGGCGCAAAATTCACCCACATCCCCTACAAGGGTGGCGCGGAATGGATGCAGGCGCTGATGGGCGGCGAGATCCAGTTCATCGCCGACGCGGCGCAATGGGCGCCGTTCGTCGACGACGGCAAGTGCCGCATCCTGGCCTTCGCCACCGAGACCCGCATCCCGCGCTACAAGGACGTGCCGACCATGATCGAGCTCGGCGTCAAGGTCGTGGGCCAGAGCCCCTACGGCCTGCTCGGGCCCAAGGGCATGCCGCCGGAGATCGTCGAGTCGATCTACCAGGCCTTCAAGCAGGCCTCGACCGAGCCCAAGGTCACCGAGTATCTGGCGAAGTTCATCCAGGTGCCGTGGGACAAGAACCCGGCCGAGTTCCGCGCCTTCGCCGAGAAGTACTATGTCGACGTGAAGCCGCTCCTGGTCAAAGCCGGGCTGGCCAAGAACTAGGGAGACGGCAATGGCGTTTAAACGCGTGGCCCTCGAGATCGGCATGGGCACCGACATACGCGGCGGCGACTACACCAAGGCCGCCGTCCGCGCCCTCAAGGATGCGCTGTGGCACAACTCGCTCACCGTCGCCACGGCGCTCGGCAAGTCGAGCGACGACATGCAGGTCGAGATCCTGATCGGCGTTCCCAAACCCGACCAGGTCGACAAGGCCCAGGTGCTGGCGGTGCTGCCGCACGGCACCGGCACGGTGAAGGTATTCGAAGGCGGCCTCGAAATTGCCAACGAAGCCGGTACGGACAAGACGGTGATCGCCCAGGCGGCCGCCATCGTCCGGCTCGATTTGTAAGCGGGAGCAGAATCATGGCCGCCAAGCGCGTCATTCTCGAACTCGGCACCGGCAACGACCTGCACGGCGGCGACTACACCAAAGCGGCGCTGCGCGCGGTGCAGGACGCGCTCCACCATTCGTCGCTGGCGATGATCCGCACGCTCAAGATCAACCCGAAGACGGACATGTTCGTCGATGTCACCATCGGCGTGCAGCAGCCCGACAAGGTCGATGTCGAGAAGGTGCGTGCCTCGTTGCCGCACGGCATCGTCACGGTGAAAGTGGTGAAGGGCGGGCTCGACGTCGCCGACCCCGACAACAACGATCCCGCCGTGATCGCCAGCGCCGCCGTGGCAGTAAGACTGGAACTGCCCTAGCTGCCGGCCTTGCGGCCGTAGAACAGCAGGCCCGCGCCCACCACGACGGCGATGACGCCGGCGATGGTCGGAATCGGAATGGTGCGCTCCTGATCGGCTGTCACTTTCAGCGGACCGGCATCGACGATCACCTTCTTCTCTGTGAACGAGATGTTCGCGATCAGGAGGCCCGCGATGCCGGTCGCGATCAAAAAGACGCCCAGGACAGCGATCGGTTTCATGTCGGCACTTCCCCGTGTTGCAAAGCCTGCCCTGTGAAACGCAACACGGAGGAGGAAGTTGCAGCCGGAAGTCCCTATTTGAGCAGCAGCCTGGAACCCTGCTCGATTGCCGTCCTGGCCATGGCCCGCAGGCCCTCGTCGGTGGCGCTGCTGACCGGATGGCCGATCCTGGCGAAGGCGTAGTCGGGCATGCCCAGCACGCGGCTCATCATCTCGGCGGCACTTACGAACCGGGCGGTCATCACGCTGAAGGCGGGAACCCCCAGGCGTTCGGCTGTCACTGAGTCATGCAGACTGCATGATGAACAGCTGCCTCAATCTCCGAGGCCGGAGACGACGGCGTCCCACTGCTTTATCTCGTCGACGATGTGCTTGTCGGCCGGCGCGCTGTAGTTGGACTTGGTACGGCTCACGACCCGGGCGACGCCGTACTCCTCGCGCAGCATCTGGTCCAGGTGCCTGAAGAAGCCCTTGGTGCCTTCCTTGCCGTTGGAGATGAAGCCGATGGTCTTGCCTTCGAGCGTATCGAGGCGCGGTGCGAGCCTGCCGGCGGGCGGCGCCTTCTCGGTCGTCGGGTCCAGAACGCGGAAAGTCATGATGTACCTCTTCTTCTATTCCTTGGGGGGTTCGCAATCGATGCAGACGCCGAGCGGCAGGGTGACGGCGTAGCTCTTGTTGCCGAGCCACGGCGGGATGACCGCGCCGAAGCCGCCGGCCGGCCCGCCTGCCGCGATCACCAGGAGCTGCTCGGGCGACTCCATCGCCGCATAGACGCTGTCGCCACGGTCGCGCACGACCGCGCCCTTGCCGACCTCCGCCCATTCACGGCGGTGGATGCGGGCCCGCTCGTGAATGAAGGCGGCGATGTCGGCTTTGGTCCAGCCCGCCGCCTGCAGATGCTCGCGCAACTGCTTGGGAATGATCAGGGCGTAGTTGCCGGGATGAATCGAGTAGTGCCGCAGGTTGGCGCGCATTTCGGCGGCGAAGGTTTCGAGGATCTCCTCGGGCTTGGTCGTCCATTCGTTCATGAGCTGGCGCGGTGCCCCGGCGGCCATCACCGTCACCGAGGATGCACCCTTCGGCACGCCGCGCTGCTCGGCGAGCGGCAACCAGGAGGAATCCTCCTCGTCCTCGGCCAGGCAGTAGCTGAACTTCCGTCAGCACGACGGGAAAGTGCATCGGCAGGCAGCCCGCCATCACGGCGTTGATCGCGATTTTCTCGGCCGTGATCGCGAGCCCGCGCACCGGCTCGATGCCGATCAGCTGGTCGGGCGGCATCATCGCCCACTCGAGACAGGCTTGGACGGCGTCGGCCGTCGGCGGCACGATCGGCAGGCCGTCGGTCCAGCCGTTGCTGTGATACAGCTCCTGGACGGCGGAGATGTCGTTGGCGTCGTAGGTCCTGGAAGCCAGTTGCATCTTCATTTCCCCTAGGCCGCCAGCATGCGCCCGCGATTGCGTTCGCGCAGGATCGGCATCACCCACTTGCCGAAGCGCTCGGCCTCCTCATCGTGCAGATAACCCGACAGACAGAAGGAGTGGCAACCCAGATCTATGAACTTCTGCAGCGTGTCGGCACACTGCTCGGGATTGCCGACCACGGCGATGCCGGCGCCCGGCCTCACCTGCGTGATGCCGGTCCACAGATGCGGCTCGATGGTCTCGCCGATCGCCGCCAGCTCGCGCACGCGGCGGTTGGCCTCCGAGGTGGCGAAGCGCTCCTTCACGAAGGCCTTCTGCGCCTCGCTCGCATGTTCGACCAGCCCATGCGCGAAGTCCCAGGCCTCCTTTTCGGTCGGCCGGCACACGATCTGCAGGCGCATGCCGAAGCCGATGTCCTTTTCGCGGCCGTGGCGGGCGGCCATGCCGCGGATCTCCGCCATGTTGGCGCGGATGCGCTGGTAGGTGTCGCCCCAGAAAAGATGCACGTCGGAATGCTTGGCGGAGATCTCCCAGGCCTGCCTCGAGCCGCCGCCGAGATAGAAGCGCGGATGGGGCTGCTGCAGCGGATGGGGCCGGATCTGCGCGCCCTTCAGCTGATAGAACTTGCCGTCGAACGTCACGGGACCGCGCGTCGTCCACAGCGCCTTCAGGATCGAGACCTCCTCGTCCATGATCTCGTAGCGCTCTTCCTTGCCCCACTTCACGCCTTCGGAAGCGTTCTCGGCCTCGCTCTGGCCGGCGATCAGGTTGATGCAGATGCGGCCGCCGGAGAGCTGGTCGAAGGCCGAGATCATCTTGGCCAGCAGCACCGGATTGATGTAGCTCGGCCGGGCCGCCACCAGCATGCGCATCGACTTCGAGCGGGCGACCATCATGGCGCTCGAAATCCACGCCTCCCAGCAGGCGGTCTGCACCGGCACCAGCATGTATTCGAAGCCAGCCGCTTCGGCCGCCTGCACGACCTTGTCGAAAAGATCGAGCGACGGCGCCACCAGAGCGTCGGCCTTGCCGTAGGCCGTGGTGTCGCCGGCAGTCGGCAGGAACCAGCCGAACTCCAGTCTGCGCATGAGCCTGTTTCCTCCTGCGGGGCAGCTTAGCGCAATTCGCTCTGGCCGCGACCGTGTCGAATCGGCACGATCCCCGGCGTCCGAGGAGGAACCGAGAATGTTGCAGCACGGCAAGCGTCCGACCATCACATCGCGTCACGGAATGGTGGCAGCGGCCCATCCGCTGGCGGCGGCGGCCGGGGCGCGCATCCTGGCCAATGGCGGCAACGCCTTCGATGCCGCGGTCGCCACGGCGGCCGCACTGAACGTCGTCGAGCCCTACATGTCGGGATTGGCGGGGCGGGGCGTGGCGACCTGCTACATCGCCAGGGAAAAGCGCGTGCGCACGCTCGACTTCGTCGGGCCGATCTCGAAGAACTTCCCCGTCGACAAGCTCAGCAACCGCAGCCAGCTCCAGCGTGGCGCGCTGGCCGTCGGCGCGCCGGGCAACCTCGCCGGCTGGTGCGAACTGAACGGCACGCACGGCAAGAAGAAGTTGCCCGAGCTATTCGCCCCCGCGATCGCCCTCGCGCGCGACGGCTTCCAGCTGATCGAGTTCAATCTCGAGGAAATCCAGGGCGTGGCGGGCGAACTGGCGGGCCACAAGCAACTCCATCCCGAATGGTCGCGCGTCTACACCGCGGGCGCGGGCACGGTGAAGCCGGGCTTCGTGCTGAAGCAGCCGGACCTTGCACGCACGCTCGAGGCGCTGGCCAGCGAGGGCCCGGGCCTGCTCTACGGCGGCGCGCTCGGAAAGAAGATCATCGAGCGCCTGACCGAACTCGGCGGCTGCCTGGTCATGGACGATCTGATGGCCGCCAAGGCCACGTGGCGCGATCCAATCGCCGTCAGTTATCGCGGTCGCACCGTCCACGTGCCACCGCCGCCCTGCGAGGGCTTCCAGTTCCTGCTGACGCTGCGCATCCTCACGGCAAGCCGATCGACGGCCCGACAGAGCAGTGGACGCCGCCGAATCGGTCCGTCTCGGCCGCCCCTGTTTCGGCAATTGACGAGAGCCACACGACATCGTTTTCGATCGCCGACGGCGACGGCAATCTGCTGTGCCTGACCCAGAGTCTGGGCAGCGTCTTCGGTTCGGGTATCGTGGTGCCCGGCACCGGCCTCTGCCTCAACAACTTCCTCTACTGGGCCGACGTGAACCCGGCGAGCCCCAACCGCGTGAAGCCGGGCGAGCAGTTGCCGATGTGCATGGCGCCGTCGATCTCGACCGTGGACGGCGCGCCCGTCCTGGCGCTGGGAACACCGGGCAGCTATGGCATCCTGCAGACCCAGCCGCAGGCGATGGTGCAGCACGTCGATTTCGGCCTGCCGTTGCAGCAGGCGATCGAGGCGCCGCGCGCACGGCTCACCGACGGCCGGGCCGTGCTGCTGGAGAGCCGTGTCGAAGCCCAAGTCCATGCCGAGCTGCGCCAGCGCGGCCACGACCTCACCAGCGGGCCCGACTGGACCATGAAAGTCGGCGGCATGCAGGGCGTGGCGATCGATCCGGAGACCGGTGTGTTCACCGGCGGGTGCGATCCCAGGCGCGATGGGTATTGCGTGCCGGCCTAGCCAGGGACTCTACCGCAGTCCGACGACGACGCGCGTCTGCGAGCGGACGTGGGGCGCGAAGCGGTCCCAGCCGCGCATCGCCGTGAATTCCTTCGTCTCGACTGCCGCGGGCGAGTCGAGTTCGTAAACTGTCGTGTAGAGTGTGGCGCGGCGGCGACGACCCTGGCCACGCTCGCTTTCGGCGATCTCGCCCGTGGACACGTAGCGCCGGCCGGCCAGCACGCCCGGACAGGCGAGCGCGTCGGGCAGGTGGACGTCATCGTACCAGCGGCTCCAGTCCACCTCGACCTCGGCATCGACTTCAGCGGTCACGATCAACAGGCAGTTGGGAAGTGAGTTCATGCCGATGTCCTTCGCAGATCAGGTGCAATCCGTAATCATGGCGCGTGCATCGCAAAGCGTCCATAAAGCCACGACCTCTTGCGCGCAACCGCCGCAGCCCAGGACACGCCCCGCAAGGGCGGTGCGGTTCGGATGACGGCGCCCTATGCCGCGAGCTTCGGCAGCCTCGACCCGCACGTGACGCCGCGCGCCCAGGACGACATCGTCAACAAGGCGATCCATCGCACGCTCTATAACTGGAACACCGCGGCCAACAAGCTCGAGCTCGAGCTTGCGAAGTCCGTATCGGTGTCGCCCGACGGCCTCACCTACACCTACAAGCTGCGCGACGACGCCTACTTCCACAACGGCCGCAAGATGACGGCCGACGACCTGATCTTCTCCTACTCCCGCATCATGGACAGCACCAAAGGTTATCCTGGCGCGCGCTACGTCCGCCTGATCAAGGGCGCGGTCGACGTCGAGAAGAACCAGTCCAAGGAGATCTCCGGCCTGAAGAAGATCGACGACTTCACGCTGGAAATGACGATCACGGATCGCGTCGACCCGGGCTATTACTTCTTCGCCGGCACGACCGCCATCCTGCCCAGGGAAGAGGTCGAGAAAGGCAACTTCGCCTCCAGCCCGGTGGGTCTCGGGCCGTTCAAGTTCAAGGAACATATCCCGGGCTCGCGTGTCACCACCGAGCGCTTCGACAAGTTCTACAAGACCGGCAAGCCTTACCTCGACAAGCTCGAGGTGCTGATCATGGCCGAAGCCGCCGCGCGCGACGTGGCCTTTCGCAACAAGGAGATCGACACCTCGATCCTGGGACCGGCCCAGTACGTCGCCTACCGTGCCGATCCGCAGCTTTCCAAGGGCATCCTGGAAGTGGCCGAGATGTTCACGCGCGCGATCACGATGAATCACGAGTCCATCAAGCCGTTCCAGGACAAGCGCGTGCGGCAGGCGATCAACTACGCAATCGATGCCAACCTGATCATCTCGCGCCTGGTCAAGGACAAGGCCTATCGCGCCACGAGCTGGCTGCCGCCCTCGTCGGCCGCCTTCGACAAGACGGTGAAGCCCTATCCGTACGACCCGGAAAAGGCCAAGAAGCTGCTCGCCGAGGCAGGCTACCCCAACGGCTTCGAGTTCGAGCTGACGACCAGCCAGAACGAGAGCTGGGGTCTGCCGATCGTCGAAGCGATCATCCCGATGCTTGCCAGGGTCGGCATCAAGGTGAAGCCGAAGCTTGTCGAGGTCACCGTATTGACCGAACTCGCCATGAAGGGCGAGCACCAGGCCTATATCGGCTCCAACCTGACCGGCCCCGATTCGCTCGCCACGCTCCGTTGCTACTACTCCAAGACGCCACGGACGGCCTGCAACTACACGGGGCTCAAGAACGCCGAGTTCGACAAGCTGCTCGACGATGCCGCCCAGGAAGGCGACATGGCCAAGCGAGACGAGCTCCTCAAGAAAGCCAACAACCTGCTCTACGACGAAGCGCCGGTGTGGTTCTTCAACTACAACAAGGCGGTGCTGGCCTATCAGCCGTGGGTCCGTGGCCTCCAGGCCAATCCGACCGAGATCACCCACCAGTACCCCGAGGACATCTGGGTCGATGCCAGCTCGCCGGCCAAGTGACGGCGAAAAATGAAGGTTCCCTCGCTGCTGCTCGGGATGACGGCAATGTTGTCGTCCCGAGCGTAGCGAGGGGTCTCTAAGGCCTCGTAGATGCTTCTCGTCCTCGGCCGCCGCCTCGCCAACGTCGTTCCGACGATGCTCGCCGTCGTGGCGCTCGTCTTCCTGCTGTTCTCCGTCCTGCCGGGCAGCTTCATCTCGGGCATGAACGAGGACGGACGCTCGGCCATGGACCCGGCGGTGATGGAGCGCATGCGCAAGGAGATGGGGCTCGACGACCCGCTGCTCGAGCGCTTCGCCAAGTATGTAGCCAACACGGCCAGGGGCGACCTCGGTACGTCGTTCCGCACGCGCGAACCGGTCACCAAGATGCTGAGCGGCCGTATCTGGCCGTCGCTGAAACTGGTCCTCGCCGCCATGACCTTCGCCATCCTGGTCGGCGTGACGCTGGGTTTTCTGGCCGCCCTCAGGCCGGGCAGCTGGATCGACACCGCCTCGATGGTCGGCGCCATTTCGGGTCTGTCGCTGTCCCAGTTCTGGTTCGGCCTGATGCTGATGTATTTGTTTGCGCTCAAGCTCCAGTGGTTGCCGAGCTTCGGCTATGGCGACGGCGGCCTGCGCAATCTCGTCCTGCCCGCGATCGCGCTGGGCGTCGGCCCGATGGCGTTGCTCGCCCGCACCACGCGCGCCGCCGTGCTCGACGTGCTCAACGCCGACTTCGTCCGCACCGCGCGCAGCAAGGGCATGAGCGAGCGGCGCGTCGTGGAGTGGCACGTGCTGCGCAACGCCCTGGTCCTGGTCATCACCATCGTCGGCCTGCAGTTCGGCTCGCTGATGGGTCAGGCCGTCGTCGTCGAGAAGCTGTTCGCCTGGCCGGGCGTCGGATCGCTGATGGTCGATTCGGTGTTCCAGCGCGACATGCCGACGGTCCAGGGCTGCATCCTGATGATCGTGCTGTTCTTTCTCGTCATCAACACGCTGGTCGACCTCGCCTACGTCGTGATCGATCCGAGGATTCGCTACCAATGAGCATGGCGATCAAGTTGCCCCGGCTCAGGCTGAAAGGCGGCACCTCTCTCTGGGTTGGTGGCGGCCTGGTCGCAACCGCCATCACGGCAGCCATCCTGGCGCCGGTGATTGCGCTCACGGACCCGGTTATGGACGCCAACCTGATGAACGCCGAGATCGCGCCCTGCTGGGAGTATCCTTTCGGCACCGATGCACAGGGTCGCGACATCTATTCGCGCATTGTCTATGGCGCCCGCATATCGCTCAGCGTCGGCATCATCAGCCAGGTCTGCAACAGCCTGATCGGCGTAACCCTCGGATTGACCGCCGGCTACTGGGGCGGCTGGTGGGACGATCTGGTGAGCGGCCTCACCAACCTGATGCTGGCGATCCCTTCGCTGGTTTTCGCGCTCGCCATCATGGCGATCCTCGGGCCCGGCCTGGTGAGCCTGGTGATCGCGCTCGGCCTCACCAGCTGGTCATACTCCTGTCGCATCGCGCGCGCCCAGGTGCTGTCGCTGAAAAGCCAGGGCTACATCCAGGCCGCACGCATCCTTGGCTATGGCGACCTGCGCATCATGTTCACGCAGGTGCTGCCCAATATCCTGGGGCCGTTGATCGTGATCGCGACGCTCGGCATGGGTGGCGCGATCCTGGCCGAGGCCGCGCTGTCGTTCCTGGGCCTCGGCATCCGCCCGCCGTTTCCGAGCTGGGGCAGCATGCTGTCGGAGGCGCGCGACCAGATCACGACCGCGCCCTGGCTGTCGGTGTTTCCGGGGTTGGCGATCTTCTTCACTGTGCTCGGCCTCAACCTGCTGGGCGACGGGCTGCGCGACATCCTCGACCCGCAGTCGACGACGCGGCGGAACTGAGCGGCCGCGCATGACCCCCCCCCTCCTCAAGGTCGAGGACCTGCGCATCGCGCTCGCGGGCGACGGCGTCACCTACAATGCCGTCGAGGGCGTGTCGTTCGAGATCGGCCGCGGCGAGGCCTTCGGGCTGGTGGGCGAGTCGGGCTGCGGCAAGAGCATCACCGCGCTTTCGGTCATGGGCCTGCTGCGCCGGCCCTTGTCGCTGGGCGGCGGCCGGATCGTGCTCGACGGACAGGAAATCCAGGACGTGCCGGCGGCCGAGATGCGCCGGCTGCGCGGCAAGCGCATCGCCATGATCTTCCAGGAGCCGATGACGGCCCTCAATCCGCTGTCGCCGGTGGGCCGCCAGATCGCAGAGATGTTCGTGCTGCACCAGGGTGCCGGCTGGAGCGAGGCGATGGACCGCGCCGAAGACGCGCTGCGCCAGGTCCGCGTGCCCTCGCCCGAGCGCCGCATCCGGGATTACCCGCACCAGCTCTCGGGGGGCATGCGCCAGCGTGTCATGATCGCCATCGCGCTCGCCTGCGGGCCCGATCTGCTGGTGGCGGACGAGCCGACGACCGCGCTCGACGTCACGGTGCAGGCAGAAATCATCGACCTGATCGCCGAACTCTGCGCGGCCAAGGGCACGGCGGTGCTGATGATCAGCCACGACCTCGGCCTGGTCGCCAACATGTGCAAGCGCGTGGCCGTGATGTACGCCGGCCGCATCGTCGAAAGCCAGGTGGCGGACGCCATCTTTGCGCGGCCGAGCCACCCCTATACCCAGGGCCTGATCGACTCCCTGCCGCGGCTCGGCGAGCGGTCCCGGCGCGGCCGCCAGCGCCTGCGCGAAATCACGGGCGTCGTGCCCTCGATCCAGGCCTATCCGGCAGGCTGCCGCTTCAACCCGCGCTGCCCCGCGGTCACCGACATCTGCCGCACGAACGTGCCAGAGGCGACCTCGCTGCCGGCCGACGGTCTGGTGAGGTGCCATCACCATGGTTAAGCCGTTGCTTGTCCTCGACGATCTCGCCGTCCACTTCAAAGTCGGCAGCATGCTGGCCGGCGGCGTGAAGACGCTGAAGGCGGTGGACGGCGTCACCCTCGACGTCAAGCCCGGCGAGTGCCTGGGTCTGGTGGGCGAGTCGGGCTGCGGCAAGTCCACGCTGGCGCTCGCCATCATGGGCCTGCTGCTGCCGACGCATGGCCGCATCCATGTCGGCGGCCAGCGCATTTCCGGCGACACGCCGCCCGACCGTATGGAGATGGCGCGCACGGTGCAGATGGTCTTCCAGGACCCCTATGCCTCGCTCAACCCGCGCCAGACCGTGCGCCGGACGCTGGCCGATCCGCTGCGTCTGCACGGCGTCAAGGACAAGGCCGAGGTCGAATCGCGCGTGATCGACATGATGGCCAAGGTCGGTCTCAGGCCCGAGCACGCCGACCGCTACCCGCATGAATTCTCCGGTGGCCAACGCCAGCGCATCGGCATCGCCCGCGCCCTGATCCTGAAGCCCAGGCTGGTGATCTGCGACGAGCCGGTGTCGGCGCTCGACGTGTCGATCCGCGCCCAGATCATCAACCTGCTGCTCGAGCTCAAGGACGAGATGGACTTGGCCTACATCATGATCAGCCATGATTTGGGCGTGGTCGAACATGTGAGCGACCGGGTGGCGGTCATGTATCTCGGCCGCATCGTCGAACAGGGCGGCTGGCAGGAGATCTTCGAGAACCCGCGCCATCCCTATACCCGCGCCCTGATCGCGGCGATCCCCGATCCGTTCCATCGCGCCGCCGCCTCGGTCGCCAGGGCCAAGGCGAAAGGCGAAATCCCGAGCGCGCTCAATCCGCCGCCGGGCTGCCACTTCAACCCGCGTTGCCCGCTCAAGGCCGACCTCTGCACGGTCGAGGCGCCGGTCCTGGAAGGCGTCGCGCCGGGTCATCTGGCGGCGTGTCATTTCCGCGACCGTATAATTTGATAGGGACCGTGGTCCCGTGAGAGACATCGACGTCGTCTGCATCGCCGATTGGGTGGTTCGCTGCGGCCTCGCCGGCGTGGCGGAAGAGGCCGCCGCCGACTACGGCCGCAGCGACGAGGGCAAGAGGGCCGCGGCCTGGCGGGCCGCATCTCGCGCGGCGTCGCCGACCGCATCGACGCCGTCCTGTGGTTTTCTGACCTTCGCGGCTACACCAAGATCACCGACACCGCGCCGCCCGACGAGGTGCTGAAGCTGATCGGCGACGGCACGCTGGCGATCTTCCGCGCCGAGGACCCGGCAAAGGCCAGCGCCCGGGCGCTGGAGGCCGAAGCCAGCATGCGCGAGAAGCTGCGCGTGGTGAGCGGACGCCGCCAGGCCGAAGGGCGGCCGGTTCGCGCTTCGCGGCGTCGGCCGCGCCCAGGAGCTGTTCACCCGGGACCGCGACGCCGGGCAACGGCAACGGCAGGACACGTCGCTATTCGGCTTGCCTCCGGCGCCCCCCGATGCCTACGATGGACCAAACAACGAAGCCGTCGAACCTGGCGGCAGTCCTTGGGAGGACAACATGGCCAAGACGAAGCGTCGCAACGTACTCAAGCTTGCCGGAACCGCCGCCGTCGCCTCGATGGGCGGCATGGCGGGCATTCTCGCCACCGGCCGTATGCCGGCCTTCGCCCAGCAGCGGACGGTTCACTGGCTGAAGTGGGTCGACTTCGTGCCGGCGTCGGATGCGCTCTTGCGCAGGGAAATGTTGCCCGAAGCCGAGAAGGCCCTGGGCATCAAGATCAACCTCGAGACGGTGAACGGCAACGATCTCCAGCCTCGCGTGACCGCCGGCATCCAGTCGGGCGCTGGTCCCGACCTGATCATGGCGTTCAACAACCAGACCTACCTGTACGCCAACAGCGTGGTCGATCTCACCGAGATCGCCGAGTCCGTCGCCAAGCAGGAAGGCGGAATGTACAAGTACGCTCGCGCCGTTTGCAGCGACGGCAAGATGTTCATGGGCATGCCCTGGGCGGTGATCGGCGGCATGATCGCCTATCGCAAGTCGTGGTTCGAGGAAGTCGGTGCCACGTCCTTCCCCAAGACCTGGGTGGAGTATCGCGACGTCGCCAAGAAGCTGAAGGCCAAAGGCCGTCCGATCGGCCAGACGCTCGGCCATACGTTCGGCGACGCACCGACCTTCACCTACCCCTACCTGTGGTCCTGGGGCGGCATGGAAGTCGATCCGGCCGGGAAGGTCATCCTCAATTCGCCGGCGACGATCGAGTCGGTCAAGTTCATGCAGGGCTTCTGGAAGGACGGCTGCGACGAGGGCGGGTTGGCGTGGGACGACACCAACAACAACCGCGCCTTCCTGTCACAGACCATCTCGGCCACTCTGAACGGCGCCTCGATCTACATCGAGACCCTGCGCCGCCCCGAGCAGTACAAGACCGAGAAGGGTGCGCCGCTGAACACCGACATCCTGCATTCGCCGCTGCCGGCGGGTCCTGCAGGACAGTTCGGCATGCATCTGCTGCAATCGCACATGCTGATGAAGTACTCGAAGAACCAGGACCCCGCGAAGGAGTTCCTGAAGTGGATCCATGCCGAGAAGAACTTCGAGAAATGGTTCGTCTCGCAGAAGGGCTTCGCCACGCCCTGCACCGAGAAGTGGGAAGGCCACAAGGTATGGAGCGACGACCCCGTCATGGCGCCGTTCAAGGTGGCGGCGAAGCTCGGCCAGGCGCCGGGAACGCGGAGGGGAAACGTCCCCCTCCGCGCATCAAGCGTCTGGAAGACGAGCGCTGGTTGGCGCTCGCTCTCCTCCTGCCGACGGCAGTGCTGCTCGGCCTGTTCATTGCCTATCCCTTCTTCGAAGGCGTGAAGCTGTCGCTGAGCAGCGCGCGCGTCGGCGACCCCGGCCACTTCGTCGGGCTGAAGAATTTCCACAAGATCTGGAACGACAGCATCTTCCACACGACCATGTGGAACACGTTCTGGTACACGGGCGTGACGACGGTGTTCAAGCTGGCGCTTGGCCTCTGGCTGGCGATCCTGCTCAACCGGCATTTCAGGGGCAAGGCACTGGTCCGCGCCTTCATCCTGCTGCCGTTCATCATTCCCACGGTGCTTTCGACCTTCGCCTGGAAATGGATGTTCGATCCCACCTTCAGCGTCATTAACTGGACGCTGTTCCAGCTCGGCATCATCACCACGCGCATCAACTGGCTGGGCGATCCCGACCTCGCCATGACGTCGATCATTGTCATCAACATCTGGCGCGGTGTGCCGTTCTTTGCCATCACGCTGCTGGCCGGCCTGCAGACCATCAGCCCGGAGCTCCACGAGGCCGCCGCCATCGACGGCGCCCGGCCCTGGCAGCGCTTCTGGCACGTCACCTGGCCGCTGCTCATGCCGGTCACCCTGGTGGTGGTGCTGTTCTCGGTCATCCAGACCTTCGCCGACTTCCAGCTGGTCTACGTCATGACCGGCGGCGGGCCTGCCAATGCCACGCACCTGTTTGCGACCTACGCCTACCAGCTTGGCATCGGCACCGGGTTGCTGGCAGAGGGTGCGGCGATCTCGCTCGCGATGTTCCCCTTCCTGTTCATCATCGTGGTCGTCCAACTGCTCTACATCCGCCGCGTGGAGACCCGCTGACCATGATCGAAGGTGCTGCCTGGAGACGGTGGGTCTTCTTCAACATCCCGCTGATCCTGTTCGTGTTCGTCCTGCTGTTCCCGTTCTACTGGATGATCATCACGACCTTCCGGCCCGACGGTGAGCTCTACCGGCCGTGGAATGCCGTCAACTACATGCCGTTCTGGACCAACAATCCGACGTTCGAGCACATCTTCTACCTGTTCGAGGAGACCAACTTCGCGCGCTGGATGCTGAACACGATGTTCATCGCCCTGGTGTCGACGCTGATCTCGCTGTTCTGCGGCGTGCTGGCAGGCTATGCGCTGGCCCGCCTCAATTTCCCCTATGCCGGCGGCCTCGGCACGGCGATCTTCATCACCTATCTGGTGCCGCAGACGCTTCTGTTCATTCCGCTGGCGGAGATCATCCGGAACTTCAAACTCGGCGACACCCCGTGGGCGCTGATCCTGACCTATCCGACGTTCCTGATCCCGTTCTGCACCTGGCTGATGATGGGTTACTTCAAGGCCATCCCGAAGGAACTTGAGGAGTGCGCCCGCATCGACGGCGCCTCGCGCTGGAAGGCGATGATCTACATCATCATTCCAGTCGCCGTGCCCGGCATCCTGTCGTCGGGCATCATCGCCTTCACGCTGTCGTGGAACGAGTTCATCTACGCCCTGGTCTTCCTGTCATCGCCGGACCAGAAGACCGTCCCCGTCGGAGTCACCTCGGAACTTATCCGCGGCGATGTGTTCTTCTGGGGGCCGCTGATGGCCGGCG
The DNA here is from genome assembly GCA_010032545.1 of Alphaproteobacteria bacterium. Taxonomy (GTDB): domain Bacteria; phylum Pseudomonadota; class Alphaproteobacteria; order Reyranellales; family Reyranellaceae; genus Reyranella. The sequence goes on from RGPT01000038.1 coordinate 18,294, forward strand.
CCCTGCTGGGCTCGATTCCGGTGGCAATCGTCTATTCATTCTTCGTCGAACACTACGTCTCGGGCCTCACCGGGTCGGTCAAGGGGTAGCGCGTCATGGCCGAGGTCAGCCTCCACAAGCTCAACAAGAAGTTCGACACGACCCATGTCGTGAAGGACGTCGACCTGCAGATCCGCGACAAGGAGTTCATGGTCTTCGTCGGGCCTTCGGGCTGCGGCAAGACCACGACGCTGCGCATGATCGCCGGCCTCGAAGCCATCACTTCCGGCGAGATCCGCATCGGCAATACGGTGGTCAACGAAGTGCCGCCGATGGACCGAGACATCGCCATGGTGTTCCAGAATTACGCGCTCTATCCGCACATGAGCGTCGCTTCCAACATGGCGTTCGGCCTCAAGATGCGGAAATTCGAGAAGGCCGAGATCGAGAAGCGCATCAACAACGCCGCTTCCATTCTCGGCATCGAGAGCCTCCTGCACCGCAAGCCGCGGCAACTCTCAGGCGGCCAACGCCAACGCGTCGCGCTGGGCCGCGCCATCGTGCGCGATCCAGCGGTGTTCCTGTTCGACGAACCGCTTTCCAACCTCGATGCCAAGCTGCGCGTGCAGATGCGCGTCGAACTGAAGAAGCTGCACGAGCGGCTGGCCGTGACCTCTGTCTACGTTACCCATGATCAGGTCGAGGCCATGACGCTCGGCGACCGGGTGGTGGTGATGAAGGATGGCGTGGTCCAGCAGGTCGGCGAACCGCTGGAACTCTACAACACCCCGGCCAATCGCTTCGTTGCGGGTTTCATCGGCTCGCCGGCAATGAATTTCGCCGACGTGACCCTGGTGGAGAATGGCGGCAGTCCCGTCGCCGAGGCACCGGGGCTGCGCATCGGCCTGCCAGGAGCGTTGGCGACACGGGCCCGCGCCAAGACCGGTCGCAAGGCGTCACTCGGCATCCGGCCGGAGGATATCCATATCGCGACCGCAGCCGATGCGCCGGAGTATTGCTTCGAGGCAGAAGTCGAGGTGGTCGAGCAGCTCGGATCCGAGATCTTGCTCGATATGCGCGCCGGAGGTGCCTTGATGGTGGCGAGCGTCGAGCCGACGCTACGCGTACGCGCCCACGACAAGCTCAAGATGGCGCTGAAGCCCGAGCGGCTCCACCTGTTCGACGCCGAGACCGAGGCCGCGATCTAGCCTACGGCGTCGGCCCCGGCCAAGACTCCAGTACATCCCATTTGGCCTTGCGCTGCTCCTCGCGCGGCTTCTTGAAGTCGTGGCCGAACGGTGCGGTATCGAACGAGCCGTAGGTCGGGTTGGCGATCATGAGCCACTGCCGCCCCCAGTAGGCCATGTCGGAGTCGAAGGCCTTCAGACGCTCCGCCTCGCTCGTGCGGTAGCGGTCGTCGAAGTCGCCGAAGTTGTCGCCGATGTTGAGCAGCACGCGGTAATCCCTTGTCACCACGGCGCGACGCGTGCCCTTGGCACCGCCCCACTCCGGCTTTTCGCCCTGCATCAGGAAAGTGTCGACGTTCCCGCCCATCGGGAAGCCGAGCCTGGCCATGTTCTCGCGCGTGTCTTTCTCGGTCTCGGCGCCGCGGTTGGTGATGTAGAAGACCTTCACCCCTTTGGAATCGGCGTACCTGGTGAACTCGACCGCGCCCGGAATGGCCGTCGAGACCTGGGCAGCGCAGAACTGGTTCCAGGTCCTGGTGCTGAAGGTCTGGCTGTTCTTCAGCATCCAGGCCTGGTAGCGCGAATTGTCGAGAAGGGTCTCGTCGACGTCGAGAATGACGGCCGGCGGCAGGTTCTGGTAGTCGGCCTTCTGCTCAGCGGGCGAGGCCGTCCAGTTCTTGTCCGCCAGCGACTCGTCGAGCCGAATGCGGGCCAGTGCGAAGACGGTGAGCGCATTGCCCCTGTATTCGACCGAACGCTGCGTCCACAGCGTGGCCAGCAGCATGTCGTTGGGCGGCGCGGCATCCTGGGCACGCGCCGCGCCTGAGGACAGGATCGCACCGATGGCGACGCCCAGCGTCAGAACAGTCCTTCCGATCATGGTGATATCTCCGTCAACAGTCTGTGCTTGGTCGCCTCGTCGGCGAAGGACGCCTTGACCGCCGTGCGCGCAATCCGTCGCAGCGCCGCCGCATCGAGGCCCGCCTTGTCGTACTCGGCACCAAGCGTGGTGTGGAAGAACGGGGGATCGTCGGAATTGAGCGTGACGGAGACGCCGGCGTCGATCAACCGGTGCAGCGGATGGGCCACACGGTCCCGATACAGGCCGAGCGCGATATTGCTGCCGGGACAGACTTCGAGGACGGTCCCGCGACGCACCAGCTCGTCCATCAGTGCCGGATCGTCGGCCGAACGCACGCCATGGCCGATGCGGGTCACCGGCAATGCCTCGATGGATGCCCAGACGCTTTCCGGACCGAGCACCTCGCCGGCATGAACAGTGCAGCCATAGCCGCGGTCATGTGCCAGCCGGAACGCCGGCGCGAAGTCGACCGGTGCAAGCTTCGCCTCGTCGCCGCCCATGCCGAAGCCCACGACATAGGGATGCGGCTCGGCCACCATGGCCTCTGCCATGGCAAGCGCACGCTCGGGCCCGAGATGCCGGATGCAGATGATGATGATACGGCCGACAACACCGAATTCGCGATGGGCGCGGTCGATGCCCTCGGCCAGCGCCGCGAGCCAGGCTGCATAAGAGATGCCCAGTGCCGCCGGCCGCTCAGGCGAGCAGAACATCTCGACATAGACCGCCCCCTCGGCCGCCACCCCGGCGAGGTAGGAATAGATCACGTCGCCGAAGTCGCGCGGCGTGCGCAGCACGGTGCAGACCCGATCGTAGGCGGCAAGAAAACTCCAGAAGTCGCGCCACACATAGTGGCCATCGGCCCCGAACAGCCCACTGGGCAGGTCGAGGCCGTTGCGGGCAGCCAACTCGCGCGCGAGCGCCGGCGCGATCGAACCCTCGAGATGACAATGCAGTTCCACCTTGGGGATCACGCAAAACCTCGTAACGGCAGATCTGGCCGTTGCAGCCAGTTGTCCGCCGGATAATCGGCCTGCCCGTCGATCAGATGCAAGGCATAGGCGTGCCGGGCGCGGGACGAATGGTTGGGGGCGCTGGCATGCGGCAGCAGGCCGTGCAGAACGACCAGCGTGCCACGCCGCGCCTCGAGGGCGACCGGCGCGATATCGGGCCATGGCGTGGCATCGAGCACGCGGGTGACCATCTGGTCACCCGCACGCACGAAGCGCTCGCGTAGCGGCCCGTGATGGGCGCCTGGCAACACCATCAGGCAACCGTTGTCGCGGTCGGCATCGTCGAGCGCAATCCAGAAGCCGATCACGGTCGAGGGCCGCGTATGCAGATAGGTCGCATCCTGGTGCCAGCCGACTTCGGCGCCGATACGCGGCTGCTTGAAGAGATACATCGATTGCAGCAGCAGCGGCTGCGCCATTCCCAGGGCGTGTGCCAATTCGGCCAGCCGCGGCTGGCGTGAGATGCAATCGAAGACGGGATCGAGATCGTGCAGCGCGTGGCCGATCTTGCTCAGGGCCAACGGTACCGGCCGGTCCGTCGCCTGCTCCTCGAAGAAGAAGCGGATGGCGCCGCCCGATTCCTGGAAGTAGCGATCTCGGGCGTGGCCCTGGTCGCGCGCCGAAAAGACCGTGCGCACCGGGCCAGGATCGAAGGCAGCCACCAGCTCTGCCGCTCTTGCCTGAAGGGTATCGCAGTCGGTCGGCGGCAAGAAGCCTTCCAGAACGAGATAGCCGTCGCGCGCATACGTGGCCAGATCCACGGCATTCACTGGACGACGCGCTCCATGACGACCGGCCGCTGGGCCGGTACCGGATCGCCGATGCGGATGGCCTTGCGGATGAGGGCAATGGCCGCATCGGCGTCGGCCTCGCTCGCGGCATGGATGATGCACAGCGGATTGCCGGCGCGGATTGGCACGCCGACGTCCGTCACCTCGCTGAGGCCGACCGAGGGATTGATCGCATCGTCGGCATGGGCGCGACCGCCCCCAAGTGCGACCACGGCGATGCCGATCTGGCGGGCGTCCATGCCGACGACATGACCCGATCGCTCGGCAGTGCACGGCCTGATCACCGGCGCCCGCGACAGGTAGCGGCCGGAGTGCTCGAGGAAATCGGCTGGCCCACCGAGTGCGGCAACCATGCGGGCGAAGACCTCCGCTGCCCGACCGTCAGCCAGTGCGGCCTCCGCGCGCGCCCGGCCGGCGGCCACCGTGGGCGTCAATCCGCCAAGCGCCAGCATCTCGCCGGCAAGTGCCATCGTCACTTCATGAAGGCGCGGCTCGCGCGTACTCTCGCCCGTGAGATAGGCCACCGTCTCGGCGACCTCGAGCGCGTTGCCGACATCACGGCCTAGCACGCGGTCCATGTCGGTGATCAATGCGATGGTGGGCAGGCCCGCCTGGTTGGCCACGGCCACGATGCTCTCGGCCAGGTCGCGCGCCATCGGCTCGGTATCGCAGAAGGCGCCGGAGCCGCACTTCACGTCCATCACCAACCCGGCAAGACCTGCGGCGATCTTCTTCGAGAGGATCGAACTCACCAGGAGCGGGATCGACTCAACGCTGCCGGTAACATCGCGCACCGCATAGAGCCGTCGGTCGGCCGGAGCCAGATCGTCGGTCTGGCCAATCACGGCGCAACCGACCTCGCGAACCACCCGGCGAAAGGTCGCGATGTCGGGCTGGGTTTCGTAGCCCGAGATCGACGACAGCTTGTCGAGCGTACCGCCGGTATGGCCGAGCCCGCGACCGGAGATCATGGGTACGAACCCGCCGCACGCCGCCACGATGGGCGCCAGCATCAGGCTCACCTTGTCGCCCACGCCGCCGCTCGAATGCTTGTCGATCACCGGTCCCGGCAGCGAGAGGTCACGCCAGTCGAGCGTGATCCCCGAACGGGCGAGACCGAGCGTGAGCGCCACGCGTTCAGGCACGGTCATGCCGCGGAAGAACACTGACATGGCGAAAGACGCCACCTGACCTTCGCTCAGGCCGCCGTCGTGAATGCCCTGGACGACGAAGGAAATCTCCTCAGCCGAGAGTTCGTGACCGTCTCGTTTCCGGCGGATGATCTCCTGCGGCAGCATGGGCCCTAAATGTACCGCTCGAGGAAAAGTCGCAGGAGGCGACGCATGCCGTCTTCCGACTCGCGCGCCACGGCAAGTGTCTGGTCGTGGCCGAGCTTGTCGGCGCTGAGGCCCGCGGCATAGTTGGTCATCAGCGAGAGCGCCGCGACCCGGAGCCCCGCGCGACGCGCCAGGATCGTCTCGGGCACGGTCGACATACCCACCGCGTCGGCTCCGAGCGCGCGAGCGGCACGGATCTCGGCCGGCGTCTCGAAGCTCGGGCCGCTGAACCAGATATAGACGCCGCTGTGGCAGGCGATTCCAGCCGTCCCTGCGACGGCTAGCAACTGGGCGACCAGCCTGGGATCGTAGGCGTCGACCATATCGACGAACCGGCTGTCACCGCTTTCCCCGAACAGCGGATTGACCCCGGTGAAGTTGATGTGATCGGTGATCGCCATCGCCGAACCCGGGGGCATATCCAGCCGCAGGCTGCCGGCGGCGTTGGTCAGCAGCAGCGTCTCGCAGCCAAGCCCGGCCAGGGTGTCGATGGCCCCCTTCATCTCGTCGGCGCGACCGCGCTCGTAGTAGTGCGCGCGGCCCTGCATCACGGCGACCCCCGTCGGGCCGACATGGCCCAGCACAAGCTTTCCGGCGTGGCTGCCCACCGTGGTCTGCGGAAAGCCCTGCAGCTCGCCATAGGGGATGGTGGCGATCGTCTTCACGTCGGCGGCAAAGCCCCCAAGACCGGATCCCAGAACGACGGCCACCTTCGGCCGGAAGCCGGGTGCCACGCGGGCGATGACGTCGCTCACGGCGCGGCCATCTCAATGCTCTTTCTCGTAGGGCACGCCTGCCGCCTTCGGAGCGACCGCGCGGCCGATGAAGCCTGCCAGCAGGAACATGGCGAGAAGATACGGCATGGCCTGGATCAATTGCACCGGAACTTCGCCCAGGCCTGGCACGCGCACGCCCTGCAGGCGGATGGCAATGGCGTCGAGCAGGCCGAAGATCAGGCAAGCCCCGAACGCCGGCCACGCCCGCCACTTGCCGAAAATGATGGCGGCCAGCGCAATGAAGCCCTGCCCCGCCGTCATGTCGCGGCTGAAGCCGGCGTTCTGGCCGATCGACAGATAGGCGCCGGCAAGGCCCGCGAACAGGCCACAGAGCAAGATCGCGCGATAGCGCAGCCAGGCCACCGAGAGGCCGGCGGCATCGACCGCCAGCGGCATTTCGCCGACCGCGCGCAGACGCAGGCCAAAGCGCGTGCGGGCGATGATCCACCAGGTAAGCGGCACCGACAGCAGCGCGGCATACACCAGGACATTGTCCCCTGCGTCCGGCAGGAAAAGCGGCATCAGCCGCTGATCCCCGACGAGCGGCGGCGTCTGGCCGCCGCGGGCGAACCAGGCGGCACCCAGAACGACCGTAAGGCCCGCCGCCAGAATGTTGATGGCGACGCCACTCACCACCTGATTGCCGCGATAGGTGATGCAGGCGAGGCCATGCAGCAGTGCCAGGGACTCAGCTGCGATCACGGCCGCAGCCACCCCTGCCCAGGCCGAGCCCGTGACCGACGCGGTGGCGGCGGCGAAGAACGCCGCCATCAGCATCTTGCCTTCGAGGCCGACATCGACGATGCCGCCCTTCTCCGAGAACAGCCCACCCATGGCGCAGAGCACCAGCGGCGTGGCGACCCTGAGCATCGACGCCAGCATCAGGAAGACGAAGGAGAAAGCCTCGTCCATCACGAGGCCCGGCGCGCGAACAGCAACTGCAGCCAGGGCCGTGGCAGGTGCGCCAGAGCGCCCGAGAACAGGATGATCAGGCCCTGGATCACCACCACCATCTCGCGCGTGATGGAGGGAATCTCGAAGGCGAGCTCGGCGCCGCCTTGCTGCAGCGCGCCGAACAACAGGGCGGCGAGCAGGACACCCACCGGGTGATTTCGTCCCATCAGGGCGACGGCGATGCCGGCGAAGCCGTAACCCGCCTGGAAATCGAGGACGATACGGTGATGGACGCCCATCAGCTCGTTGACGCCCACAAAGCCCGCCAGCGCACCGGAGAGGCACATGGCGAGCATGGTCATGCGCCTGAGGTTGGTGCCGGCATAGACCGCGGCCTCAGGGTTGTGCCCCATGGTCCGCAGCGCATAGCCCCAGGGCGTGCGCCAGAGGAATACCCAGACGGCGACGCAGCAGGCGAGCGCCAGAGCCAGAGACAGATTGAGCGGAAGTCCCGCGATCGCCGGCAGCTGCGCGGACGGCGCGAAGCCCCGGCTCTGCGGCGACATCGAGCCCGGCGCAATCAGCACGTTCACCATCAGGTAGACCATCAGCGCCGAGGCCACGAAATTGAACATGATGGTGGTGATGACGATGTGGCTGCCGCGCCAGGCCTGCAGCCAGGCCGGCACGGCGGCCCAGGCGGCACCAAACAGGGCGGCCGCTGCGATGGCGGTCGGGATCATCAGCCATCCCGGCAGCCAGCGGTCGAGTGCCAGGATGGCAAGGCCGCAGCCCAGGCCGCCAAGATAGGCCTGGCCCTCGCCCCCGATGTTGAACAGGCCGGCGTGGAAGGCGACAGCCACCGCGAGACCGGTGAAAGTGAAGTTGGTGGCGTAGTAAAGCGTGTAGCCGATCGACTCACGTGACCCGAGCGCGCCCGTCACCAGGAGCCGCAGTGCGTGGAACGGATCGACGCCGATGATCGTCACGATCACGCCCGACAACCTCGCGACGGGCACCGCCGAGAGCATTCCGCGGCTGTTCTGCAGGTCGTGGTGTTTGTGGGCGAGGAATCGTCACCGGAACCGCATGGCAGGGGCCCGATGCCGGCGGCCGAGATGTCGTGCAATCCGTCACGATGCGCTATCATTTACGGCGGTTTCAGCGTGCCAGCGACGTCTGCCGGGGTGAGGTTTATCCTATGAAGATCACCAGAAGGTCAGCCCTCCAACGCAGCACGGCATGGACCGTCTCCAGCAATGAATAAGCGGCTGCGCGCCTGCGAATGTCGATCAAGCAACGCGTATGCGCTGATTACCCTATCGACGGCCTTGATCGCATCCAATCGGCCGAGTACCAAGAAGCCGAAGTCATCGCTTCGCGACGGCTTAGCAGTCTCGAACGGTTTATTAAGGTGCGGTAGCGGGAAAGCCAGCAAGGCTTCATTTA
>RGPT01000371.1 GCA_010032545.1 Alphaproteobacteria bacterium
CCGATGTCTCGCGCTTCTGGCAGATCATCGATAAACACGGCGTGAACATCTTCTACACCGCGCCCACGGCCCTGCGCGCGCTCATGCGCGAAGGCGACGCGCCGGTGAAGAAGTGGACGCGCGCGTCCCTGCGCCTGCTCGGCAGCGTCGGTGAGCCGATCAATCCGGAAGCCTGGCTGTGGTATCACCGCGTCGTGGGCGATTCACGCTGCCCGATCGTCGATACCTGGTGGCAAACCGAAACCGGCGGCATCTTGATTTCGCCGCTGCCCGGCGCCACGCGCCTGAAGCCCGGCTCCGCCACCTTGCCGTTCTTCGGCATCCAGCCCTGCCTGGTCGATGCGGAAGGCAATGAACTCGACGGCGCCGCCACCGGCAACCTCTGCCTGAAGACCTCCTGGCCCGGCCAAATGCGCACGGTCTACGGCGATCACCAGCGCTTCATCGACACTTACTTCAAAACCTACCCGGGCAAGTATTTCACCGGCGACGGTTGCCGCCGCGACGCCGACGGCTACTACTGGATCACCGGCCGGGTGGACGACGTCATCAACGTGTCCGGTCATCGCTTGGGCACCGCGGAAGTGGAAAGCGCATTGGTCGCGCATACCTCCGTCGCCGAAGCCGCCGTCGTCGGCTACCCGCACGACATCAAAGGCCAGGGCATCTATGCCTACGTCACCCTCAAGGTGGGCGTCGCGCCGAGCGAAGCGCTGCGCAAGGAATTGCTCGGCTGGGTCAGCCACGAGATCAGCGCCATCGCCAAGCCGGACGTGCTGCAATGGGCGCCGGGCCTGCCGAAAACCCGCTCCGGCAAAATCATGCGCAGAATCTTGCGCAAGATCGCGGAGAACGACGTCTCCAATCTCGGCGACACCTCGACCCTCGCCGATCCCAGCGTGGTGGCGGACCTGGTCGCGAACCGCGCCAACAATACGTCTCAAAGCAATTCCGCCTGATGACTCATGACACAGCGCTCATCGCTACAATTGTCGGCGGCCTGGCTCTCGCCTTCATCTTCGGGACCATCGCCAGCCGTCTGAAGCTGCCGCCCCTAGTGGGCTATCTGCTGGCCGGCGTCGTCGCCGGTCCCGCGACACCCGGCTTCGTTGCCGACCAGGGCCTCGCCAACCAGCTCGCCGAGATCGGCGTGATCCTGCTGATGTTCGGCGTCGGCCTGCACTTCTCCCTGCGCGATCTGCTGGCGGTGAAAACCATCGCCGTGCCCGGCGCTATCGTGCAGATGGCGGTCGCGACTCTGCTCGGCGTCGGTCTCGGCCTGTGGTTGGGATGGTCCGTGGGCGGCAGTCTGGTGTTCGGCGTGTCGCTGTCCGTGGCCAGCACGGTCGTGCTGCTGCGCGCCCTGCAGGAACGCCGCATGCTCGAGACCGAGCGCGGAAGGATCGCGGTGGGCTGGCTGATCGTCGAGGATCTCGCGATGGTCCTCGCCCTGGTCCTGCTGCCCGCGTTTGCCGACGTCATGGGCGGCGACGGCAAACAAGTCGTCATCGACCCGCTGGTCGCGCGATTCGACCTCGGCGTCGCCGGCGCTATCGCCCTCACCATCGCCAAGGTGGTCGCCTTCATCGCCCTGATGCTGGTGGTCGGCCGGCGGGTGATCCCGTGGATCCTGCATCACACCGCCCACGGCGGCTCGCGCGAACTGTTCCGCCTCGCCGTCCTGGCGATTGCGCTCGGTGTCGCGTTCGGCGCGTCCTACCTGTTCGGCGTGTCCTTTGCGCTCGGGGCCTTCTTCGCCGGCATGATCATGAGCGAGTCCGAGCTCAGCCATCAGGCCGCGCAAGAGTCGCTGCCCCTGCGCGATGCCTTCGCGGTTCTGTTCTTCGTCTCGGTCGGCATGCTGTTCGATCCGAAAATCCTGATCGACCGCCCGCTCCCTGTCCTGGCCACGGTGCTGGTGATCGTCGTGGGCAAATCGTTCGCGGCCTACGTCATCGTGCGCATGTTCCGCCACCCGCCCGCCATCGCGCTTACGGTCGCGGCCAGCCTCGCGCAGATCGGCGAATTCTCATTCATCCTCGCCGATATGGGGGTGGGCCTGAAGCTTCTGCCCCAGGATGGGCGCGATCTCATCCTCGCCGGCGCGATCCTATCCATGCTGCTCAACCCCATCGCGTTCTTTGCCGCCCAGCGGCTCAAGTCGCCCAAGGTCCAGCAGCGCGAGGAAAAGGAAGCCGAAGCCGCCGCGCCGCCGCACGTCCCCGCGGCGGAACTGCCCGCGCAAACCGCGCTCACCGGTCACACGGTGCTCATCGGCTTCGGCCGCGTCGGCGCCATCGTCGGCCAGGCCCTGCATGAAGCCAGCGAACCCCTGGTCGTGATCGAAGACGGCGACCGCGCGGTCGCC
>RGPT01000372.1 GCA_010032545.1 Alphaproteobacteria bacterium
GGTTGGGACCGCTTGCGCGTCGGCCTATGCCGTCGGTGAATACGAACGAGTCGGCGCCAGACTGCGCCGGACTGGCACAAGCGCCAATCAGCGGCAGGGCGAGGCTGGCGGAGGCGGTCGTAAGAACGGTGCGACGGCGCAAGAGCAGCGGAGTCAAGGATTGAGGCACTTCAGTTCGCTATAAGGCTGGACCTGCCCTGCGTAAAGCAGCTCTTGATCCACCGTCCCCGTCACGCAGGCCAAGATGCGCGACCAATCCATACCGACCCCCCTGCCTTGTCCTGCCCCTGGCGATGGCATGACCACACGCATGGAAGGCATTGTCTTTGCGCGCACCCCAACCGATCCTTCCGTCCCAACCGAAAGTCATTTGCCTCCCACCTTTCCGGCAAAAACCTTCCAGAAATACTTTCCTATCCGCGACGCCGTCGATAGCGACTTCAAATCGGATGTCCGCTCTGGGTCATCCGCGTCGTCCTTAGGCTGCGTCGATCACTTCCGGTCTGGCTCCAATAGCGGACGTCCGAGGCCGGCCTCCCCATGGGTCGTAAGGTGCGACATCTCATGGTGGGAAGGCTTGTAATACAGTGCGACTCTTACCTGTCGCACCTACCGCCAAGTGCTTGATCTAGTTCACTTGCAACAGTCCGTCTCGGAGCACCACGCTCTTTCGGAAGCGGATCGCGGTGCGTTTGATTTCATCGGCTGGGGCGCGCGACTGCGAGCGGAATAGTCTCCGCCCTTTAAGTGGCGCGATCTTCGCATGTTGCCAACAGCGACGCGCGACTGGAGTCGCGCGCGCCCAGCAGCTATTCAGCCGCCTTGGCGACCGCCGCCTTGTGCAGCACCGGCGCCGTGTACTTCCGGTCGTGCTGCAGCGACGGCACCATCTGGCGGGCCTCCGCGACCTTGCCGAGATCGATATCGGCCAGGACAAAGCCCGCGGACTCGCCGCCGGCATCGGCCAGCACCTCGCCCCACGGGGCGATGGCGATGGAGTGACCGTAGGTCTTGCGGCCCGAACCCTTGTGCGTGCCCACCTGCGCGGGCGCGAAGACGAAGCAGCCGGTTTCGATGGCGCGCGCGCGCAGGATGGTGTGCCAGTGCGCCTTGCCCGTCGGCACCGTGAAGGACGACGGGATCGACAGCATCGTGGCACCGGCATGCGCCAGCTCGCGATAGAGGTAGGGGAAGCGCAGGTCGTAGCAGATGGTCATGCCGAGCACGCCCCACGGCGTCTCGGCCAGCACCGCGCGGTCGCCCGGCTTGAAGGTCGCCGACTCGAAATAGTTCTCACCGCCAGCCAGGCGGACATCGAACATATGGATCTTGTCGTAGCTCGCCACGATGTTCCCAGCGGAATCGATCAGGTAGGAGCGGTTGCGGATCTGCTCCTCACCCTCGATACGGACATGGATGCCGCCCAGCAGGAACCAGGCGCCCGTCTCGCGCGCCGACGCGCGGCAGGCGGCCAGCATGCCGTGGCTCGCTTCCGTCTGCGCCTTCTCCAGCGTCTCGGTGCGGTTGGCGCCGATCAGGCCGGTGTTCTCCGGCGTCATGATGAAATCGGCGCCGGCGTCGCGCGCGAGCCGTGTCTGCTCCTGCACGAAGGCCACGTTCTCGGCCATCTCGTTGCTGACGTTGGTCTGGATCAGGCCGGCCTTGAACGTGGTCCCCATCGGACGGTTCTCCTCAGCCCGGCTGGGCGAGCAGGGCGTCGAGCTTGCCCGCCTGCTCCAACGCCGCGAGGTCGTCGGAACCGCCGATATGCTGGCCGTTGATGAAGATCTGCGGCACGGTCGTGCGCCTGGAACGCTCGCGCATCTCGGTGCGCTTCTTGTCGTCCATCATCACGTCCATCTCGTCGTAGGCGGCGCCCTTGCTGTCGAGCAGTCCCTTGGCGCGGGCGCAGTAGCCGCAGAACGGCGTGGTGTAGATTTCGATCTTGGCCATCGGGGTCTCCTTGTCCCCACTATACCGTCGGCCGCACGACGCGCGCCAGCGTCAGCACGTCGACATGACGCACCCCGCCGCGTTGCAGAACCCGGGCGCAGGCCTCGGCCGTTGCGCCAGTGGTCAGCACATCGTCGACCAACAGCACAGTCTTGCCCGCCACCTCGCCCGCCCACCGTGGATGAATGTCGAAGGCCTCGCGGACGTTGCGCCGCCGTTCCCTGGCCCTGAGGCCCGCCTGCGATCCCGTCCATCGCCGCCGACGCAACAGGTCGGGGGCCAGACGACCTTCGGGTGCCAGCGATGCGGCCCGCACGGCGGCGCAACGTCCGCGAGGCCTTCGACATTCATCCACGGTGGGCGGGCGAGGTGGCGGGCAAGACTGTGCTGTTGGTCGA
>RGPT01000373.1 GCA_010032545.1 Alphaproteobacteria bacterium
TATGAGGCGCTCGGACATTCTCCCAGCGGTGCGCAGATGGTGGCTGCGCTTGTCATCCTGATCGGCGTCGCCGTCGCGCTCGGCGCGCCCGCCGAAGGCGATCCGGCGGAGAGAAGGACCGGCGTGTGGCTCGGAGTCCTCTCGGCGCTCGGCCAGGCTTGCGGCGCGGTCAGCACCCCACTGACCGTCGAAGCGTGCAAGCAAGCCGGCGAAATCATTCCCGACGGATTTGCGCAAGCGTTCGTGCGCCTGCTCGGAGGCATACCCATCGTCCTACTCTTCCTGCTCTGGGCATCTCGCAAGGAAGGCCTGCTCGCAAAGGTGCGCCGTCCCTATGCCTTCGCGTCCGCTCCTTGGTGGATGCTCATGAACGGCATTTCCGGCCCGGCGCTCGGCGTCGCCTGCTATCAGTGGGCATTGACGCGACACCCCGCCGCGCTCGTGCTCAGCGTCGTCGCGCTCACCCCGCTCATCGGGCTAGTGATGCAATGGGCCGTCGAAGGCCGACGCCCTTCCTGGCGCCTGTGGCTCGGCGGCGCGATCGGCATCGCAGGCGTAATCCTGCTGCGCAGGTTCTAGCCGACTCAGCGAGCCGCCGCGAGTTCCTGCATGGCGCGCACGGCCATCAGCTCGCAGTTGAACCACATCGCCCCGGGCGGAAGCATGACCCACGTCTGATAACGTCCGGGCGCCTTCACATGGGTCTGCGTCTGCGCCAAGGTCGCGCCTAAGGCTTTGGCCTTCTCAAGATGAAGCCGGTCGCCCGTCGCACGCCAGGCGGCGAGATAGGTCCGGATGAGCTTGGCGGAGCTGGCGCAGACCGGAGCGTAGCATCGATACTGCTCAAGCACGCAGGGCAGCAGCCACTTCCGGGCCTTGCCGCCGGCCGCACCGTCGGCGCTCTGGCTGACAGGCGTCTCTTTCGGCGGCTGGGCCCAGATCACGAATTGGTCTTCGGAATAGCGAAGGAGCTCCAAGGCCAGCGCGAGTTCTTCGGGCTTACGCTCTTTCTGCCCGAACAGATGCAGCGCGAAATCACACGCCTCATGCTTCGTCATGTTCTCATAGGGCGGCAAGGGGCGGACATCCTCGAACTGCCCCTGCCAGTTCCAGGTCCGCACGGGATTCGCCATGATCCAGGCCAAGGCCCGCTCGCGGACGGTCGCGAACCGACGCTCACCGGTGATTTCTTCAAGCTGATCCAGGAAGCCCACGATGCCCGTCGGCACGAGGATGTTCGGCGACGCCGGCTTGCCGTCGCGCGGGTTCACGAAGAGCGACCAGCTCCCTTCGGCCAGCTGGGTCTTCTCGTAAGTGGCTGCGATGCGGACAGCCGCATCGAGATAACGGCGATCCTTCGTGGCGGCATGGACGTCGAGCAGATAGCGACCCTCCGGAGCGTCGGCCGGCGTCGGCTGCTGCGCGGCGTAGGTCGCCAAGGCCGAAGCAGCGGCGCCGACGATCTTCGAGGGATAACGGTAGAGGACGAACTGCGGCTCAGGCTGACCGGAACCGAACCAGCAACGCAGGTCCGGCGAACGGACCAAGGCGGCGAGCGCCCGGGCAGGACCCGCGGAATCGACCTCGCCGATGACCGGCGAGACGAAGGGTGCGGCACGATGGAATCTACGGCTCGAGGGTCCGCCGACGGCCACGTCGTTGGCGTCGATTCCCTGGACGACCAAGGAAGCCGGTCCGATCGCCACGGCGGTCCAGATCGGCGCAAGCGGCGTCGACGGCTTGGGGCCGAAGAAGACATGCTCGCGTCCGGCCGAATCCTTCAGCGTAAATCGATAACGCACCGCGCCCGCGACCTCAGGCAGGTCGAAGGCGGGGGCGAAGAGAAATTGCACCGCATGGCCGTTCCACGCCGGCTGGCCGCCGGCGACAAAAGGCCGGAGCGGCGTCGCGGTCTCGGCCAGCGCCTGCTTCGCGAGGTCGTCCGTAGCCGCACGGACCTCACCTAGGCAGAGGCCAAGCAACAAGAGGCAAAAAGTCTTCATGGCGGTTCAGGCGGCGTCGGCCTTGCGTTCCTGGGCATCGACCACGACCGTCGTGACGAGGTCGGAGCCGACGTTCGTCATCGAACGGGCCATGTCCAGCACCCGGTCGACACCGAGCACGATGCCGATGCCCTCAGGCGGGATGCCGAAGGTGACCAGCAGGCCGGCGATGAGCGGCAAGGAACCGCCCGGGATCCCCGCGACGGCGACAGCGCTCAGGACGGAGAGGAAAAGCAGCGTCAGCTGTTGGGCGATAGTCAGATCGACGCCGAAGACCTGTGCCACGAAGAGTACCACGCACCCTTCGTACAAGGCGGTTCCGCTCATATTCATCGTG
>RGPT01000374.1 GCA_010032545.1 Alphaproteobacteria bacterium
GGCCCCCCGCGGGGGGCCTTCCTGCGTCCTCGTTTATTCCTCGGGTGGGCTGTCGGGGATGGTGGTGGCGCGGGCACCACGCTGGCGACGCTTGCTCTGCTTGAGCCGGTAGCTGTCACCGTTCATCTCCAGGATATGGACGTGGTGGGTCAGCCGGTCGAGCAGCGCGCCGGTCAGCCGCTCGGAAGCGAACACACCGGTCCACTCGTCGAACGGCAGGTTGGAGGTGACGATGGTCGAGCCACGCTCGTAGCGCTGGCTGAACACCTCGAACAGCAGCTCGGCCCCGGTCTGCGACAGCGGCACGTAGCCGAGCTCGTCGATCACCAGGAGCTTGTAGCCGGCGAGCTGGCGCTGCAGCCTCAGCAGCCGCTTCTCGTCGCGAGCCTCGAGCAGTTCGTTGACCAAAGCGGCCGCCGTGGTGAAGCCGACCGAGAGGCCCTTCTGGCAGGCCGCCAGCCCGAGGCCAAGCGCCACGTGGCTCTTGCCGGTGCCGCTGTTACCGACCGCGATGACGTTCTCGCGACGGAGCACGTACTCCGAGCGGGCCAGCTCCAGCACCAACGTCTTGTTGAGCGACGGCAGTGCGGTGAAGTCGAAGCTGTCGAGGCTTTTGACCGCCGGGAACCTCGCCTCCTTGATCCGCCGATCGACCATCCGCCGTTCGCGCTCGATCAGCTCGAGTTCGGCCAGGCGCAACAGGTAGCCGGTATGCTCAACGCCCTCGGTGGCGCACTGCCGGGCGAGCTTGTCATACTCGCGCAGGAACGTCGGCAGCTTGAGCACCTTCAGATGATGGCCGAGCAGAAGCTGGGGCGTGTCGGTCATGACGTCACCCCGATGAGCAGATCCAGGTACGTCCTGGCCGAGGTCGTCGCCACGTTGGCGCGCGGCAGGTAGGGATACACCGTCATATCGAGGCGTGGTGGCCGCCGTTCGATGCGGCACAGCACCAGGTGCTTCACCGCGTCGAAGCCGATCACGCCGCGATCGATGGCATCGCGCACGCCCGCGGCGACGTCGTCGATCCTGAACACTTCGATCAGGCGCAGCACCTGCACGAACTCGCGTTTGCCCTGCTTGCCCATGCGCGCTTCGAGCAGGCGGCGCAGCGTGGCGAACGCTTCGGGCAGTTGCCACCCGGCCAACGGGGCCGCCTGGTCGAGCGCATTGATCTTCTGCTCGAGCAGCGCCAGGTAATGCAGCGGGTCGAACACGAAGTCCTCCCGCTCGTAGGATCGGACGTGCCGGGCGATGGTCTCGGCGCCACACGAGATCACCACCTCGTGGACGTAGCCGCGTACAAGCACCTCGCGGTGGCCATAGGTCGTCGGCACCGAGTAGTCGTTGAGCCGGTAGCGCACCAGCGACAGCGAGGAGACCGTCGTCGCAACCTTCTCGCAGGCGTCGTAGGGCGGGGGCAACGGCGTCTGGAACGCGGCAAGATCACGCTCCAGCCGCTCGCCGATCGTCCCCTCACGGCCGCGCAAACGGTCCGCCTGGCGACGGCGGCAGCATTCCAGAAGATAGGCGTTCAGTGCCTCGAAGCTCTCGAACACCGGAATCGGGACCAGAAAGTTCCGCCGGGCATAGCCGACCAGACCTTCGACCTTGCCCTTATCGTTGCCTTTGCCTGGCCGGCCGAACCGGTCCTCGAACAGGTAATGCGATTGCAACTCGGTGAACACCCGCGTCCGCTGCCGCTTGCCGTCACCCAGGATGCGGGCCACCGCGATCCGGGTGTTGTCATACAGGATCGACTGCGGCACCCCGCCGAAGAATGCAAACGCCCGAACGTGGCCGTCGCAGAAAGCTTCCGTCGTCTCCGCCGGATAGGCCTGCACGAAGCCGGCGTCCGAGTGCGGCAAGTCGAAGGTAAAGAAGTGGATCTTGCGCTTTACCCCACCGATGATGCCGACAGCTTCACCAAAGTCGGCCTGCGCATGCCCCGGCGGGTGCACCAGCGGCACGAACATCTCCCGGGACCGCTGACGCTGCCCCAACACGTAGTCCTTCACGATGGTCAGGCCCGATGATACCGACGAACGGGTCCAGCTTCGGCCGTGCCGGCGGGCGGCTACGCCGGTACCCGGGCGGAACCGAGAAGGCCAGCATCTTCGCTACCGTCCGAGGATCCAGCCCGAACCGACGCGCAGCCTCGCGACGGCTCAGCCCCTCGATCCGCACCGCGTGGCGAACCTGTCCATACAACTCCACGCTCTTCATCCCCCCGCCCTCTGCACGCCGCGCAAAGAGCTAACTGCCGATGCATTTTTGCTCCGGCGCAACCAGACTTTCCGGCCGCTTCAGTGAAGGATTTTCTCT
>RGPT01000375.1 GCA_010032545.1 Alphaproteobacteria bacterium
GTCGCCGGCGCCGGCGACGACGAAGGCCGAGCAGGAGGAGACGTTGTAGGTGCCGTGGTGGTCGCCGCCGGTGCCCACGATATCTATGGCGCCCTCGGGCGCGCGGACACGCAGCACCTTGGCCCTGAGCGCCCGGGAACCGCCCGCCAGCTCCTGGGCGGTCTCGCCGCGCACCTTAAGCCCCATCAGGAAGGCGCCCATCTGGGCCGGGGTGGCGTTGCCGCTGGTCATGATGTCGAAGGCGCGCTCCGCCTCGTCGATGTCCAGCGTCTCGCCGTTGCCGACCTTGGCCAGAAGGCCACGAAAATCGTCGATGTCGCCGCTCACAAGAACTCCAGTCCGGGACGCAGTCCAGATTTTGCCTCTTGCCGGCTGGGCCGGCGCGCGGCTAGCTATATCACATGGCTCAAGAACTCATCCTCAAGGTAACCGGCATGGATTGCGACGGCTGCGTAAAGGCCGTCACCCGTGCTGCCACCGGCGCCGGCACCGCGCCGATCTCCGTCGATCTCAAGAGCGGCGAGATGCGCCTCCCGCCCGACGCCGACGTCGCCGCCATCAGCAAGGCGATCACCCGGGCGGGGTTTGGTGTTGCGTCTTAACTTTAAGATATTTCTATAATTATCTGATAAATATATAAACTATCTACGAGCAGGGGATCCTGTTCCCGTGGCCCGGAAGAGTCACTCGATCTTCACGCCGGCGTCCTGGACGACCTTCTGCCATTTGGTGTTCTCGATAGCGATGTAGGCCTCGAATTCCTGGCGGGATTCCTTGGCTGGGACGAAGGCGAGGCCCTTCATCTTCTCCAGCACCTCGGGCTCGTTGAGGATGCGCATGATTTCGGCGCTCAGTTTGTCGAGGACGGGCTCGGGCGTCCTGGCGGGCGCCGAGAGGCCGATCCAGCCCACTGCGACGACGGTCGGGTAACCCTGCTCGGCCACCGTCGGCAGATCAGGCAGGAAGGGCGAGCGGCGCTGGTCGGCGATGCCGATTGCAATGGCCTTGCCGGTCTTCACCGGGCCGATGGCGCCGGGGATGGCGTCCGACATGAGCTGGATGTCGCCGCTCTGCAGCGCCAGCATGGCGTCGGCATTGCCCTTGAAGGGAATGTGCGTGAGCTTGATGCCGGCCGCGCTCTTCAGCATCTCGACGGCGAGGTGGCTGGCCGAGCCGTTGCCCGAGGAGCCGTAGTTGAGATCGCCTGATTTGGCCTTGGCGACCAAGTCCTTCACCGAGGTGATGCCGCTCTTGGGGCTGGCAAGCAGGACCTGCGGCGTGAGGCCG
This sequence comes from Alphaproteobacteria bacterium, assembly GCA_010032545.1. Lineage (GTDB taxonomy): Bacteria > Pseudomonadota > Alphaproteobacteria > Reyranellales > Reyranellaceae > Reyranella. The sequence continues at coordinate 1,288 of RGPT01000375.1, forward strand.
ATGTTGGCGATCGGCGCAAAATCCTTCTGCACGTCGTAGGGCAGCCTCGGGTAAATCGCCGGCGCAATGCCGTGGGTCGAAATCGTGACCATCAGCAGCGTATAGCCGTCGGGCGCTGACTTGGCGGCGGCGTCGGCGCCGATGCTGCCGCCCGCGCCCGGGCGATTCTCGACGATCACCTGCTGGCCCAGCGACTTGGTGAGGTGGTCGGCCATGACCCGCGCCAGGATGTCGGTCGACTGGCCGGCTGGGAAGGGGACGATGATTTTTATCGGCTTGGTGGGCCAGGTCTGGGCGAAGGCATTGGGTGCAGCGGCCGTCGCCGCCGTTGCACAAAGCAGCAGGCGGCGCGTGACGATCATCTAGGCCGCTTTCTTCTTCTGCTGGTTCGGATGCTCGCCGGCGATCTTGAGGAAATTTTCCAGGATCTTGTGGCCGTGCTCCGAGGCGATGCTCTCGGGATGGAACTGCACGCCGTGGATCGGCAGCGTCTTGTGGCGCAGGCCCATGATGATGTCGCCAGTTTCGGCGGTGACGTCGAGTTCCTTGGGGAAGTCCTTGCGGTCGACGATCAGCGAGTGATAGCGCGTCGCCTGGAAGGGCGAGGGCACGTCCTCGAACACGCTCTGGTTCGTGTGCTCGATACCCGACAGCTTGCCGTGCATCGGCTGCGGCGCCCGCACGACGTGGCCGCCGAACACTTGGCCGATCGCCTGGTGGCCGAGGCAGACGCCGAGCAGTGGCACCTGTTCCTTCGCGGCGGCAAGGATCAGATCCATGCAGATGCCGGCCTCGTTCGGCGTGCAGGGACCGGGCGACAGCACGATGCCGGCGGGCTTCAGCGCCATCGCTTCCTCGACCGTGATCTGGTCGTTGCGATGCACGATGCACTTGGCGCCGACATCGCCCAGGAAGTGGACGAGGTTGTAGGTGAAGCTATCGTAGTTATCGATGAGGAGGAGCATGAGGGGATAGTAGCCGGTCGC
>RGPT01000376.1 GCA_010032545.1 Alphaproteobacteria bacterium
GTGAAGCCGATCTGGTTGTTGACCACGAAATGGATGGTGCCGCCGATGCGGTAGCCGCCGAGGTCGCTGAGGTCGAGGCTTTCGGCCACCAGGCCCTGGCCCGCGAACGCCGCGTCGCCATGCATCAGGATCGCCATCACCTGGCTGCGGTCCTTGTCGCCGCGCTGGTCCTGCTTGGCCCGCGCCTTGCCCAGCACCACCGGGTTCACCGCTTCGAGATGCGAAGGGTTGGGCGACAGCGACAGGTGGATCACGTTGCCGTCGAACTCGCGATCGGCCGACGCGCCCAAGTGATACTTCACGTCGCCCGACCCACGCATCTCCTCGGGTTGAGAGGAGCGACCCTGGAATTCCGAGAACAGCGCCGTGTAGCTTTTGTGCATGACGTGCACGAGCGTGTTGAGGCGGCCGCGATGGGGCATGCCCAGCACCACCTCGCGCACGCCGAGCTGGCCGCCACGCTTCAGGATCTGCTCGATGGCGGGGATCAGCGACTCGCCGCCGTCGAGACCGAACCGCTTGGTGCCGACGAACTTCACGCCGAGATAGCGCTCGAGCCCCTCGGCCTCGACGACCCGCTGCAGGATCATCTTGCGGCCTTCGACCGTGAACTCGGTGTGGTTCTCGATGTGCTCGATGCGCTCCTGTATCCACGCCTTCTGGTCGGGATCGCTGATGTGCATGAACTCGACGCCGATCCGCCCGCAGTAGGTCTTGCGCAGGCGCTCCATGATCTGGCGCAAGGTCGCCGACTCGCCCAGCGCCAGCGAGCCGAAGATCAGCACGGGACGGTCCCAGTCACCCTCGCCGAAGCCGTAGGTCGCGGGATCGAGCTCGCGATGCGGCGCCTGGCGCACCAGCCCCAACGGATCGAGATCGGCCTCGAGATGGCCGCGGATGCGGTAGGCGCGGATCAGCATGAGCGCGCGCGCGGTATCCTGGGCGGCGGCGCGGATCTCGGCCTCGGTCTTGCCGGCGAGCGGCGTCGGCACGGCACCGTTGCCGCCCTTCACGTTTCGGTTGGCGGGCGTCTTGGCCTCGAGGTCGGCCGCGCCGATCACCCTGACGCCGTTGGGCGCCCAGGAAGCCCCGCGCGTCTCGGCCAGCACGTCGACCTTCTCCTCGGCCAGCGCCGCGAAGAAGATGCGCCAGTCCCCGTCGACGGAATTGGGATCGCTCTGATAGCGGGCGTAGAGCTCTTCGATGAATGGCGCGTTCGCGCCAAACAGGAACGACGTCTGCTCCACTCTCATGGCCTGGTACTCCTTGGCCTTGTCGATGCCGGCCGCCCGGCAACTTCCGGGCGGCAGTCCGCCAGTCAGCCCTTCATCGCCTTCAGCATTTCCTCGCCGAGCGCTGCGGGCGAATCCGCCACCTTGATCCCGACGGAGCGCATGAAGTCCACCTTGAACTCGGCGGTATCCTGGCCACCCGAGATCACCGCGCCGGCATGGCCCATGCGGCGTCCCGGCGGGGCGGTCCGGCCGGCGATGAAGCCCACGATCGGCTTCTTCGTCTTCGACGCCTTGATGTATTCGGCGCCCTTGACCTCGGCATCGCCGCCGATCTCGCCGATCATGATGATGCCCTGGGTTTCAGGGTCGCCCAGCAACATCTCCAGGCATTCGACGAAGTTGGTGCCATTCACCGGATCGCCGCCGATGCCGATGCAGGTGGTCTGGCCGAGCCCGACCGCCGTGGTCTGGGCCACAGCCTCGTAGGTGAGCGTGCCCGAACGCGAGATGATGCCGATCTTGCCGCGCTTGTGGATGTGGCCCGGCATGATGCCGATCTTGCATTCGCCAGGCGTGATGACGCCGGGGCAGTTGGGCCCGATCAGGCGCGATTTCGAGCCTGCGAGCGCCCTCTTCACCTTGACCATGTCGAGCACCGGAATGCCCTCGGTGATGCACACCACGAGCGGAATCTCAGCGTCGACGGCTTCCAGGATCGAGTCCGCGGCATAGGGCGCGGGCACGTAGATCACGCTCGCATCGGCACCGGTCCTGGCGACGGCCTCGGCCACGGTGTCGAACACCGGCAGGTCGAGATGGGTGGTACCGCCTTTGCCTGGAGTGACGCCGCCCACCATCTTGGTGCCGTAGGCGATCGCCTGCTCGGAATGAAAGGTGCCCTGCGAACCGGTAAAGCCCTGGCAGATGACCTTCGTGTTCTTGTCGACCAGCACGGCCATCAGTTGGTCTCCTTAACGGCCGCGACGATCTTCTCGGCGGCGTCGGCGAGGTTCTTGGCCGAGGTGAT
>RGPT01000377.1 GCA_010032545.1 Alphaproteobacteria bacterium
GACGTCGGCGGCATCGACGGCAGTTTCGGTCCGCGCTCGCGCCAGACGATTGCGGCATGGCAGGCGAAGAATGGTGACGTCGCCACCGGCTTCTTCACCTCGGCGCAGAAGGCGTCGCTGATGACCGAAGCCGCGCCTGCCATCGCCAAGTGGGAAGAAGCGCAGCGGCGCGCCTACGCCGAGGAGCAGCGGCGGCAGCAACAGCAGCAGCAGGCGCCACCTCCGCCGCCGCCCCGGCGCGGATTCAAGTGGCCGTGGGAATAGTCTGAATCCGTATTGTTGAAAGCCAGATGGAGGAAACAATGGCGTCCGCTATCGCCACCAAGCCAGAAAAGACGACGTCCAGCCAAAAAGTCGCCCACGCCCGTGCCAGTGCACCTGTGCTGGTCAAGGGACGGCGCGACTTCTTCCAGTATCGAGATCTCGGCGTCGCCGACGCCAGCGGCGGCGCCTTGCGCGCCCAGGTCATGAGTTCGAGCCAGGGCATGAGCCGGCCGACCGGCTGGCACTATCATGAGTGCGATGGCCAGTTCATCTACATGATCAAGGGCTGGGTCGATCTCGAGTTCGAGGACGGTCGCACACTGCGGGTCGAGGAGGGCGACTCGCTTTTCATTCCGGGCTACCTTCGGCACAACGAGATCCGCACCTCGGAGGCGATGGAGATCCTCGAAGTCTCGACCCCTGGCCAGATGGGCACCACGCCCTGCGACCCGCCGGAAGGTTTCAAGGCCTAGGCGCGCGCAGGTCCTTGACAGGAAATATTCGGATCCCAGTTGACCCTATATAGGATATTCAATGCGGGAATTGCTGTCTTCGCTTTCCGCGCCATGTCCGCTGCTGGGACTGGAAAAGCGCTTCCCGTTTTGCACGCTTCTGCCGCGCATTCGGCGACACAGGGCGTCGGGTGATAATCCAAGGGGAACAAGAGTTTGAAGGCCGACGCTGCGGACTCCCGACCTGCACGAGTTGCGGAGGTCGGCAAAGGTGAGTCGGGCGGAACGGTGGAAGAAGCAGGGGAGCGAACAGGACCATGAAAATCGGCGCGGTGATGTTCTTCACGACGGACTCCATGCAGCCCGCGGCACTGGGCCGGGCGCTGGAGGAGCGCGGCTTCGAATCGCTGTGGGTGCCCGAGCACACGCACATCCCGTCGTCGCGCAAGACGGCCTATCCGGCGGGCGGAAGCCTGATCCGGCCCTACTACGAGATCATGGATCCATTCCTGGCCCTCAACACCGCCGCCACGGTGACGACCAGGCTCAAGGTCGGAACCGGAATTGCGCTCGTCATCCAGCGCGATCCGATCGTTACCGCCAAGATGGTGTCGACCATCGATCGTCTCAGCAACGGCCGCTTCCTGTTCGGCGTCGGGAACGGCTGGAACCAGGACGAGATCGAGAACCATGGCACGGTGTTCAAGACCCGCCACAAGCTGGCGCGCGAGCGCATCGAGGCGATGAAGGCGATCTGGACCGGAGACGAGCCCGAGTATCACGGCGAGTTCGTGAACTTCGACCCGATGAAGCAGTGGCCCAAGCCCGTGCAGACTCCGCACCCGCCGATCATCGTCGGCGGCGGCTTCCCGCATGCCGCGCGGCGCGCCATCCGCTACGGCGACGGCTGGATTCCGCGTGACGACTGGCTGGAGCGCGATGGCATGGGCGTGATCGAGCAATTCCGCACCATGGCGCGCGAGGCCGGGCGCGATCCAGCACACCTTCCGATCAGCATCTTCCGCGTGCCCGACAACCTCGAGCGCCTGCAATTGTGTCAGCGCATCGGCATCGACCGGGTCGTGTTCTCCCTTCCCGCCGAGAAGGAGGACAAGATCCTCCCTATCCTCGACCGCTGGGCCGGGCTCAAGCGGCAGCTCGACGGCTGACGATGGAGACTGGGATGAGGACCGCCTTGAAGGTCGGATTGTCGCTCAGCTTCCAGGTTCATCGTGGCCTCGGCGAGCCGTGGGACAGGTCCTACCGCGAGGGGCTGGAGCTGGCGGGCGAGGCGAGCCGGCTGGGCTTCGACTCGATCTGGGTGAGCGAGCATCACGGTGAGGCCGACGGCTATTGCCCGTCGCCCATCGTCGCTGGAGCAGCGCTCGCCGTGGCGGCGCCCAACTGCCGCATCGGTCAGGCGATCGCGCTCGCGCCGCTGCATGGCCATCCGTTACGTCTCGCCGAGGATCTGTCGGTGCTCGACAATCTCTCCGGTGGCCGGGTCGAGATCGGCCTCGGGCAAGGCTATCGCCCCGCGGA
>RGPT01000378.1 GCA_010032545.1 Alphaproteobacteria bacterium
TGGAGCAGGCCGCGAAGGGGCACCTGCAGGTTATCGAAGGCGACGCGCTGAAAATCGACCTCGCGTCTCTGGGGCCACCGCCCCGTCGGGTTGTCGCCAACCTGCCCTACAACATCTCCACCGCTCTTCTCGTGCGCTGGCTGCAGGTCGCCGACGACCTCTCCGACATGGTGCTAATGTTCCAGAAGGAAGTCGTCGACCGGCTGGTGGCGGTTCCGCGCACCAAGGACTACGGCAGGCTTTCGGTGCTGGCCCAGCATGTTTGCAAGGTCCAGCGCCTGTTCGACGTGGCGCCGACTGCTTTCGTGCCGCCGCCCAGGGTGACGTCGTCGGTTGCCCGACTTACGCCCAGGCCCTCGAATGAACGCCTTGTCGATCTCCGACCGCTGGAGCGCGTTACAGCAGCGGCCTTCGGTCAACGTCGCAAGATGCTTCGCGGTGCCCTGGCGGGGCTTTTTGCCGACCCTGTGGCCATCCTGACAGGGCTCGGCCTCTCGCCCACCGCACGGGCGGAGGAACTAACGGTCTCTGAGTTCGTTCGACTGGCGAGGCACTTGACAAATGAGTGATCGCTCACTATTTTGAACTTATGGTTAGGTCACTCGCCTTCAATGCGTTTTTCTATGTCGGCACGCTTCTGACGGCCGTGGTCGGCATCGCACTGGTTCCGATCCCGACGCCGGTGCTGCTTCGCGGGCTGCTGCACCATTGGGCGCGCGCTGTTGTCTGGGGTATGCGCTGGATCGGCGGCATGAAGGTCGAGTTCCGCGGACTGGACAACCTTCCCGCCATGGGCCCCGCCTTGCTTGCCGGCAAGCACCAAAGCGAGTGCGACGGCATCCTGCTGGCAGCTCGAATCCATGGCATTGCCTTTGTGGCGATGCAGGAGCTGTTCCGCTATCCGCTGATCGGCGCCATTCTCTATCGCCTGCAGATGATCCGCGTCGATACCTGCGGCGGCGGCAGGGAGCGCGAGAACCTCGCCCAATTCGCCAAACGCGCCTACGACAGCGGCCGCCACATCGCGATCTATCCCGAAGGAAACCTCATGGCGCCGGGCGAGCGCGAGCGCTATCGCTCCGGCATCTACTACCTGTCGCGCGATCTCGGCCTGCCGGTGACGCCGGTCGCGACCAGCATCGGCCTTCTGTGGAACCGCCGCGACTGGTGGAAGAAACCCGGCCGCGCCGCCATCGAGTTCCTCCCCGCCGTCGAACCCGGGCTCGACAAGCAGAGCTTCATGCGACGCCTGGAAGAGGTAACCGAAGGCGCCAGCGATCGGTTGATCGCAGAATTCTCCGGCCGTCCCTACATGCCATCCCAGCTCGTGCTGCGCTCCCAGGGCGAGGCCGGCATGGGCGCACCGACTACCGCCCCTCGCGCAGCGCCTTGACGAAGCCCGACAGACCAACCTGACGCTCGAGCTTCAGGCGCTCTGAAGTGAGGATGGCTTTGAGGTTGCTCAAGCTGGTGCCGATGTCGCGATTGACGATGACGTAATCATATTCGGCGTAGTGGCTCATCTCGTCGGCCGCCTTGGCCATGCGCTGGGACACGACCTCCTTCGAATCCTGCGCCCGCGTCAGCAGGCGCTTCTCGAGATCGCGCGTCGAGGGCGGCAGGATGAACACCGTCACCAGGTCGCCCTTGACCTTCTTGGCAGGATCTTTGAGCTGCTGCGTGCCCTGCCAATCGATGTCGAACAGCACATCCTTGCCGGCGCTCAGCGCCGCCTCGACTGGGGCCTTGGGCGTGCCGTAGTAGTGGCTGAAGACGCTGGCATGTTCGAGGAACTCGCCGCGCTGGCTCATGCCGCTGAAGGTCGCCGTATCGACGAAGTGATAGTCGACGCCATCCTTCTCGCCCGGCCGCTTCGCGCGGGTCGTGCATGAGACGCTGAGCTGAATCTGCGAATCGTTGTCGAGCAGTTGGCGCGACAGGGTCGTCTTGCCGGCGCCCGAGGGCGAGGACAGCACCAGCATCAGTCCCCGGCGCTGGATCGAGTCATTCGACATTCTGCACCTGCTCCCGCATGCGCTCGACGGCGCCCTTGAGGTCGATGCCGATACGCGTGAGCTCGATGTCGGCTGACTTAGAGCACAGCGTATTGGCCTCGCGATTGAACTCCTGGCAGAGGAAATCGAACTTGCGGCCCACCGGGTTGTCCACCCGCGCCTCGGCCAGCAGGGTTCGCGCCTGGGCGATATGAGCCGCCAGCCGGTCCAGCTCCTCGCGCACGTCGGCCTTGCCGACCAGCA
>RGPT01000379.1 GCA_010032545.1 Alphaproteobacteria bacterium
CGGCCTCGCGCGGCAGGCCGTAGTCGTGGGCGAGTGTCAGCAGGAACTTCTTCCGCCCCACGGCCGAGAGCGAGAGATAGGCCTGCCCCAGCTCGGCCGCCCGGACGCGCCGCGCGGTCTCGCCGCCCTTGCCGGCCAGGCAGGCGTCGACGCGGTTCTTCAGCCGCGGAATGTCGTCGTCGGGCAGGTCGGGGCGGAGCGGGGCGCCCACCACCTCGCGCGCGCCGCGCGCCGTATCGATGAAGGCTGTGCGCAGGCGTTCCAGCGTGCGGCCGGCGGTATTGGAAAACGGAAGAGCCATGCGCCGATTATGTCATGGCGAACGTGTCACTCCAGTGGCGGCGATGAACAACTCTTTACGTCTCGAGTGCACGCCAAAGATACCAGCTTGCCACGGTGCGGTAGGGCCGCCATTTTTCGCCGGCCTTTTCGAGCGCCCGCGGCGAGGGCAGCGCACGCTTCCTGAAAGCCTTCGCATAGGCTTTGCGCAGGCTGTAGTCGTCGAGCGGCAGTACGTCGGGACGGCCGAGGCGGAACATCAGGAACATCTCGGCGCTCCAGCGGCCGATGCCGCGCACCTTGACCAGGCGTTCGACAAGTTCGGCGTCGGCCAGGGCCTGGGCCTCCGCCATCGTCGGCAGGTCGCCACCCGCCACGCGTTGTGCCAGGTCCCTGACCGCCAGCACCTTGGCGCGCGACAGCCCGCAGCCGCGCAGCTTCTCGTCGGGCGTCGCCAGGATGTGGCGTGGCGTGAAGCCTGCCCGTGCACGGGGATAGAGTGCTTCCACACGGCCATAAATCGTGGCCGCCGCCTTGTTGGAAAGCTGCTGGTAGACGATGGCTTCGGCCAGGGCGCCGAACAGGCTACGCGAAGTCTTGAGCTCCATGCGGAAGGGGCCGATGGTGTCGATGATGGTCGCCAGCGCCGGATCGGCGGCCTTCAGGTGGGCAACCGCCCTGGCGGGCTTGAAGGCAAAACCGGTCACTGCTGCTGTTGGGCGAACAAGGGACCCGCGCCGACCGCGGGGGCGCCCTCGATCTCCAGCATGCGCCTCTTGGTCGACACGCCTCCGTTGGCCGAGAAGCCGCCCATTTTGCCGTCGGCGCCCAGGACGCGGTGGCAGGGCACGATGATGGCGACGGGATTGCGCCCCAGTGCCTGCCCGACCTCGCGCGACTCGTTCGGCACGCCCAAAATCCTGGCGATCTCGCCGTAGGTCATCGTGCGGCCGGGCGGAATGGTGCGCGCCACCTCATAGACCTTGCGGTGGAATTCCGGTGCGGTGTCGAGGTCGAGCGGGATATCGGCGAGATCCACGGCCTCGCCCTTCAGCAATCCCAGCACGCGCTCGAGGACACGGCCGACGCCGGGTGGCGGCGGGCTCTCGACCGCCTCGGGCCAGCGCCGCCGCAGGCGGGTGCGCGTGGCCTCGGCCGTCGATTCGGGCAATTGCAGCCCGGCAATGCCACGCGGACCCCAGGCAATTCCGCAGGTGCCGATGGTCGAGTTGAAAAGCGCGAATCCTTGCGCAGTCATGGTGGCACGTTCTCTCTAACCAGACATCCCGTCAAGTAGGCCTGTCATCAAACTGGCACCTGGCGTGGATACAATCGGTGGATTGAGTAGAGCCGGAGTCGCACGGTTGGCCTATCCGCGGGACGAGAGCAATGTACGCCTGAAGCAGGCGGTTCGACGCAATCGCGTGCTGTCCCGCGAGGGACTCCTGGAACATGTCTTCGAACGGCTGTTCCGTGGCCTCGTCTACACCCAGATATGGGAAGACCCCGAGGTCGATCTTGAGGCGCTGGCACTCGAACCCGACAGCCATGTCGTGGCGATCGCCTCGGGCGGCTGCAACATCCTCTCCTATCTCACGGCAGGTCCAGCACGGATCACCGCGGTCGATCTCAGCCAGGCTCATGTGGCGCTCAATCGGCTGAAGCTGGTGGCGGCCAGCCGCCTGCCGTCGTGGGAAATGTTCTATCGATTCTTCGGCTCGGCCGACGACGAGGCCAATGTCGCGGCCTACCATCGCCTGATCGCGCCGCATCTCGATCCCGAGAGCCGCGCTTACTGGCAGGGCCGCAGTTTGCACCAGTTCGGCCGGCGCCGGATCTCGATCTTCGCCCGCAATGCCTATCGCCACGGCGTGCTGGGTCGTTTCATCGGCCTCGCGCATGCGACGGCACGCCTGCACGGTGTCGACCTGCGCGACCTCCTGAGCGCCCGCACGATAGCCGAGCAGC
>RGPT01000380.1 GCA_010032545.1 Alphaproteobacteria bacterium
GCATCATCCGGGCCGGTCGCCGCTGGTGCCCGCCGATCCGGATCTGGCCCGGCGGACCCGCCTGCAGGACCGCTTCTACGATCTCTACGTCAACGTGCCGATGCAGAAGGTCGTCACCGACCGGCTGCGGCCGCCGGGCAAGAACGACCCATACGGCGTCGACCAGGCGAAGGCTCTGCTGCAGACCGCGCTCGGCATGATCGACCAGGACATGGCAGCGAAGACCTGGGCCATGGGCGACGACTTCACCATGGCCGATTGCGCCGCGGCTCCCGCGATGTTCTACGCGAACATCGTCGCGCCCTTCGGCGACACGCACCGCAACGCGGCAGCGTATTGTCCTGCCCCCTGAGAAGTGGTCCTCCCTGAGGTATGTTTTTGAGCAAGGAGGAGGACTTCGATGGCAAGGAAGAGGCATACGGCAGAAGAGATCGTCACGAGGCTGCGGCAGGTCGATGTGCTGATGGCACAGGGTCGGCCTGTGGCGGATGCGATCCGCTCGATCGGCGTGACGGCAGTGACCTACTACCGCTGGCGGAACGAGTACGGTGGGTTGAAGGGCGACCAGGTGAAGCGCCTGAAGCAGCTTGAGACGGAGAACGTACGGCTTCGCCGGGCCGTGTCGGATCTGACGCTGGACAAGCTGATCCTGGCCGAGGCCGCCAAGGGAAACTTCTAAGCCCCGCACGCCGCCGAGCCTGTGTGGAGCATGTGATCGTCGAGCTCGATGTGCCCGAGAGGCGGGCATGCCGGGTTCTGGGTCAGCATCGCTCCACACAGCGCAAGGTCTCGAGGAGAACCGGTGACGAGGCGGCCCTGACCGCCGAGATCATCGAGCACGCTCGTCAGTACGGCCGCTATGGCTACCGCCGGATCACGGCGCTTCTGCGCCGAGATGGCTGGATGGTAAACAGGAAGCGGGTCGAGCGGATCTGGCGGCGTGAGGGGCTCAAGGTTCCATCGAAGCAGCCCAAGCGGGGGCGGCTCTGGTTCAATGACGGGTCATGCGTCCGTCTGCGGCCGGAGCGTCCCAACCACGTCTGGTCCTATGACTTCGTTGCCGATCGCACCCATGAAGGGAGGGCGTTCCGGATGCTGTGCATCATCGACGAGTTCACCCGCGAGGCGTTGGCGATCCGGGTGGCGAGAACCCTCAAGGCCACGGACGTCATCGACGCGCTCGCAGATCTCTTCATCCTGCATGGCGTACCGGCTCACATTCGCTCGGATAACGGCCCGGAGTTCGTGGCCCGGGCGCTCCGTGCCTGGATCGCTGCTGTCGGTGCGAAGACCGCCTACATCGAGCCGGGCAGCCCCTGGGAGAACGGCTACTGCGAAAGCTTCAATGGCAAGCTCCGCGATGAGCTGCTCGACGGCGAGATCTTCTACACACTCAAGGAGGCGAAGATCGTGATCGAGGCATGGCGACACCACTACAACACAGTCCGCCCGCACTCATCGCTCGGATACCAACCCCCGGCACCCGAGACCTTCATCCCCGCGCGCCCGACTTCGCAACCCGGGCCAGCTACGTCGGGCGCGCTCCCGCTGGTCCCGAGGCTAGCCCTGAACTAACATTCCACCCGGACCACTCGATGGGGGCTGGTCAGTAGCGTTGATGTCTGCAGGCGGCCAGCGCCGAGATTAAAAGTGAAATCGACGATGGCGGCCAGTCGGTGCTCTGGCTCGGTGGCCAGTACCGGGCAGTAGCGAAGCGTGGCGTTCAATGCCGTGATCAGGTCGCGCGCCAGATAGACTTTCGCTTCGGCCTCGGTGATCGGCGGATGCGCCGGGTCGCAAAGATGACCGTAGCCGATCGTATGAAATCCCGCCGGGCAGATATAAGGATGCGCTCGACCGGGATCCGCTTTCGGCACCCGATGAAATCCCTCAAACCGCTTGGCCAGTTCAATCGCGACCTGCGGCACTTCGATCACAGCCTGATCTTGTCAAAGACACGGCCCAAGAACCAGAAGTTCAGCACCCCGGCCCAAAGTGCCTGGTCAGCCTCAGTCCATGCGTGCAGAACTGCTGTAATCCAGTCAGCACCAGCAGACAAGGCTGCCGCAAATGCTGCCGTTTTCGCCGCACAGTACAGTGCCATGAACCAGTAGGTGATCACTGGGCGCACAGTGCTGGAAAGCGCATCAGCCCATGCCACTCCGGTTTTTTCGCCCTGAGAGCGCACGGCATCGCGCAGGGTTTCGATTGCGCCGGTGT
>RGPT01000039.1 GCA_010032545.1 Alphaproteobacteria bacterium
CATACCCCTATTATGCGAGCAGTCCAGACGGCGTCAACTGGACGGGCCGCCAGACGTTTACGACGTCCGCCTTCAGCGTAGGTAACCAACTCCAGCGCGAGAAGAACTTCAACATTACGAACACGAACTGGACTGGACGCAGCACGCAGCAAAACTTCCGTATTGTGTCATCTTAATAGATGACGACACCCATACCAAAACTCAAAGCCTCCCCGCCGATGGTGGGAGGCCAAACCACAGCCCTCGTCCCGACCGCCTTCCGGTCCGCCGGTGCCTCCGTTTCCGCCGGGGCAGCGGCCAAGCTGGAGACAGAGCGAACTCGATGATGCCAGGGATCTGGCGCCGGACTTCGAACCGCAAGTTGCCTTCAAGAATGGCCAGGAAGTAAGTTCGTCGACACGGGAGTCGAAGCGTCCCGACGGTGTATCGAAGGATAGGCGTAGCGAGTCGTTCGAAACGAAGAACTACGACATCAATACCAACTCGGACGGTCTGGTCCGCGATGTGATCAGACAGGTGCTAGAGCGCGTACAACACCTGCCGCCGGGCATGCAGCAGAACATTCGGATCGACGTTCGAGGACAGCAAGTGTCCGAAGAACAGTTGAGCGACGTGGCCAGGCGGATTGTCGAACAATCGAATGGCCTTCTCAGGCGCGAACACATTAGATTCAGAGAGGAGGATTAGACGATGACCGACGTTGGAATCTCGGGTGGTATGATTATTCAGCATATGGGTACGCCAGCGGAAGTTGCTGCGTTCTTTGCCCTGATCGATCGCCACAAGTCAGAGTCGGCCGATGGTGCACTCGACCTCGTCACTAACCGTCTTTTCAGACGCACCGTACCTGGCGAACAGTATGACGCTTTGGTGGAGCAACTGGCGGAGAGCAGGCGAATTCTGGAAAGAATTCAGATAACCGACGGCTTCTGGGACGAGTTCAAGCTGGGTGACCGGGTAAAGGGCCTCGATCGGTCGGCGAAGACCGCTGCCGACGCGTTTCGAAAGATTTTCCAGTCACTCGACAAGGCAATCCACTATGCGCGTCGCGACAAGGTCGACATTGGATACTTTCGGCCTGTGATGCTCATGGCATGGGAAGGACCGAAATCCTATGAGCATGAGGACATGCTACCGGAGGACTTCGAGAAGCCCGACATCCGGCCGATCTGGATGGAGTGAGCCTGCTTCGGTCGGCTGCTGAAATCGCTACCTGTCGGCCCGCCGCCTTCGACATGGAGGTGTCGGAAAACGGCGGGCAAAAAGCCATGCAGATCAACGCCTTGAATTTTCCGACACGGATTTCCCGACAACAGGGTGTCGGAAAAGCCCAGGCCCCGGGCGTTACTTCCAGGGGTCGGCGACCTTGGGCCAGAACGGCGTGCGGCGCTTGGTGTAGGGCCAGCGCGTGACGTCGGGGTCGGCGGCGCCGGGCGAGGCCACGTAGAGGATCTCCTTCGCGAGGCCCACGAAGCCGTTGTAGAAATGCTGCGCCGACTTCACGACCACGACGCGGTAGTCGGCGGGCTCGGCGCCGACGGCGCGGAAGGCGTCGGCGTGGAAGGTCTGGGTGCGGAGCGTGCAGATCGCGATGTCGACATGCTCCGACGACAGCAGCGCCATGTCGCCGAGCGGGGCCATCACCGGCCCGTAGGGCTGTCTCACGTCGCGGGCGATCTTCTTCACCGTGACGTCGAGGTCGATGGGATCGCCGCTGACGGCGCCCGACTTGCCGCCGAGCCGCATCCTGAGGCGCGCGCCCTCGCCCGCCTCCTCGGCGATGCGGAAGGCGCCGGGCTCCCACATCACGCCGAACAGCGCCGGGCCGACCGCGCGCTCGACAAGCGCCTTCAGCACGAAGGTCGAATCGCCGGGCGCCCCGGAGCCGGGATTGTCGGCGCGGTCGGCCAGCACCAGCGGCCCCTGGTTGTGCGAGGCGGCGCGGTCCATCGCCTCGGCGATGGTGAGGTACCTGGTGGCGTAGCGCTCGCGGTTGTCCCACAGCTCGCGGCCGAGCTGCTGCGCCAGCGCGTCGGCTTTCTTCATGTCGCCGTCGGCCACCACCAGCGTGCGGGTGCCCACGTCCTCGACGTCGGCGAAGGAGAAGCCGTGGCTCAAGGAGACGGAGAGGATGCCGTCCTTGCCTTCGAGCGACTTCATGCGGGCGACGAATTCGCTGATCGGTGGAACGGAGGTGCGGTACTGCGCGATCATGCGGCAGTCGTGGCGCGCCATGACGGGCTTCACCTTGCCGTCCACGGTGTCGGCGATGATCGCAAACAGCTCGGCGGCGCGTTCCATCGTGTCGGTGTGCGGGTATTCCTTGTAGCCCACCAGCACGTCGGCGCTGTCGAGCATCAGGGCGCTCAGGTGGCAATGCAGGTCGAACTCGGCGCCGATCGCGACCTTGGGGCCGACGATCGCCCGCACCCTGGACAGGAGATCTCCCTCGCAGTCGTCGTAGCCGTCGGCCACCATGGCGCCGTGGACGTTGATCAGCACCGCGTCGAGCGGCAGGGCGGCCGTCACGCCGGCCAGGATCTCGTCGCGGAAGTCCTCGTAGACCTTGCGCACCGTCGTGCCGGACGGGGCGGCGAAGGTGGCAAGCCCCTCGATCACCGTCCAGCCGCGCGCCTCCGCCGCCTTGCGCCAGACATGCAGCGGCGCGGTGAAGCTGGTGGGTTCGTGCTTCGTGGCATCGCCGCGCCACACGCCATATTCCTCGTAGGAGCGGCGGCCGGTCGGGAAGGGCACGAACTGGTTGGTTTCGGTGCCCAGTGCGGCGATGAAGACACGCTTGGTCAAGACTTACTCCCTGGCGCAGTGGCAGCCCGCGACATGGTCGTCGACCATGCCCGAGGCCTGCATGAAGGCGTAGCAGATGGTGGAGCCCACGAACTTGAAGCCCTGCTTGGCGAGCGCCTTGGACAGCGCATCGCTCTCCGGCGTCTTCGCCGGCACGTCCTTGAGGGTGCGTGGCCGGTTCCGACGGGGCTTGCCGCCGACGAAGCTCCAGACGAATTTCGCGAACGAACCTTCGCGCTCGACCAGGTCGAGATAGGCCCGCGCGTTGCCGACGCTGGCCTCGATCTTGCCCTTGTGGCGGATGATGCCGGGATCGGCCAGCAGCTTGGCGAGCTTGGCCGGCGTGTAGCGCACGATCTTGTGGGCGCTCGCGCTTGCGCAGCACGGTGATCCACGAAAGTCCCGCCTGGCAGCCCTCGAGCGTCAGCAGCTCGAACAGGGCGCGGTCGTCCCTGAGCGGACGGCCCCATTCCTTGTCATGATACCTTTCGTACAGCGGATCGTTCGTGACCCAGCCGCATCGAGGCTTGCCGTCGGCCCCGCTCACTCTATCGTGCTTCCACACCATGAGCCGACCCTAGCCCAAGCGTCCCGACAGAGGAAACCACATGCCCCGGAATCTCGCCGATCTGAAAGTCTGCATCTTCGACGTGTTCGGAACCGTCGTCGACTGGCGCGGCAGCCTGATCGAGGACCTGCCCAAGCTCGGCAAGAAACACGGCGTCGACACCGACTGGACGAGCTTCGCCGACGACTGGCGCGGGCTCTACCAGCCGCAGATGGCCCGCGTGCGCAAGGGCCAGCTGCCCTGGACCCGCATCGACGACCTGCACAAGGAAGCCTTCGAGATGCTGCTGGCGAAGCGGGGCCTGAAGCATCCGGGCGAGGAGGGCGCGTGGGAGTTCACCCGTCTCTGGCACAAGCTCCGGCCGTGGCCCGACTCGGTCGAAGGCATCGGCCTGATGAAGAAGAAGTATGTCGTGGCCACCCTCAGCAACGGCAACGTGGCACTCCTGATCAACATGGCCAAGAACAGCGGCATTCCGTGGGATCACTGCTTTTCGGGCGAGACCTTCCACCACTACAAACCCGATCCCGAGGCCTATCTCGGCGTTGTCAGTAGCATGTACCTGAAGCCGCATCAGGTGATGCTGGTGGCCGCCCACAACAACGACCTGGCGGCGGCGCAGAAGTGCGGCCTGTCGACGGGCTTCGTGATCCGCCCCGAGGAACATGGCCCCGGCCAGAAGATCGACCTCAACCCGACGGGCGAGTGGGACGCCGTCGGCAATTCGATCATTGAGGTCGCGAAGAAGATCGGCTGCTAGGCCGGTCTCAGACGCCAATCGTCGTCAGGTCCTGGAACCAGTGCTGGGCCTGGATGTAGGACTTGATCCTGGGGGACAGGGCGTGCGGGTTGGTGTCGTGCACCACCCATATCAGCACCGCGTCGTCGACGACCTTTTCGTGGACTTTCGCCATCAGGGCGTCCTGCTGCGCCGGGTCGAAAGTCGCCAGCGTCTGGTCGATCAACTTGTCGACCTCGGGACTGGCGTAGTGGCTCCAGTTCACGCCGACCGGTGCCGCCTGGTTCGACGCGAAGAAGCGCGTAAAGGCATAGAGCAGATCGGACGTCACATAGGCGACGTTGTTGGCGGAGACGTCCTTGTTGATGTCCCCTTTGGCACCGGCGCGCCACGCCGTATAGAGCGCCTCGAGCTCGACCACCTTGAATTCGAGATCGATGTAGATGTCCTTGAACATCTCCTGGATGGCCTCGTTCATGGGCAGCGATAGCATCTGGCCGGTGCCGCCCGATGCCACAACGAACTTGGTCTTGAGCGGCTGAGCCTTGCTGAATCCCGCCGCGCTCATGAGCGTGCGGGCCTGGTCTGGCGCGTACTTGATTTCGAACGTGGGCTTGCCGAACCACGGGCTGCTTCTGTCGACTTGCCCGAACGCCGGCTGGGCGAGGCCACCCAGGAGCTGAACGATGGCGTTGCGGTCGATGGCGAGGTTGGCGGCCTTGCGCAGCCGGATGTCGGTCCAGGGCGAGCCTGGCAGCATCGAGGGGTGATAGTTCCAGACGTGGGGCGTCACGTTCTGCACAATCCTCATGCCACCCTTGGTCAAGCGGTCGACGGCGTCGGGCGGTGGCGTTTCGATCAGATCGACCGATCCCGAAAGCAGGGCAGCGGTGCGCGTGGAAGCTTCGGGCACCACGATCAGCACCATGCGGTCGGCCTTGGGGATGCGCTTGGGGTTCCAATAGGCATCGTTTTTGACCAGTTCGGCGCGTTCGCGAGGCACGAGCCGGGCGAGCTTGAACGGGCCGGTGCCGGATGGCTCCGACGCGACCTTGTTCCAGTCCTTGCCCAGTTTCTCCCATTGGGCGGGGCTCGAGATCAGGAACCAGAGCATCTGGTAGGGGAAGAGCGCGTCGACGACCTTGGTCTTCACCTCGACCGTCATGTCGTCGATCTTCTTGTAGCTCGCCACCGACGGCAGGCGCGGCCGCACCTGCGAGGCCTGGCGCTGGTCGAACTGCGGCGACTTGGTGTCGAAGACCTTGTCGAAGTTCCAGATGACGGCGTCGGCGCTGAAGGAGGAGCCGTCGTGGAACTTGACGCCCGGGCGAAGCTTGAAGACCCAGAGCGTCTTGTCGCTGTCGTCCACCTTCGCCTTCGGCGTGTCGCTGCTCGTCTTCGCGCTGGTTCACCTGGCGCCGGGCGATCCGATCTCGGCCATCGTCCCGGCCGACGCCCCCCAGGAAGTCATCGACAAGCTCAAGGAGTACTATGGCTTCGACAAGCCGTTGCCAGTCCAATACTTCCGCTGGCTTGCCGTCACGCTGACAGGCGATCTCGGCACCTCGATCGGGACGGGTCGGCCGGTGGCGACCGAAGTGGCGTCGGCGTTCGGCAACACCATTATCCTGGCCATTGCGGCCACGCTCTTTGCTTTTTCGCTCGCCGTCTTCCTCGGCACTTCTGCGGCTTACGCCAAGTCTCGGATCGTCGATCGTCTGGTCACGTTGATCTCGCTGATGGGCGTGAGCGTGCCACATTTTTGGCTGGCGATCGTGCTGGTGATCATCTTCTCGGTCGAGATGGGCGTTCTTCCACCTATGGGGATCGGGCCCGAGAACTCGGCCGGCTGGCGATTCGATTGGCCTCACCTCAAGCACATGATCCTGCCGACCATCGCTCTCTCGGTAATCCCGCTCGGCGTCGTTACCCGACCCGGTCGATGAGCCACACGGGATCACGGTCAACGAGCTGCGCCGCCAGGTACAGATGGTGTTCCAGGACTCCTACGCCTCGCTTAATCCCAGGCTTACCATCGCCGAGACACTGGCCTTCGCCCCCAGAGCGCATGGTTTGCCGGCATCGGAAGCACGCGCCCGCGTGCGCGATCTTCTCGACAAGGTCGGGCTCGATCCCGCCAACTACGCCGAGCGTTATCCGCACGAGCTGTCCGGCGGCCAGCGCCAGCGGGTCAACATCGCCCGTGCACTGGCGCTTCGGCCACGGCTGATCATCCTCGACGAGGCAGTATCGGCACTCGACAAATCGGTCGAGGCGCAGGTTCTCAACATGCTGGTCGATCTCAAGACCGAGCTCAGCCTGACTTACGTCTTCATCAGCCACGACCTCAACGTGGTTCAGTATCTCAGCGACCGCGTTCTGGTGATGTATCTCGGCAAGGTTGTCGAACTCGGCTCGGTCGAGGCGATCTACGGCAACCCGCAGCATCCCTACACGCGCGCGCTACTGTCGGCGCGGCTGTCGATGGATCCCCGGCGGCGCACAAGAGAAGCGCCCATTCAGGGCGACCCGCCCAATCCCATCAATCCGCCGTCAGGGTGCCGCTTCCGCACGCGCTGCCCGTTCGCCGAGGATGTTTGCGCTCGGGTGGAGCCGCCGCTGGCCGATACCGGGGCGCAGGCTGTTGCCTGTCACATGCGGGTGGCAGGCTCCGGCCATTCCAAGGCCGCCACACCATGAGCGAACTCCTCCAGGTCCGCGACCTGCATGTGAAATTCGTCACGCCCGATCGCACCGTGAATGCCGTCAATGGCGTTAGCTTCGACGTGAAGCGCGGCGAGACGCTCGGTATCCTGGGCGAGTCGGGGTCGGGCAAGAGCGTGACCCTGCGATCGATCCTGCGACTCCACCCGGAGCACCGGACACGCTGGGGCGGTAGCATCAGGCTCGAGGGCGACGAGATTCTGACCATGGGAAGAAGTGCCCTGTCGGACCTGCGCGGCCAGCGGGTTGCCATGATCTTCCAGGAACCGGCGACGGCCTTCGATCCGGTGTTCACGATCGGCCATCAGATTGCCGAAACAGTGCGCCGCCATACCGGCAAGAGCGATGCGGACTCCTGGAAGCGCGCCCGCGAACTGTTGGAGATGGTCCGCATTCCTTCGCCGGCGCAGAGGCTAAAGGCCTATCCACACGAGATGTCGGGGGGCATGCGCCAGCGTGCCATGATCGCCCTGGCCCTGTCCTGCAACCCGGCCCTGCTGCTGGCCGACGAGCCGACGACGGCGCTCGATGCGACCGTCCAGATCCAGGTCCTGCTCTTGATCAGGGAACTGCAGCGCGAGTTCAACGTCGGCGTAATCTTCGTCACGCACGACATCGGCGTGGCGGTCGAAGTCTCCGACCGTATCGGCGTCATGTATGCAGGCAAGATCGTCGAACTGGCGCCGGTCGAGCAGATGGTGGACGCGCCGCGCCATCCCTATAGCCGGGGGCTCCTTGCCTCGACAGTGCATGATGGTATGCGTGGCCAGCGTCTGGAGGCCATTCCGGGAGCACCGCCCGATCTTGCCGAGATGCCGACTGGCTGCAGCTTCGCGGCACGCTGCAAGTTCGTCGAACCGGCCTGCATCGCTCGGCCACCGGATCTGCGCGAGATGGGCGACAGCCACTTGGTGCGTTGCGTGATGGCCGCTGCCTAGAGTCCGTCGAGCGCGATTTTCAGGCTCGCGCGCGGCTCGCCCGCCAGGACGATTTCGAACGGCGCGTCGAAGATCGCTACGATCACCAGGCAAAAAGCGAAAGCCACAGTGAACAATCCGACGGCGACGCGCATGGCGCGCGGCTTGTCGACATGCACAAGCATCAGGGCAATCTGGGTGATGGCGCCGAAAACCAGGATCGCAAACCACTTGATCGGTGCGGTGACATCGTTGGCGAGACTGAGCCGTTCATCGTGAGCCTTCTGGAGCTCGCGCGTCGTTGTGAGCATCGTGGCGCGCAAAGCTCCGTCGAGGCCAGGCGCGCGCGAGATCGCGGTTAGCAATTCGAGATAGGCATTGGCGGTGGCGGCTCGCGTCGTGGTGATCGATGAGGCATAGGGATCTTCCTCGCCCGCGGCGGCGATGTAGGATTTAAGGCTCGGGATCACGACGGCGGCGATGCCGCCAGCTCGCGACAGATGTGCCAGCGCATGGATGGCCTCGCTCTCGGCCTGCACCGCTCGCTTTGCTTCGCCGGCCTTCTGCCAGACGTCGCTCACCAGCAAGGCGGCGAACAGACCGAACAGGATCGACACCGAGCCGAAGTAGGGTGCAACGATGCCGCCGGTGGCACGAATGGGGGCGGCGAGCGGGCCCCTTGCCGAGACGAAAAACAGGATCAGGGCGACGGCTACCGGAAGAACGGCTGACAGGCCGACTTCCCACATGGAGGCAAGAAAGCCCGCCATCAGCCGCCAAACATTTCCTTCACTTTGCTGAAGAAGCCTTCGGATTCGGGACTGGTCTTCCCCGCCTTCTCGAACTCCTTGAGGAGTTCCTTCTGCTTGGCGGTAAGGTTGGTCGGGGTTTCGACGTTGATCTCGATGTACATGTCGCCGTGCTGGCTTGAGCGCACGATCGGCATGCCCTTGCCGCGCAGGCGGAACTGGTGGCCGCCCTGGGTGCTGGCCGGAATGTTGATCCGCGCCATTTTGCCGTCGAGCGTCGGTACTTCGATGTTGCCGCCCAGCGTGGCCTGCACCATCGAGATCGGCACGCGGCAGTGGACATCGGCGCCTTCGCGCTCGAACAGCTGGTGGCGCCGTACCGAGAGAAAGACATAGAGGTCGCCCGCCGGCCCGCCGCGTGCGCCAGCCTCGCCTTCGCCGGAGAGGCGGATGCGCGTGCCGTCCTCGACACCGGCGGGAATGTTGACCTTTAGAGTCTTGTCGCGCCGCACACGGCCCTGGCCGCCACACGCTCGGCACGGCTTGTCGATGATCTGGCCGGCGCCATGGCAGGTATGGCATGCACGTTCGACCGTAAAGAAACCCTGCTGCGCCCTGATTCGACCACGCCCCTGGCAGGTGGGGCATGTTTGCGGCTTGGAGCCCGCTTCCGCACCGCTGCCGTGGCAGACCTCGCAAGACACGGAACTCGGGACCCGCACCGTGGCTTCAGTGCCGCCATAAGCCTGTTCGAGCGTGATTTCGAGATTGAAGCGCAGGTCCTGGCCGCGTGTATCGGCACGTCCGCCGCGTCCGCGGCCGCCGCCACCGAACATCTCGTCGAAGATATCGCCGAACACCGAGCCGAAATCGAAACCCTGGCCCTGCGGACCGCCGGGACCCGCGCCGCCTTCAAAGGCCGCTGCGCCGTAGCGGTCATAGGCGGCGCGCTTCTCCGGATCCTTCAGGATGTCGTAGGCGTGGTTGACGGTCTTGAACTTCTTTTCGGATTCCGCATCCCCCGGATTGCGGTCCGGATGGAACTGCATGGCGAGCTTGCGAAACGCCTTCTTGATGTCATCGGCGCTCGCCGTACGGCTGACTCCGAGCAGCTCGTAATAGTCCTGCGACATCCGCCCTACGCAGCCCCCAGTTGCCTCTCATGCGTCGGCCTCCCGCTTGCGCGAGAGGCCGCCTTTTACTGCTCGTCGTCCAGGCTCAGCCGCCGGAACCCGTCTTCTTGTTCTTGTCGGTGACGTCCTCGAACTCGGCATCGACGACCTTGTCGTTCTTCGCCTCGCCCGCGCCGCCGGCACCACCAGCGGCACCTGCCGTCGCTGCACCAGCCTGGGCGTCGGCCTGCTGGGCCTTGTACATCGCCTCGCCGAGCTTCATCGCGGCCTGGGAAAGATCGTTTGTCTTGCCCTTGATCGCCTCGACGTCCTCGCCCGTGAGAGCCGTCTTCAGCGCTTCGAGGGCGCTCTCGATCTCGGCCTTCTCCGTCGGGCTCACCTTGTCGCCGAACTCCGCGAGGTGCTTGCCCGTCGAATGGACCAAGGCCTCGCCGTGGTTGCGGGCGTCGATCAGTTCGCGCTTCTTCTTGTCTTCCTCGGCGTGCAGCTCGGCGTCCTTCACCATCTTCTGGATGTCGGCCTCGCTGAGACCGCCCGAGGCCTGGATGCGGATCTGCTGCTCCTTGCCGGTGGCCTTGTCCTTGGCCGAGACCTGGACGATGCCGTTGGCGTCGATGTCGAAGGTGACCTCGACCTGAGGTTGGCCGCGCGGAGCCGGCGGCAGGCCGACGAGGTCGAACTGGCCCAGCATCTTGTTCTGGGCGGCGATCTCGCGCTCGCCCTGGAACACGCGGATGGTCACCGCCGTCTGGTTGTCATCGGCCGTCGAGAAGGTCTGGCTCTTCTTGGTCGGGATCGTCGTGTTGCGTTCGATCAGGCGCGTAAACACGCCGCCCAGCGTCTCGATGCCGAGCGACAGCGGCGTCACGTCGAGCAGCAGGACGTCCTTGACCTCGCCCTTCAGCACGGCGGCCTGGACGGCAGCACCGACCGCCACGACTTCGTCGGGGTTGACGTTGCGGGCCGGCTCCTTGCCGAAGAACTGCTTAACCACCTCGATCACCTTGGGCATGCGCGTCATGCCGCCGACCAGGATGACCTCGTCGATCTGGCCAGCCTGGAGGCCGGCGTCCTTGAGGGCTGCCTTGCAGGGCTCGAGCGTGCGCTGCACCAGGTCTTCGACCAAGGCCTCGAGCTTGGCGCGCGAGAGCTTGATCACGAGATGCTTGGGACCGCTTGCGTCGGCGGTGATGAACGGCAGGTTGATCTCTGTCTCCTTGGAATTGGAGAGTTCGATCTTGGCCTTTTCCGCCGCTTCCTTCAGGCGCTGCAGCGCAAGCTTGTCGTTGCGCAGGTCGATGCCCTGTTCCTTTTTGAACTCGTCGGCAAGGTAGCCGATGATGCGGACGTCGAAGTCCTCGCCGCCCAGGAAGGTGTCGCCGTTGGTCGCCTTGACCTCGAAAACGCCGTCGCCGATCTCAAGGATCGACACGTCGAACGTGCCGCCGCCCAGGTCATAGACGGCGATGGTGCCGGCCTTGCGCTTGTCCATGCCGTAGGCGAGTGCGGCTGCCGTCGGCTCGTTGATGATGCGCAGGACTTCGAGGCCGGCAATGCGGCCGGCGTCCTTGGTTGCCTGGCGCTGGGCGTCGTTGAAGTACGCCGGAACGGTGATGACCGCCTGCTCGACCTTCTCGCCGAGATAGGCCTCGGCGGTCTCCTTCATCTTGCCGAGGATGAAGGCGGAGATCTGGCTGGGGCTGTAGGTCTGGCCCGAGGCCTCGACCCAGGCGTCGCCGTTGGTCGCCTTGACGATCTTGAAGGGGACGAGCGCCATTTCCTTCTGGACCATCGGGTCCTCGAACCGGCGCCCGATCATGCGCTTGACCGAATAGAGGGTCTTGAGCGGATTGGTGACGGCCTGACGCTTGGCGGCCTGGCCGACAAGACGCTCGCCGGCGTCCGTAAAGGCCACCATCGACGGCGTTGTCCGCGCGCCTTCCGAATTCTCGATAACCTTGGTGTCGCCGCCTTCCATGACCGCGACACAGGAATTGGTCGTGCCGAGGTCGATACCGATGACTTTCGCCATGATGCTACTCTCTCGCTAGGCGGATCGGCCCGGCCCCAAAGGCGCCAGATCAACCCCCCGATATGTGATTACCTGCCGGAAAGACCGGGTCAGGACAGAGGAAATATAGGTTGTGCGGGGCCACCTGCAATGGCGCCACGGCGCCCCGCCTCAAAAATCCTGCCTTGGCTAGTTTTCGTTGCTGGGGGCGCGAACCGCCGGCCCGCCCTTGGAGACAGCGACCATGGCCGCGCGCAGCAGCCGCCCCGCGAGCAGATAGCCCGGGACCAGCTCCTGCACGATCGTGCCGGTCGGAACCGTCGAATCCTCCACTTCCATCATGGCCTGGTGGAATTCGGCGTTGAATGGCTGGCCGAGCGCCTCGACGCGGGTGACGCCGTGCCGTTCCAGGACCGACTGCAGCTCGCGCTCAGTGGCCTGGACGCCAACGATCACGTTGCGCAGGGCGGGGTCGACGGCCTCGAGGTCCGCCGGCAGTGCCGACAGGGCTCGCCCGAGATTGTCGGCCACCGACAGGGCGTCACGGGCAAAGCGCTCGATCCCGAACTTGCGCTCCTTCTCGATGTCCTGCTGGGCGCGCCGGCGCACGTTCTGCGCCTCCGCAAGCGCGCGAAGCTGCTTGTCCTGCAGATCGGCCTTCTCGGCCTGGAGTTGATCGACAAGCTGCTGAAGCTCGGCGGCGCTTTCGGGCTTGGGTGGAATGTCGAGGCTCGGGTCGGCGTCGGCCGGCATGTCCGCCGGGGCGCCGCCCGCGGTTGGATCGCTGGCCATATGTCGTCCCTGGTTGCAGTAGTCTCTTAAGGCGGCATTCAATTAGGGAGGACCACCCTCCGGGTCAACCACCTGTGTCAGATCGCCAACCGGTCAAACCGCCTGGAGCGGCGCGTGGAGCTTGGTGCCGCGCACGATGATACCGCCGCGATCGCCGATGGTCACCGTGCCGTAGCGCTGGGCGAAGGTCTCGGGCAACGGCCGCGCACCGGAGGCCGCCAGCCAGAGGCGCAGGAGGTGACGGCGACGCTCCGGCTCCGGCCAGTCCACGAAGCTGGTGCGGTCGTGCAGCATCGTGTGGTTGTGCACCAGTTGGACGTCGCCAGGCTTGAACTCCATGAACATATGAAGCTTGGGGTCGCCGGCCAGCGAATCGAACATATCGAGGGCCTCGATCTGCGTCGGGGACAACCGCGGAGCATCGGCAAAGCGCTGCGCCGAGTCGACGTACTGGCGCTGGTAGATCGCGGTCAAGAAGCCCTTGTGCCAGTTGAACACCGGGATCTCGAAGTAGGGCTTCTGGCCTTCCGGCACCTCGCCGCGCCGGTCGGTGGCGATCGGTTGAAACAGCAGCTTCAGAAGATCGGGCCGCCGCCGGCGCATCTCGTTGAAGATCGTCGTCGAGCTGACCAGCGCCGACAAGCCGCCCGATTGCGCGGTCTTGAGGCACAGCAGGCCGACGATATCGCAGGAATCGGTGTGATAGGTCTGGCGTTCGTTGGTCTGGTAGATGCGGACGTTGGGGTCATTCACGTCCAGGCCCAGATCCTGGACATGGCCCAGCACGTGGCCCTTGCCGTTCTGAGAGCGCGCGCTGCCGAGGTGAGCGCCCAATCCGAAGAACGCAGTTGCCGCTTCGCGCATCGACCAACGCTCGACCGGCAAGCCGCGCAGCAGCAGGAAGCCGCGGCCGTTCAGCACCTCGTCACGGACGCGCGCCTTGAGTCTGGGGCCGAGCGTGCGCAGCGGAAAGTCTTGAGCCGAGATGGCCGCGATATCGGCTTCGCGCGACGCCAGCGCCTTGCTGGCGCTCTCGACTTCTGCGATCTCGGCGGGCGACAGCGGCATCAGCCACTCGTCGCGTTTGGTCATCTCGGGACCATACCAGGCGGCGGGGCCGGTTTGCACCGGCGGGAGGTCGAACGACATCGAACTCACGTCTCCCATGGAAACCTCGGGGCGAAGAGATCTTCACTGGTCGACATGCGGAAGCTCTCGGTCGCGTTGACCAGGGCCGCCCGGATGCCGGGCTCCAAAGCGCTATGACCTGCGTCCGGCACCACGACGTAGCGCGCCTCAGGCCAAGCCCGCGCCAGAGCGTCGGCGGTGACAGGCGGACAGACGATGTCGTAGCGGCCCTGCACGATGGTCCCCGGCAGCTGACGGATGCGATCAAGGTCCGCCCAGGGCCACCCCTCGGGGACGAACGTGCCGTGGGCAAAATAGTGGGCCTCGATGCGCGAGAGTGCCAGGGCGAAGCCGCCATGATCCGACTCGAACGGCGCCCGCACCGTTGGATAGAGCGTCGAACAGGCCGCTTCGTAGCGGCTCCAGGCGCGCGCCGCCGGACGGTGGTGGTCGGGGTTTCGGTCGATCAAGCGGCGGTAGTAGTTGCCCAGAAGATCGGTGCGCTCGCTTTCCGGCAGGTGCCCGACAAAGTCGCGCCATGCTTCGGGGAAGACGGTGCGCATGCCGTGAAGAAACCAGTCGATCTCCGATCGTGCGCCGAGAAAGATTCCACGCAGAATAAAGCCTGTCACGCGGTCAGGGTGCTTGATCCCGTAGGCCAGTGCCAGCGTACTGCCCCATGAGCCGCCGAACAGCAGCCAGCGTGAAATGCCGAGATGCTCGCGCAGCTTCTCCATGTCGGCCACGAGGTGATCGGTGGCATTGTCATGCAACTCGCCAAGCGGCATCGACCGGCCGCAGCCGCGCTGGTCGAAGACCACGATTCGATAGAACTGGGGGTCGAAGAACCGGCGATGGACCGGCGCCGAGCCGGCGCCTGGGCCGCCGTGCAGGAACATCACCGGCAGGCCTTCTGGGTTGCCGCTCTGCTCCCAATAGATCGTGTGCCGCGCATCTACCGCCAGCATGCCGCTGGCGTAGGGTGAAATCTCCGGGAACAGATCGGAGCGCAGGGGAGTCTCGGAGCGCGGCATGCTTGTACCTGGCAGCATCACTGCCATAGCGGCGATCCCTGTTCCAGCCCTGTGGCGATTGCGGGTGCCGTGGTCGAGCGTCTAAGGTCGGCCAAGTGTCGAGGAGGCGCAGTGGCTATTTACCGTGTTCTGCTGCTGGTCGCACTGCTCTTCACGGCCGCCGCCTGTACGGCCGGGAATGACTCGCCGCAGACGGCCGCCGCCGGTGCCTCGCTTCCTTCTGCGCGGGGCGTTCCGGCCCTGCCTCCTGCGATCGAACGCGATGTCGGCGCCGCCTACCCTGACGCTGCGCTGCAGGCCTATGTTGATCGTGTTGGCCAGAAGCTTGTCCGCGCTGCCGGCCTCTCCGGCCCCTATCGCTTCGTCGTGTTGGACCTGCCGGTCGTCAATGCCCATGCGTTGCCGCCTGGCTATGTCTTCGTAACGCGCGGTCTTTTGGCCGCGCTCGACGACGAAGCCGAACTCGCGGCGGCTCTTGCTCATGAAATCGGCCATCTTACCCAGCGCCATGCCGCCCAGCGTGCCCAGGTTCGGCGAGGGGTACTTGAGGCCGCCGTGGAGGCGGCGGCCGCGACGGGCTCCGTCACTGTCGGCCGGTCGGTCGCGCGCGACGGCCTGCTGGCGCTGCGACGCTATTCGCGCGACCAGGAACTGGAGGCCGACCGCATTGGCCTCGCCTATCTGGTGCAGGCCGGATACCGGAGCAGTGCGATGGCGTCCCTGATCGACAGGTTGCAACAGCAATCGCGGCTCGAGGCGCAACTCCTCGGCGAGGTGCCAGACTCGTTCGACCAACGCAGCGCCACTTCCACCCATCCCGCCCCCTTTGAACGAAAGGGCGCCCTTTTGGCGGCCGGTGTTTCGGCCGCCGGTGAATCCGGTCGCTCCGCCTATCTTGCCGCGATCGATGGCATGTCGGTCGACGACGCTCCAGACGAAGGCTTTGTCCACGGGCGGGCATTTCTGCATCCAAAGCTTAGGCTCGCTTTCGAAGCGCCCGCCGATTTCCGCCTTTTCAACGACCCGGACGGTGTCCTGGGCGTCGGGCGGGATCGATCGTTGTTGTTTTTCTCCTGTTCCAACGATCGCGTGCCGGGCCGCCTCGATGATTCGATGCGCAATACGCTGAAGCCCACTCCGGCGGATATCCAGGCCACCCAGATCGGCGGCGCGGAAGCAGCCATCGGGGCCCGGCCGCGCGGCTCCGATACCGGCCTCGGCCAGGCGCGGTATGTAATGGTGCGGCATGGCGACCGCATCTGCTTCTTCAATCTGCTGAGCGAGGGCCCCGATCGCGATCGCCGGATCGAGGTCCTGGTCAACGCCGCGCGCACCTTTCGCGCCCTCACCGCGGCCGAGGCGGCGGCCCTTCGACCCTATCGGCTGCGTGTGATCATGGCTGCCGGCACCTCGCCGGCCCAGCTTGCGGCGCGGCTACCCTATGACGATCTCAGGATGGAACGGTTGCTGACCCTGAACGGCGTCGACACGACGGCCGAACTCGCCCGCCTGTCCCAGATCAAGATCGTCGAACCCTGATCTGCGGACATGAAAAAGGCGGCCCGACGAATGTCGGCCGCCTTTTGGATGTTCCGGTCGCAAGCCGCCCGCAGGCGACTCGCGGCTTGGGCAACTTGCGGCCTAAGCCACCTTCTGCAGAACGCTGTTGAGCTTCTGCGTGGCGAGATCCTTGTCGATTCGCTCGACCGCGGCGAGTTCGCGCGCCAGCCGGTCCAGCGCGGCCTCGTAGATTTGGCGTTCGCTGTACGACTGGTCGGGCTGGCCGGCATTGCGGTGCAGGTCGCGCACCACTTCGGCAATCGAAACCGGATCACCCGAGTTGATCTTGGCTTCATATTCCTGGGCGCGGCGATTCCACATGGCGCGGCTCACGCGGCTGCGCCCCTTCAGGGTGACCAGCGCGCTTTCCATGATCTTCCGCGAGCTGAGCTTGCGCAGACCGGAAATCTTCGCCTTTGCCACCGGAACGCGCAGCATCATGCGCTCCTGTTCAAACGAAATAACGAACAGGTCGAGCTTGAACCCGGCAATTTCCTTCGCCTCGATGTCGACGACGCGGCCGACACCATGGGTCGGATAAACCACAAAATCGCCCTTCTCGAAGGCAAATTCCTTCGCCTTCAGCGCTGTCTTCTTCGGCTTCGCCATATCAAGTCCCTTCACGTCAAACCCCGCAATCAGCGACACCGCGATCCACCGCACACGCTCCCCTGCGTGTTCCGCTCGGCAGTCAGTATCGGTAAGTTTCTTTCCGATACCGATAAGGATACCGAGCCCGCGGCGGACCGGACCCCGGACCGCTTCCTGCCCGATCCATATACCAGAGATTTAGCCGGGAGTCGCGGGTGATGTTGCATTTCGGCAACGGTCGACCTATGCGGCGACCGCATAGCCCTATCAAAACTGCGCCAAATGAACTGGTAGGCTAACGTTTTGCCGGGTTTTTAGTGAAATACTTGTCGAATTTGTCTTTTTCGTCTTTGAATTTATCTGCGTCGGCTGGCGGTTCGCCCTTGCGGGTAATGTTCGGCCACTCGGTCGAAAGGCTGCGATTGAGCTCCAGCCACTTCTCAAGGCCTTTCTCGGTATCGGGCTGGATGGCCTCGACCGGGCACTCGGGTTCGCAGACGCCGCAGTCGATGCACTCGTCCGGATTGATGACCAGCATGTTCTCGCCCTCGTAGAAGCAATCCACGGGGCAGACTTCGATGCAGTCCATGTACTTGCACTTGATGCAAGCCTCGATCACGACATAGGTCATCAACAGCTCCAGCTACGAGCGGCCGGGTGATTAACGCGTGGGTCCAAAATGCGCAAGGCCGCTAAATCACGCGGCGTCAATTTCGTCATACAGCGCGCGTGCTTCACTGGCGGGGCCTCGACGATCCCCAAGCGCCACGATGCGCACGACGAACACGCGCGGACCGAGCGCGAATGTCAGCACCATGTCGGGAGCCACCATCGCGTGAGCCTTGTCGACGATGCGACCATCGAGCCGACAGCGCGACTTTTCAATGTAGCGGGCCGCCAGGGTCCGGGACTTGAAGAACCGCGCATGCCACAGCCACTTGTCGAGCCGCATCGCGATCAAGGCCCCGCAGGTCGGCTATTTCTTTCCGCCGAGCTTTAGTTCGAGCAGCTTGGCAAACGGCGAATCGGCTGCCGGGGCATCGCTCTTCGTCTCTGTTGTGGCGTAGAGGCGAAGGGCCGGGCCACCGCTGTCGCGGCGCGGCGGACGGTCGCCGCGCGGGCGGTCGTTCTGACCGCGTCCGGGCCGGGACCCGTCCTTGCGTGGCCCTTCATTTCTGGGGCCGTCACTCCGCGGCGCTTCGTTCCGGGGGGCGTTATTCCGAGGGCCACGGTCGGGACGAGGTGCGTCGGCAAAGAACTGCCGCTCGTTGGGCGGCCGTTCGGGCCGTTCACGGCGCTGTTGCTCGCGCTGCTGGCGCTGCTGCAGGCGCTGGCGCTCGCGCTGCTCTTCGCGCTCGCGCGAGAGGTTCACCCGTGGACTCCGCACCCGTGTGTTCTGCGGTTGCGGATTGTGCGCTCGCGGGCTCCATCGCCGCGGATGCACCCGCCTCAGGTTCGACAGGGACGGGTTGAGGTGTCGTTGAAGCGGCGGCTGCCGCTTCCGCTGGCGGATCTTCGACTTCCTGCACGGCAATGGCTTCAGTCGCCGGGGTGGGCTCACTTTCGCCGAAGGCCGCCGCCACGATCGCCCATTCGCTGATTTCACCGGGCGAAGACGTGGTCGCCGGCGCCGCTGCCGCTGCAGGCGATGCATTGGCTGCGGGCTTTTTGTCCTGCTGTGCGCGACGAGCGGCCTCGCGGCTTTCGCGCACGGCCTGACGGGCCATCGCCGCCAGACGCTCGACCATGTCGGCACGAATGGCGTGGTTGCCCAGAGGCAGGTAGCCGATGGTGGCGTAGAATTCGCGCTCTGCGTCGCGCGGCAGATCCATCGATGTGCGGCCTTCGGCCGGCAACGGTGGAATCGTCTCGCGGTTTCGGGCAATCATCCAGAGGCCCGCGCGAAGTCGGATGGGCACCGGCTTGAGCATGCTCGGGAAATAGATCGAGTACACGCCAACCCTGACGCCGAGCCGTGCCAAGGCCTTGCGATCTTCTTCGCTGAGTTGGGTGAGTTGGTCTTCGATCGGCCGGCGCGACAACACGCCGAGGCTTTCACACAGCTGGAAGACGACTCCTCGGGCACCCGCCGGCAATTCCGCAGTTGCCCGTGCGTCCATCAGCTCCGACAGGCCGAGACGAATGCGGGTTTCGACCCAGGTGGCCGCGCGCTTGCGCACTTCCTCGCGGGCCGGCCCGTCGAGCAGGTCGGTGGCCAGAGCCTCGACCTTCGGCGCAAGGATGTCGCCACTCGACAACAGGCGGGCTATGGGGCCGCCCCCCCAGCATACACGCAGCTGGGAATCGAACACGATCTCGCCGTCGGCCGAACCGGCAAAGGCCTGCAGGCGCGCCGGCAGGTCCTGACGCAGCGCGCGCAGGGCAGCACTCATCACCGCCTTCTGGTCGGCATGGCTCTCGGCCGCGTCGGAAACGAAGCGAAAGCCCTCGATTCTCCCGAGATGCTCGCCCTCGACTGTGACCTCGCCGGCTGCGGCGACCGATGTCGTCATTTCACCCTCATCGCGCAATCTTCGTACAAGCAGAGCCGCACGTCTATCGACAAACCTTTGCGTCAAACGCTGATGCAGAGCATCGGAAAGCCTGTCTTCGATGGCGCGGGCGCGCTCCTGCCAGTGAACCGCGCGCTGAATCCAGTCCGGACGGTGCGAAATATAGGTCCAGGTCCGGACATGGGCGATGCGCGCCATCAGGGTATCAATGTCGCCATCGAAATGTTCCAGCCGCTTTACATGGCTTTCGATCCAGTCCTCGGGCAGGCGCTCGCCGCCCTGGGTCAGGTGTTCGAAGAGCTGGCCGAGCAGTCGCGTGTGCTCCTCGGTCATGGTCTTGCGGAAGTCGGGGACCTGGCAGACTTCCCAAAGGAGCCGCACGCGCTGCGGTGTGCGCATGCGCGGCAGGAAGTCGGACTGCGCCGCCAGCGTTTGGAGCGCCAGTTGATCGTCCTGCTCCCGGACCCGCTGGAGCGCGGCATGGTCGGGCGGCACGTTGAGCGATGCAATCAGCGCCGGAACCGTGCGGAAATCGAGGTCGCTGTTGCGCCACTGCACGTCGCGCAGCGTGTCGAAACGGTGATTTTCGATCGCCTCGACCACCTCGGGCTCGAGACCGCTCACGTCGGCCGTGGTGCCGAACGTGCCGTCGTTCATGTGCCGTCCAGCCCGTCCGGCGATCTGTGCCAGTTCGACGGCACGCAGCGGCCGCGAACTCCGGCCGTCGAATTTCCGCAGGCTCGCGAACCAGACGTGGTTCACGTCCATGTTGAGGCCCATGCCGATCGCGTCGGTCGCCACCAGATAGTCGACCTCGCCCGACTGGAACATGTCGACCTGGGCGTTGCGCGTGCGCGGACTCATGGCGCCCATGACGATCGCCGTACCGCCACGTTGCCGGCGGACCAGCTCGGCGATCTCATAGACCTCGCTGGCCGAGAATCCGACCACGGCCGAGCGGCGGGGCAGGCGAGTTGCCTTCTTTGGGCCGACATAGCTCAGTTTGGAAAAGCGCGGGCGCGCCACCATGTCGATGTCGGGCAACAGGCGATTGAGCACCGGGCGGATCGTGTCGGCGCCCAGCAGCATGGTTTCGTTCATGCCGCGTGCATGCAAGAGCCGGTCGGTGAAGAAATGGCCCCGCTCGGGGTCGGCCGCCATCTGGACTTCATCGACGGCGAGGAACGACACCGGCCGTTCGACCGGCATGGATTCGACGGTACAGACGAAATACCGCGCGCCGGGCGGGGAGATCTTCTCCTCTCCGGTGATCAGTGCCACCTGCTTTACGCCCTTGATCGCGACGATTCGTTCGTAGTTCTCGCGCGCCAGCAGGCGCAGCGGAAAGCCGATCATGCCCGACTCATGGCCAAGCATGCGCTCGATTGCGAGATAGGTCTTGCCGGTATTGGTAGGACCGAGAACCGCGGTCAGGCGGCCGGAGGCGCTGGCAGGCGGCATCGGGGCACCTTCGCCTGCACCTGCGGCGGAAGCAAGGCCGCCCCTCGGCCCGGGCGTTAGCCCGAGTAGGCCGGCTCCAGCTTGTTGCAGCCAATCATCGCGCCGTGGTCGACGCGCTGGACCAGCACGGCCACACCCTGGGTAGGCTGCAGTCGGTTGGCGGCGATCGTCCAGCTGGCGGGCGAGCCATCCCAGCGGCCGATCATCTCGAACTGGCGAACGATGTTGAAGTTCTCCAGCTTGCGGCCCTGGTTTTCGCCGCTCGCCACCGGTGTGATGTTGCGCCGGTCGTACACCGCCAGTGTGACGTCCGCTGGCCCGCCCTCGAGCGCAAAGGCGGCAAGCTTGATGTTGATCGGACCACCAGCGGAACGCGACAGTTCCGGCGTCGCGCGCCGCGGCGAAATGCTTTTCGCCTTGGCCAGCAATGCTTCGATCGGGCGGGGTTCGCGACCGGTATCGTGGCCGATGCCGTCGACGACCATTTCGGGCGTATAGACATAGCGTTGCTTCAGCACGCGCGCATAGGCGCGCTGCCGGTCGGTGGTCTCGCGGGAGGCGAACGGGTCCTTCCAGCCGATGTAGTCCCAGTAGTCGACGTGGAACGACAGCGCCACGATGTCGGGACGCTTGGCCAGGTTGCCGAGAAAAGCGTCGGCCGGAGGACAGGAATTGCAGCCCTGCGAGGTAAAAAGCTCGACCGCCCACGGCCCTTCGACCGCGGCTTGCGCGCGAGCGGCTTGAGGCCATCCGGCCAGCATTGCCGTGCCGGCGGCGCCGACCAGAAGCGAGCGCCGGCCGGGATTTGAGAATTTCTCCATGTTTGGCAACATGCGCCCCGGAAGTCCGGCCAGCCAATCAAGAAACGGTTAGCGGGCGGTAACGTGGAGATAGCGGCGGCGGGGTCACGGCTGGACTCACGAGATGTAATATTATAACAATTTTCCTTCGCCCCTGTCGTCTGGTCCATGCATCAACGTATTTCCCTTGGCACTGCCCTACTCGCCATGAGCGCTTCCGCGCGCATCGCGATGGCGTTCGGCGTGTCGGCTGTGCTCTGGGGTTGTGCCTGGTGGGCCCTGTCATGAATGCGGTCCTTCGCCTTGTCGATCTGACCGTGAGTTACGATCGCCATCCTGCGGTGCACCATGTGTCGGCCGAGATACCGGCCGCCGAAATGACCGCCATTGTCGGCCCCAACGGGGCCGGCAAGAGCACGCTGCTCAAGGCGTTGCTGGGTCTTGCCCCGCATATCGAAGGCCGCATCGAATGTTCGGCCAAGCGAATCGCCTACCTGCCGCAACAGGCCGAGATCGACCGCAGCTTCCCGATTTCGGTTTTCGACACGGTGCTGCTCGGCCGCTGGTCGCGCTTTGGCCGCTTTCGGTCGGCCAGTTCCAGCGCGTGCTGTTTGCCCGCCTGCTGTTGCAGGACGCCGATCTCGTCCTCCTGGACGAGCCGTTCGCCGCCATCGATTCCAAGACCGTCTCCGACCTCATGGTCGTGATCCGCCGCTGGCAGGCCGAGAAGCGCACGGTCGTGGCCGTTCTGCACGATCTCGATCAGGTGCGCCGCGACTTCCCCAATTCCCTGCTTCTCGCCCGCGAACTGGTTGCGACGGGCCCGACGCCGCGTGTTCTGTCGGCCGAAAACCTGCTGCGGGCACGCGCCATGGCCGAGGCGTGGGACGATCACGCCAGCGCGTGCGAAGCGCCCATGCGGCTGAGCGCCTGATCGACCCGCTCGCGCCATGCTCTATGAAAACCTGGTTCAGCCGTTCGTCGAATTCGGCTTCATGCGTCGCGCCCTGGTCGCCAGCCTGGCGCTGGCCGTCGGCGGCTCGTCGATCGGCGTGTTCCTGATCCTGCGCCGCATGAGCCTGATGGGTGACGCTCTTGCCCATGCGCTGCTGCCGGGCGCGGCATTGGGCTTCCTCGTGGGCGGCCTGTCGTTGCCCGCCATGAGCCTCGGTGGCTTCCTCGCCGGCATCGTCACGGCTCTGGCGTCGGGCATCATCGCGCGCTTCTCCAATATGCGCGAGGACGCAAGCTTTGCCGCTGCCTATCTCACTGCAATGGCGCTGGGCGTGCTGATCGTGTCGATGCGCGGTTCGGCGGTCGACCTGATGAACATACTTTTCGGCGCCATCCTGGCAGTCGACGATGCAGCTCTCTATCTCGTGGTCTCGACGGCAACGCTCACGCTGGTCGGCCTGGCGGCAATCTACCGCCCACTGGTCGTCGAGTGCTTCAATCCAGGCTTTCTTGCCGCCATGGGCGTGCGCGGCTCAGTCTATCACTACCTCTTCCTTGCGCTGGCGGTCCTGAACATGGTGGCCGGCTTCCAGGCGCTGGGCACGCTGATGGCGCTGGGCATCGTCCTGCTCCCCGCGGTCGCCGCCTCGTTCTGGGCGCGCGAGGTCTGGTCGATGACCCTGATCGCGGCACCAATGGCGTTTGTCTCCGCCGCGGTCGGACTGCTGGTTTCGTTCCACGCAGGCCTTCCGTCGGGACCGGTGATCGTGCTGTTCGCCAGCCTGTTTTTCGTGGGCTCCCTGCTGGTTGGCTCGCGGTCGTCGGTGCGCATGCGCCTGTCGCGTCCCATTCACTTGCGCGGGTAAGGTTCCCCGGTAGGGTGTCTCCCGATCAGGGAGATTGCCGGCAATGACCGCCTCACCAGTTCCGGGCGTCACGCTCAAGACGACCACGGCCAACAGCATCCACATGCGCTATGCCGAGATCGGCCCAGGCGAACCCGGGGCCCCGCTGGTCTTGTTCTGCCACGGCTGGCCGGAGAGCTGGTATTCGTGGCGGCATCAACTTCAGGCCGTGAGCGCCGCCGGCTTTCGCTGCGTGGCGCCGGACATGCGCGGCTATGGTGGCACCCAGGCACCCGAAACCATCGAGCACTACACGCTCTTCCATCTGGTCGGCGACATGGCCGAGCTGGTGAAGGCGCTCGGCGAGACACGTGCGTTCATCGTCGGCCACGACTGGGGAGCGCCGGTCGCGTGGCACGCGGCCCTGTGGCGTCCCGACCTTTTCCCCGCCGTATGTGCGATGAGCGTGCCCTATTCGCCGCCTGGCTATATCGATGTGCTGAGCGCGCTGGAAAAACTCGGCATCAACGATTTCTACATGCAGTACTTCCAGAAGCCCGGCGTGGCCGAGGCCGAGATGCAACAGGACATCCGCACGGCGCTGCGGCGCATCTACTACACTGCCGGCGGCGACCTGACCGAGCCGGGCAAGGGCTTCGCGCGCCTGCCCGACGGAACACTCCTTTCCAACACGGTGGATCCGCCGAAGCTGCCGGCGTGGCTGAGCGAAGCCGACCTCGACTACTATGCCGGCGAATTCGCCCGTGCGGGTTTTCGCGGCGGCTTCAACTGGTACCGGAACCTGCGGCGCAACTGGGAACTCTCGGGACCGTGGCGTGGCCAGCCGATCCGCCAGCCCTCGCTCTTCATCGCGGGCAGCCGCGATGGCGTGCTGCGCTTTCCCGCCGCCAAGGCCCAGCTGGAAGCCTTCTCCAAGACGCTGCCTGGCCTGCGTGGCAACCATATCCTCGAAGGCGCCGGTCATTGGGTCCAGCAGGAGCAGCCGGCCGCGGTCAACAAGCTGCTCATCGACTTCCTGAAGGGACTTTAGTCTCCAGGAGCCACCGGAGGACCGCATGATCAGACTTGTTGCCGTTGTGGGGATTGCTCTAGCGCTGCTCGGCGCCTGCGCTCAGCCGGCGAGCTATTCGGCGATGGTTGTCGATCCGCAGACTCTTGGCCAGGCATTCGACGCTCCGCAGGGGCCTGCGGACAGCTATCGCGACGCCATCGTCGTTGCGCCCGTTACCGGCGGCAAGCAGACCAGCCCGCTCTGGACCTCTCAGGTCGGCAACGCCGAATTTCAGGAGGCGCTTGTGCGCTCCCTGATCGCCACCAAACTTGCGAAAGCAGACATCTTGACCAACCCGGGCACAGCGAACGGCCGCTATCGCCTTGAGGCCACGCTCCAGAACCTGCAGCAGCCGTTGATCGGGCTCGATATGACCGTCACCGCGACCATCGCCTACAAGCTGACGGAAATCACGACAGGCACGATCGCCTACGAAAACACGCTTGTGACGCCGGCCACGGCGACTTTCGGCGATGCCTTTGTCGCCGTAGAACGTCTGAAACTCGCCAACGAAAAAGCGATACGCGCCAATCTGACGAAGTTGATCGGTGAGCTTTACGCGCTTCCCGATCAGCCCGCGACCGGCGGTGGCCGGCGCTCGTCGTAGCGCAGGCTACTTCTTTTCCTCGAACTTCATCGCTGCGCCGTTCATGCAGTAGCGTTGGCCGGTGGGTGCTGGGCCATCGGGAAAGACATGGCCAAGATGGCCGCCGCACTTGGCGCAATGCACCTCGGTTCGCGTCATGAAGAAGCTGCGATCGGTCGTGGTGCCGACGCCGCCGGGCAGTGGCTGCCAGAAGGACGGCCAACCCGTGCCGCTCTCGAACTTGGTCGCCGAGTCGAACAGCGGCTCGCCGCAACCGGCGCAAACGAAAGATCCCGTGCGCTTCTCGTCATTCAGCGGACTGGTGAAGGCCCGCTCGGTGCTGTGCTTGCGCAGCACGCTGTACTGCAGCGGGTCGAGCTGCTGGCGCCACTCCTCCTCGCTTTTCTGGATCGGGAAGGTCTCTGTCTTCGTGCTCATGTTGCGCTCCGATTCGGCCAGAGTGACCTCCGCCTAGAGAAAGATGATCGCGCGCTAGACGAGGCTGCGCAACTCGGTCGTCGCGACCGAGAGCATGGCAAGATCGAGGGCGCCACCCGTCGGAAGGTCTTCCTTCAGGATACGATCCGCGCGGACCAGCGCCAGCTTCCGCTGTTCGCTCCAGCGCGCCAGCACGGCATCGGGATGGGAGGCGCCGTCTGGTCCGGCGGCCCGCAGCGCGGAGGCCAGCAGGTCGGCCTGAAGGGAGGCGAGGTCGTCCTGCAGGGCGAGCGCTGCTTGCGTCGGCCACTGGCCATCGCGCGGCAGGTTCTGGGCGCCGGTCGCCAGGGTGGCAAAGGACAGACGTTCGCCAAGACGAAAGTAGAGACCGGCCGCCGCGCCGATGCTGCAGCCGTTGGCGCGCGCGACCTGCATCAGGTCGCCTGCCGCGGCCAGCGTCTCCAGTGCGG
>RGPT01000381.1 GCA_010032545.1 Alphaproteobacteria bacterium
GGGTTTTTATCGGAACCAAGCACATCCGCCCGGATCTGCGCCTCGGGAAACGCCTTGTTCCAGTATTCGTCGAGCAGCGTCGCCGCCGCCTCGTCGGCTGCGGTCGGCTGAACAGGCCGCGAGGGCTGCACGTTGTGGATCGCGCCGACCGACGCCTCCGGCGCGCCGTGGCGCAGGGCATCGACACCGGCGCCGTGCGCCAGATTGACGTGATGGATGGCTTTCCACAGGTCGACGGGCTCGGTGGCTCCCGGCGGATGCCAGGCGAAGCCATAGCCGAAGAGCGTGAACACCGACGGCTCGTTGAAAGTGGCGAAGCGTCTGACGCGATCGCCGAACCGTCGTGCAATCAGCCCGGCGTAGTCGGCGAACCAACCTGCGATGTCGCGGTTGAGCCAGCCGCCGCGATCCTGCAAGGCCTGCGGAAGATCCCAGTGATAGAGGCAGAGCCACGGATCGATGCCTGCGGCAAGCAAGCCATCGATCAGCCGGTCGTAAAAGGCAAGCCCCGCCTCGTTCGCCGCGCCTGTTCCGGCCGGCAGGACACGTGGCCAGGCGACGGAGAAGCGGTAGGCGCCAACGCCGAGGTTGCGCATCAATGCGATGTCTTCGGCATAGCGATGGTAGTGGTCGCAGGCGACGTCGCCGGTGTCGCCGTTGGCAACATGGCCGGGCACGCGGCTGTAGCCGTCCCAGACGCTGGGCCCGCGGCCATCGGCCTGTACCGCACCCTCGATCTGGTAGCTCGATGTCGACACGCCCCAGACGAAGCCACCCGGCAGGCCCCGAGACGGCACACGGCTTGCTGTCGGTGCCGGGTCGCTGCCGGCCGTCTGAGGCTCTTTCATTGATGTTCTTTCCGCTCCCGGCGTCGCTGTCGTACCGGTCAAATCGTGATTGCCACCTTGAGGACCCCGTCGCGCTGATGGGAGAAGAGATCGTAAGCTTCCTCGATCTGGTCGAGCTTGAAGCGATGGGTGACCATCGACCGGAGATCGACGCGTCCCGAGGCGATGACGTCCATCAGCCGGCGCATGCGCTCCTTGCCGCCGGGGCAGAGCGTCGTGACGATCCTGGTGTCGCCGAGGCCCGCCGCGAAGGCATCGAGTGGAATGCGCAGGTCGGATGAATAGACGCCCAGGCTGGACAGGGTGCCGCCCGGCCGCAGCACGCGCAACGCCGCTTCGAATGTCGACTGTGTGCCCAGCGCCTCGATCGAGACGTCGACACCGCGGCCGTCCGTCAGCGCCATGATCGCCTTCACGGGGTCATCGCGCTTGTAGTCGACCGTGTGGTCGACGCCGAGCCGCCGGGCCATGGCGAGACGTTCGGGTACGGTATCGACACCGATCACCGTGGTGGCTCCCATGAGTCGCGCGCCGGCGGCCGCGCAGAGGCCGATCGGCCCTTGTGCGAACACCGCTACCGTGTCGCCGATGCGAACGCCGCCACTCTCGGCCCCGGAAAATCCGGTGGACATGATGTCAGGGCACATCAGGACCTGCTCGTCGCTGAGGCCCGCCGGCACCGGCGAGAGGTTCGCCATGGCATCGGGCACCAGCACGAACTCGGCTTGGCAGCCGTCGAGCGTATTGCCGAATCGCCAGCCGCCCAGGGCCTTGAAGCCGTGACGCGTGCCGGCTCCATCCTGCGAGTGCTGGCCACACAGGCAGGCATAGCTGTGACCGCTCGGCGTGATGGCGCCGGCAATCACGCGAGAGCATGCGCAAGTGGAACACTATGGGCAGCGGCGCCGCTCACCCTTGATGTACGTCAACGGCCTCTCGCCTGCGCGCGAGCTTGATCTGCCGCAAGGTAGAGACAGCGGCCGTGTGGAGAATGAACCTGCACGACCCGATTTCGGGCCGGCGATTGCCTCGGGAGAATCCGATGCGCGCAAAGCATGTCATGACCCGGCAAGTTCACTCTGTTGCCGCGGACTCCTCTGTCTACGATGCGGCACAGGTGCTGCTCAATGCCGGGATCAGCGCCGCGCCCGTCGTCGACGCCGACGGGACGCTGATCGGCATCGTCAGCGAGGCCGACCTGATGTACCGGGCCGAGATCGGCACGGTGCCGGGCAAGTCTTGGTTGCAGCGGCTGCTGGCCGACGATGCCGTGCTGGCACGCGACTACATCCGTTCGCACTCCCATCGCGTGGCCGACGTGATGACGAAGAACGTGGTGACGGCGGAGGAGCGGGCCTCGCTGGGCGAGATC
>RGPT01000382.1 GCA_010032545.1 Alphaproteobacteria bacterium
CTCGCGCTCGCCCTGGACGACGTGGATGGCCATCGCGGTCTGGCCGTCCTCGTAGGTCGTGAACTCCTGCGCGAGTTGCACAGGAATCGGCGTGTTGCGCGGCACCACCTTCTCGACGATGCCGCCCATGGTCTCGAGGCCGAGCGACAGGGGCGTAATATCGAGCAGCAGCGTATCACCGCCGCCTGTCAGCGCTTCCGCCTGGAGTGCTGCGCCCAGCGCCACGACTTCATCCGGATCGATGTCCGTCAACGCCGGCTTGCCGATCATCCTGGCCACCTCGGCCCGCACCAGCGGCAGGCGGGTCGAGCCTCCCACCAGCACCACGCCCTGCACGTCGGCCGCCGCCATGCCGGCGTCCGCCAGCACGTTGGATGCAATGTCGAGTGTGCGTGAAATGTGGCTGGCGATCATCGTCTCGAATTCGGCACGCGCCAGCGAATGGAACGACGGCGTGCCCGCAAGTTCGAGGCGCCCCGATGTGTGGTCGCGCTCCGAGAGCTGCTCTTTCATCTGACGGCCAAGAGCAAGCGCGGTCTTGACCGCGGTTTCGTCCACCAGATCGGCAATGCCGTCGCGCTTGCGTTCGTCCAGCAGGCGCTCGGCAATGGCGCGGTCGAAATCATCGCCCCCCAGCGCCGCGTCGCCGCCGGTCGCCAGCACCTGAAACACGCCCTTCTCCAGCCGCAGAAGCGAGAAGTCGAAGGTGCCGCCGCCCAGGTCATAAACCGCGTAAAGACCCTCGGATCCCTTGTCGAGGCCGTAGGCGAGCGCTGCCGCAGTAGGTTCGTTGACCAGTCGCAAGACTTCGAGGCCAGCCACACGGGCGGCATCGCGTGTTGCCGTGCGAGCGGCGTCGTCGAAGTAAGCCGGGACCGTGATGACGGCACGCTCGACCGGCTTGTCGAGGGCGGATTCGGCGCGCGCGCGCAGGGCCTTCAGTATCTCCGCGGAAATCTCGACCGGCGAACGAGCCTTGCCGCCGATCCGCAGTTTCACCATGTCGGTCCGGCCGCTGCCCGGCTCGATCTCGTAAGGCAGGACACCCGCGACGGCATGAAGGTCGCCCGCGCCACGACCCATCAGCCGCTTGATCGAGGCCACGGCGTTGCGTGGCTCACGCGCCATCAGCAGCCGCGCCTCCTCGCCCACCAGCACGCCTCCGGTGTCGGGATAGGCCACCACGGAAGGCACCAATGCCTTGCCGGAATCGTCGTGCAGCGCCGCCGGCACGCCATCGCGCGCGATCGCCACCACCGAGTTGGTCGTGCCGAGATCGATGCCGACCGCAAGCGAAGCCTCGCCGGCATGCGGCAGCGGCGTTTCGCCCGGTTCGTGGATCTCCAGCAGACTCATGCCTTCTCTCGATGAAGATTTGTGCGCCTGGCACGCGCCTCCTCGGCGAACTTGTCGAGGTAGCGCAGGCGAAGGAGCGTCTTTCTGATGGCGGCCTTGTCTTGGCGCAAGAACAAAGTGCCGAGTTCCGCCAGTGCCTTGGTCATCTCGTCGCGGGAACGCGCGGCCAGCGCGTCGACGGCTTGGGGCGTTCCTGCCTCGTGCAACTCTTCGCGGGCCTCCATCGCTTCCATGAGGAGATCCGGATCGTCGATGGTCTTGCCGTCCCCCGGCAGTTCGATGCCGTTAAGCCCCGCGAGATAGACCGCGCGCGACAGTGGTTCCTTCAGGGTGCGATAGGCGTCGTTGAATGCTGCCGCTTCCGTCGAGGCCCGCGCCCGCTCCTCGGCCGGCCGGCCGACAAACCGGTCGGGATGCCATTGGCGCTGGGCGGCGAAATAGGCCCGATCGAGGGCCCCGCTGTCGAACTCGAGCGCCGCCGGCAATCCCAGCCGCGCGAAATGATCCATGGCGCGTCTTCAGACGTGGAAGGATTCGCCGCAGCCGCAGCGGCCCTTCTCGTTCGGATTGTTGAACACGAAGCCCGACTTCAGCTTCTCCTCGACATAGTCCATCTGCGTGCCGATCAGGAACAGCGACGCCTTCGGGTCGATCAGGAGCTTCACGCCGGCCGTTTCCACGATCTCGTCCATCGGCTGCTGGGCTTCGGCAAACTCGAGTGTATAGCTCATCCCCGAGCAGCCCTTGCTGCGCACGCCGATACGGATACCGACGGTCGGCTTCTCACGGCCGTCGATAAGCGCCTTGACGCGCTCGGCGGCGGCCGGCGTCACGG
>RGPT01000383.1 GCA_010032545.1 Alphaproteobacteria bacterium
TCGACGGGCTCAGAATCTTTTTTAACGATCCCATCCTCCCGTCCAACGGCGACGCGGGCCGCAACTGGCGCGACGATTTCCAGCTCACGCTCCACATTCAGGACGACGTCCGACTCGTTCGCGAAACCGGCAATCTCTTTCTCACCAACATCCATCGCGTCTTCCTCGGCGAGGTCCGCGATCCGTCGTTGGAGGACGACGATCTACGCGACTATTTCCTCGCCGACGCGTTTGGCGAGAAGCCCGCCGGCAAGACCACCGACAGCAAGACCGACCTCGGTGAGATCGTCCGCGAGATTGAAGAACTCGCCGTCTTCAACGACGAGGCGCACCACATCCACGACCCGCGCATGGCGTGGTTCAAATCCATCCAGGACATTCACCACAAGATGCTCCAGAAGGACCGTCGTCTTGCGCTCCAGATCGACGTCACCGCCACGCCGCGCCACGACAACGGCGCGATCTTCGTCCAGACCGTCTCCGACTACCCGCTCGTCGAGGCGATCCACCAGAACGTCGTCAAACATCCCGTCCTCCCCGACGCCGCCAGCCGGGCAAAACTCACCGACCGCAAGAGTTCGATCTTCACGGAGAAATACGACGACTACCTCCGCCTCGGCATCGAGGAGTGGCGCAAGAGCCAGGCCGAGCATCACGCCCTCGGCAAAAAGGCCGTGCTCTTCGTCATGGTCGACGACACGCGCAACTGCGACGAGGTTGGCGAATACCTCCAGAAAATCTGCCCTGAATTGCAGGGCGGCGTGCTCGTCATTCACACGAAGAATAACGGCGAAATTTCCGAAGCCGCCTCCGGCAAGAACAAGGAGGAACTCGAAAAGCTCCGCAAAGAGGCCAACTCAATCGACACCCTCAAGTCGCCCTACAAGGCCATCGTCTCCGTCCTCATGCTCAAGGAGGGCTGGGATGTTCGCAACGTCACCGTCATCTGCGGCCTCCGCGCCTACGCTTCGAAGAGCGACATTCTCCCCGAGCAGACGCTCGGTCGCGGCCTGCGCCGGATGTATTTCGGCAACGACACCGTGCGCGAGACCGTGTCCGTTTTGGGCACGCCAACATTCATGGACTTCGTGGAGT
Source organism: Alphaproteobacteria bacterium (assembly GCA_010032545.1). GTDB lineage: Bacteria > Pseudomonadota > Alphaproteobacteria > Reyranellales > Reyranellaceae > Reyranella. The sequence goes on from RGPT01000383.1 coordinate 1,096, forward strand.
CGATCCAGAGCGAAGGCGTCAGCTTCGAGCGCGTGCCGATGGGCCAGGGCACAGAGCGCCACGAATCGATCATCGTCGAGGTCGACACCGAGGATGAATCGAAGGACGTCGATGCCCTCGATATTCCGCTCCCACGCCTCACGCGCCGCTATCAGCGTGAATTCAAGAATCTCGCCACACTTGATCCCGCGACGTTCGGCAATCGAACGCTCCCGCTGAAACCGTTCACGCCGGAGGAGACGCGCGAGATCGTCTTCAAGACGATGCTCGATGCCGAGGTGCATCACACCATCACGCTCGATGGTGCTGGCGTCGCCGACTACCGCTCCGTCGTCGCCTTCTTCGCGCGCCAGTTGCTGAAAGACCTCCGCCTCGTCGGCGGTTATGAGGTGCTCTACCCGAAGGTCCGTGACTTCATGCGCGACCGGCTCTTCACGCCGTCGCCCGTGGATCTCGATGATCCAGTCGTGCTGCGCAACCTCTCTGAGCCTGACGCTGGCAAGATTCTCTACGACGCGTTCAAGGCCGCCATCAACGCCCTCACCATCGAGGAGACCGGCGGCACCACGCGCATCGAGGACCGCATCCGCCTGAAAGACACCCGGCCCTTCCGCACCGACTACCGCCAGCACGTCAGCCCGAAGAAGAGCCTCTTCAATAAAATCGTCGGCGAGCCGCGCGCGGGCAATTTCGAGCTTCGCTTCGCCTACTTCCTCGAAGCCGCGCCCGATGTGTCGGCCTTCGCCAAGAACTACTTGGCCGTCGGCTTCAAGCTCGACTACGTGCGCGCCAACGGCGACCTCGCCAACTACTACACCGATTTCATCGTCCGCACTGCCGACGGCACTGTCTGGCTAGTCGAGACCAAGGGCCGCGAGGAACTCGACCTCCCGCAGAAAATGGCGCGACTCAAACAATGGTGCGCCGACGCCACCGACGCCGAATCCGCCCAGGGCGGCGTGCCCGGCCGGCGCTACGCCTTCGTTTATGTGGATGAGGCCGGCTTCGAGCAGCACCGGCCCACGACCTTCGCGGCCCTCGCCGCCAGCTTCACCGACTATCAAT
>RGPT01000384.1 GCA_010032545.1 Alphaproteobacteria bacterium
GGTGCAACTGCAGATCCGGCTCCACGGCAGCGTGCTGGGCGATGACGCGCTCAGCAGTGACGAGGAGCCCGAGGTTCTGCGCATCGACCTGCCGGTCGCCGGCAATACCAAGAAGGTGTCGGACTCCTTCGTGCGCGATCTCACCAGCCATCCCTGGGCCGGCCTCAAGGTCACCGTGATGCTGTTCGCCACGGATGCCATCGGCCAGAAGGGCCGCAGTTCGGTCGAAACCTTCCTGTTGCCGGAGCGGGTGTTCAACGATCCGACCGCGCGCGCCTTGATCGTCCTGCGCAAGGCCCTGACGCGCGACCCGGCAGCGTTCCGGGCCGATGTCGCCGACGGCATGCGCATGATCCAGATCAGGCCGGAGGACTACCGCAACGATCCGGTGGTCCAGCTCGGGCTTCGCATCGGCGCGGCGCGTCTGGCGCAGAATGGCGACAAGGAAAACATCACGGAGACGCAGAAGCTTCTGTGGGATCTGGCGATGCGCCTTGAGAGCGGCGCCACCTCTGACGCCGAACGGGCGCTCGAGCAGGCGCGACAGGAACTGCGCGATGCCGTGCAGCGCCAGGCCGGCGACGAGGAGATCGAGCGCCTGATCCAGCAGCTCTATGACGCGATGGCCCGCTGGCAGCGCGAGCTCGCCGAGAAGATGAAGGATCCCGAGGAACGCCGCCGCATGGAAGAGCAGGCGGAGAAGATGGATCCCAACAGCACCATCACAGGCGACGACCTGCAGAAGATGCTCGACAAGATTCGCGAGATGGCGAAGAACGGCGACCGCGAGGGTGCCAAGCGCCTGCTCGAAGAGCTGCGCAAGATGATGGAAAACGCCACGCCGATGATGGCCCAGCCCGGCCAGCAGCGCCAACAGGGCCAGCAGCGCGGCCAGCAGGGCCAGGGCAATCAGCAGGGCCGCGAGATGATGAACCAGCTCGACCGGCTGTCGCGTCGGGAAAACCAGCTGCTGGGCGAGTCCGAGCGTGAAGGCCGGCAGCAGGGCCAGCAAGGCCAGCAGGGGCAACGCGGCCAGCAGGGCCGCCAAGGCCAGCAGGGTCAAGGCCAGCAGGGGCAGCAGCAACCCGGGCAGGGCCAGCCGGGGCAGGGACAGGGCCAGCCTGGCGACGGCCAGTGGGGCGAACAGCAACGCGGCCAGCAGGAAGGCGTGCGCCGTCAGCTCGGCGATCTCATGCGGCGCCTCGACGAGAACGGCATGCCGATCCCGGACTCGCTGGGCCGCGCCGAACGCTCGATGCGCGAGGCCGAGGAAGCTCTTCGTCGCGGCGATCCGCGCGAGGCATCTCGCTCGCAGCGGCGCGCGCTCGACAATCTCCAGCAGGGCATGGGCGATCTCGCCGAACAGATGCGCCAGCGCGGGCCGGGCAACGGCCAGGACCTGGCCGAGATCGAGGAGCGCGAGCGCAGGAGCGAGGATCGCGATCCGCTCGGCCGTTCCGACGGCAACTACGGCGACGCCGTCGACACCGGTACCGACAAGGTCCCGCTCGAACTCGAGCGCCAGCGCAGCCGCGAGATCCTCGACGAACTGCGCCGCCGCGCCGGCGACCAGCTTCGGCCGAAGGACGAACTCGACTACATCGACCGGTTGCTCAAGACGTACTGATCTTCCGGACCGCGCGCATCCCGCGCGCTTCGGCGCATTCACATGCGCCCATGATGCGAGCGAGACGCTCGCGCTCCAGAAGACTAGGTCGTCTTCTCGACGACGCCGATATAGGGCAGGCCGCGGAAGCGGTGCGCCCAGTCGAGGCCGTATCCTACGAGGAATTCGTCTCCCGTCTCGAAGCCGACGAAGTCGGCTGTGAGCGACGTGCGCCGCTTCATCGGCTTGTCGAGGAGCGTGCAGATCGAGACGCGGCGCGCGCCGCGTTCGACCATCATCTTCTTGGCGAAGCTGAGGGTGAGGCCGGATTCGAGAATGTCGTCGACCAGCAGCACGTCGCGGCCGCGCACGTCGTCGACGATGTCGCGCACGATGCGCACGCTGCCGCTGGTTTCGGTGCCGCTGCCGTAGCTGGACAGGGTGAGGAAATCCATCGACCAGTCGGCGCCGGCCAGGCTGAGCGCACGGATGAGGTCGGCGGCGAACACGAAGCTGCCCTTCAG
>RGPT01000385.1 GCA_010032545.1 Alphaproteobacteria bacterium
AGCAGGCCGTGGTTGCGCAGGATGAAGTTTGCGTTGCTGCCGAGGTCGTTCACGAGGCGCGGCTTTTCCGCGTCGTTGACGGCGATGCCTTCGTAGTCGTGGTGCCCGATGGAGGACAGTGCGATCGTCGCCTGCTGCGAGATCGGCAACAGGCGGCGAGGTCCACCCGCACCTGCCACTCCTCCTATACTATCGCGCCATGCGACCCAATTTCGTCTTCATCCTGGCCGATGACCTCGGCTACGCGGACCTCGGCTGCTACGGCGGACGGGCGTCCCCTTCGTGTTCCCCCAACCTTGACCGCATGGCGGCCGAAGGGCTGCGCTTCACCGACGGGTATGCCAACTCGTCGGTCTGCTCGCCCTCGCGCTTCGCGTTGATCACGGGGCGCTGGCAGTACCGGCTCCGCGGCGGCGCCGACGAGCCGGTGGCCAAGCGTGCGCGGGGCAACCCGGAGCTCGGCCTGCCGCCGGCGCATCCGACTATGCCCTCGCTGCTGCGCGACGCTGGCTATTCGACCGGGCTGGTGGGCAAGTGGCACTTGGGCTTTCCGCCCCACTTCGGGCCGCTGCAGAGCGGCTACCAGGAATACTTTGGCGTGATGAGCGGCGGCGTGGACTACTTCACCCATTGCGATTCGGCCGGGATCCACGACCTGTTCGAAGGCGAGACCGAGGTTGACCGGCCTGGCTACCTCACCGACCTGATCTCCGACCGGGCGGTCGACTACATCGGCCGCCAGCAGGGGAAGGCGCCGTTCATGCTGTCCGTGCATTACACCGCGCCGCACTGGCCGTGGGAAACGCGCGAGGACGAGGCAGTGGCGAAGTCTATTGCGAAGATTATCCACACCGATGGCGGGTCGGTGCCCACTTACCTCGAGATGATCCGGCAGATGGACGAGGGCATCGGCCGCATCCTGGCCGCGCTGAAGGCCACCGGCGCCGACAAGGACACCATCGTCGTGTTCACCAGCGACAACGGCGGAGAGCGGTTCTCGGATACCTGGCCGCTGACCGGCAAGAAGATGGACCTGCTCGAAGGCGGCATCCGCGTGCCTTACATCGTGCGCTGGCCCGCGCAGGTTGCGGCCGGCGGCACGACGCCGCAGATGGCGATCACCATGGATCTGACCCGCACCGTTCTTGGCGCGGCCGGCGCCGGCTTCGCCGACGCGAAACTCGAGGGCATCGACCTACTGCCGCTGTTGAAGACGGCCGCGCCACCGCTCGACCGTACGTTCTTCTGGCGGGCGGTCTACCAGGGCCGCGAAGAGAAGGCCGCACGCAGCGGAGCATGGAAGGTCTTCCTCGACGACGGGATTCAAATGCTGTTTGATGTGACCCGCGATCCCGGCGAGCGGCACGATACGGCCGCCGAGCATCCGGATATCGTCGCCAGACTGAAGGCGCAAATCGAGGCGTGGGAAAAAGACGTCGACGCCGAGGCCAGCGCGCTGCACAAGCCCGCCCGCAACTGAAACCCACAGGGCACAGAGCATCGACGGCGCTTCCGGAGGTATCCCCGATTCGGTGATGCGCTTGAGCCTGGCGGTGGCGCTGGCCCGCATGGGCTCGTGGAGCGATGCCCGCATCGAACTCCAGCGCGTGAAGCTCAACGACGCGCCAGGCGTGTCGAACGGCACCGTTCTGTACCTGCTCGGCCTGGCGGCGGAACGCATGGGCAACACGACAGAAGCCGAAACCTCGTGGCGCGCGGCCGCGGCGACCCCCGCGCTGCTGACCGAGGATGGACCACCCGTGAAAGAGCTGGCAGAAGCCCGCATCTTGGAGCTTCAACGCCGCCCGCGCGGCAATCAGTAGCGGCTATACTCTCCGGCTCTGGCACCACTAAAGTGGTGCCCTACGACTGTCATGAAGACTGTTATGAAACGCATACTGCTCACGGCGCTGGCGATTGGCAGCATTGGTTCGTCGCTGTCGGCGCAACAACCAACGACCGCTTCTCCACAAACCGAACTGGTCGCCCAGTACTGCGCCACGTGCCACAGTGAACGGGGAAAGGCGGGTCAGCTCTCCCTCGCCGGCTGGACGCCGCAGCGCGCCACCGGCATGCGCGACACCACCGAGAAGATGATCAAGAAGCTGCGCGCGGGGATGATGCCGCC
>RGPT01000386.1 GCA_010032545.1 Alphaproteobacteria bacterium
ATGCCGTCGACCGGCTCACCCTGCGTGATCGGGATCAGATGCGGACTGCCCCAAGCCTGCGACGACACCAGCCCGCGCGCCCGGATGACGTCGAGGCCGCCGGCCCGCGGCGACCGCAGGACTTCGACGCTGGTCACGATGGTGACCGGCCACGGCATCATCGCCGGCGCCCCGGCAGACGACGAGCCATAGCCCGGCGGCGGAGTCCCACCCGACGCGGGTTGCGCCTGGGCGCCCGGCGTCCAGCTTGCGACGGACAGGCAGGCGATGGCGAAGAGGAAGGACTTGTTCATGGCATCCTCGGTGGCTGAGCCGGCGAAACGGCGGGTTGAGCGGCAGGTTGGGCGACGGCGTTGCCGTCGTGGGGCAGGCCGTCGTCGGGCAGGTTCTGTTCGAACCTGTCGAAGGCTTCGAGGATCAGGTCGGTCGGCACCATCTGGGTGAGCGTGCAGAACGACGTCGACGTGCTGTCGAACCGGCCGTTCTCGAACAGCTTGTTGACCGGGGCACCGCCGCCGCACACCGAGAAGTACTCGCAAGTGCCGCGGCAGGCGTCGATACCCTTCGCGATGTCGCGGAACAACGGGGAGTCGACGCACGTCCGGTAGATCTCCGCCAGAGAAGCCGTGTTGATGTTGCCCAGCAGGAAGTCGCCGTAGTCGGCGTTCTTGTAGCCCAGAAGCTCGGGCGAGAAGCTCGAGACGTTGCCGTGGCTGTCGACATTGATCATGCCGAGCGGCTCGACCTGGATGTTGCGGGCGCGCACGCCTTCGGGACGGAACACGCGCGGCAGGGCGTGGTCGATCTCGCGCACAAACCTGAGCGCGCGACAGCACGGACAGGGTGTGAAACGGAATACCCGCGTCGCGCAGGCGGCGGATGCCGGCGATGGTCTTGTCGAAGGTACCGCCACCGCTCCTCGTCTTGCGGTGGGCATCGTGCAGTTCGCGCGGACCGTCGATGCTGACGCCGATACCGACGTTCCATTCGCGGAACAATTCGCACCAGTCGTCGTCGATCAACATGGCGTTGGTCTGGAACGAATGCTTCACCACGATCGGCCAGGGTCCGTCCTTGGGGCGCAGCCGCTCGATGGCAGCGAAGGCCTCACGGTAGAAGGCAACAGGGGCAGCCAGTGGCTCGCCGGCATGCCACAGCACGGTGATTTCGGGATTGGTCCAGCCCGAGGCGAACAGCTCGGTGAAGAGCTTCGTCACCGTCGACTGGGCGATGACGTGCTTGTTGCCGCGATCTGGCAGGTAGCAATAGGAGCAGTTGATGTTGCAGAACGGCGTCGGCTGGATGATCACCATCTCGACTTCGGGCCGGCCAGCCGGCGCCTGCGAGGCAACAAAGCTCTGCACGTCCTGGCCCGCTTACCAGTTGTGCCAGCCGTTGCCCCAACCACCGTTGTGCCAACCACCGCCAAAAAGCCCGTGCAGCACACCGCCGACGAGGCCGCCGTTGCCCCAGCCGCCGTTGTGCCAACCGTTGCCCCACCACGCGAGCTGGACATTGTCGTCTTCCGACGCCTGCTCCTTGTCGCCGGCCATCGGGATCCTGACGACGACGGAGACGGAATGGCGAATGGCTTCGAGACGGAGTGCCACCGCGCCAGGCGTGTCCTTCGCCGGCGCCGCGCCGGAAGAGGTCGCCGCCGCGGCATCGGCCGCGGCCAGACCCATCGACAGGCCCAGGACTCCGGTAGGCAGCAGGGCCGCCAGAGCCCGCAACGAACGACGATCCTGAGTCATGTGTCTCGCTCCCCGCTCAATCCCAGGCGGCGTCGACGATGCGGCTGTCCTCCGACAGAACCAGCGTCAGCCGGTTGGGGTCGAAGGCATAGCTCGGAAGCCCGTCGGTTCAAGGTGATCGCATTGGTGCCCGAGCGCACCCGAACGCCCTTGTAGGGATGGCCGGTATCGACCGGCAGCAGCGCCTCGAACGGCATGAACGGGCCCAACGGCGCCGGCGCCGCCGACACCACGCCCTGGAAGATCAGGTCGAGGATGCCGTCGACCGGCTCACCCTGCGTGATCGGGATCAGATGCGGACTGCCCCAAGCCTGCGACGACACCAGCCCGCGCGCCCGGATGACGTCGAGGCCG
>RGPT01000387.1 GCA_010032545.1 Alphaproteobacteria bacterium
CCTGCGCGAGATCGATGACGCCGGCCAGAGCCTCGACAAGGCGCGTGGCACGCTGAAGTGGTTCGGCGCCTACGTGCCGCGGCGCCTCGTCTTCCGCTTGATGGAGCTCGGCGAAGGCGCGGTGGCCTCGCGCAGGCGCAACGTGACCGTGATGTTCACCGACATCGTAGGCTTCACGCCACAGGCCGAGGACCTGCCCGAGCAGGAGACGGCCGACATGCTCAACCATCACTTCGCCTTGCTCGGGGCCAGTGTCGATCGGGACCAGGGCGTGATCGACAAGTACATCGGCGACTGCGTGATGGCGGTATGGGGCGGCCTCTTCGAGATGGAGGACCACGCCGACCATGCCGTGCATTCGGCGCTCGATATGGCGCGCGTGATCCGTGAGGACAACCGGCAACGCGCCGCGGAAGGCAAGACGCCGGTCCGCCTGCGCATCGGTCTGCATTCCGGTCCGGTCGTGGTCGGCAACATCGGGGCGCCGGGCCGCGTCAACTACACCGTCGTGGGCGACACCGTGAACGTGGCGCAACGGCTGGAGCAGCTCGGCAAGGATTTCATGCGCGCCGATGAGGAAGTGATCGTGCTGGTCAGTGGCGACACCATTGCCGCCATGAAGCGCCCGGAAGTGCTGGGCGAACTGCCCAAGCCCGAACTGCGCCACATCAAGGGCCGCGAGGAGCCCGAGCAAGTTTACCGGCTTGTGTGAAGCCCCGCGTGCTGGACGTGAAGTGCTGTTCGCCGGTAGTCTGCAGCTGATAGTCCGGCGTGAGTTCGATAGGTGAGGAAGTACATGAAACGGCGCAGTCTTCTTGCACTGTCGACAGCCATGTTGGCCCTCGCGCCGCTCCGCGCGTTGCACGCGCAGAGCGGCTCCAAGCCCTATACGGCCGAGCAGCTCGACCAGATGCTGGCGCCGGTCGCGCTCTACCCCGACGCCCTGCTGGCGCAGACCCTGATGGCCGCGGGCTATCCGCTCGAGGTCGTCGAGGCGGCGCGCTGGTCGGCTGCCAATCCCAACCTCAAGGGCGACGCGGCGGTGGCCGCGGTCAAGGACAAGGACTGGGACGTCAGCGTGAAGTCGCTGACCGCCTTCCCGCAGGTCCTCAAGATGATGAACGATCAGCTCGACTGGACCCAGAAGGTCGGCGACGCGATGATCGCCCAGCAGAAGGACGTGGCCGATTCGGTCCAGCGCCTGCGCGCCAAGGCGGCAGCGGCCGGCAACCTCAAGACCACGCCACAGCAGAAGGTGACGACGCAGCCGGCGGGGTCCGGTGCCGGCAGCACGATCGTGATCGAGCCCGCCAACCCGGAGACGATCTACGTTCCCTACTACAACCCGGCCTGGGCCTACGGTCCTTGGCCCTATCCGGCCTATCCGCCGCCGTATTACCCGCCGCCGCCCAACTACGGCGCGGCGCTGATGACCGGCATGATGTTCGGCCTCGGCGTCGCTGCAGGGGCCGCCATGTTCGGCGGCTGGAACTGGAACCGCGGCAATACGTACGTGAACGTCAACCGGGCGACCAACATCAGCGCCAATAATTTCCAGGCCAATCGCTACCCCGACGGCAACTGGCAGCACGACCCCGCGCATCGCGACGGCGTGCCCTATGGCGACCGCGGGCTGCAGCAGAAGTACGGCCAGAACCGGCCGGGTTCGGCAGAGCGCGACCAGTACCGCGGGCAGCAGTTCCAGAACGAACTGCGCGGCGGCCAGGCCGGGCAGCGCGATGGCGCCGCCCGTTCCAACGTCGAGCAGCGCGCCGGCAGCGGCGAGCGGGCCGGTGGCGCCGGTGCGGGTGAGCGGGCGAATGCCAGCGCGCGGGCACCGTCGGAGAGCCGCGGCGGTGGCGCCTTCAACGGCGTCGATCGCGGCCAGTCGGTCAATCGTGAATCCCAGCGCGGCGGATCGTACGGCGGCAATCGCAGTTTCGGTGGCGGCGGTGGCGGGCACAGTTTCGGGGGAGGTCGGCGATGAGCGGTTCACTTCTTCGCCGCGGCCTTCTGGCGCTTGTCCTGGTCACGGGCTTTGCCGCGTCCGCGATGCTCGTCGGGCCGTCCCCGATGCGCGGCTTAGAGAATGTGTTGCCG
>RGPT01000388.1 GCA_010032545.1 Alphaproteobacteria bacterium
CGCCGAAGCGGCCGCCCAGGCGGCGCGGCGCGACGAGGATTTCCTGCGCCACGCGGTCAAGGAACTCGAGGCGCTGGCGCCCAAATCCGACGACGAGGAAGTCCTGGCGGCGGAGCGGCAATTGTTGCGCGCTGGCAGCGCCCTTGGCGAAGCCGTGACACAGGCATTGGGTGAACTGGAGCAGGGCCGGGGCGCGATCGCCGCTCTTGCCGCCGCGCATCGGCTGATCGAGCGCAACGTCGACAAGGCCGCCGGCCACCTCGACACGCCGCTTGCGGCGCTTGACCGGGCGCTGAGCGAGACGACCGAAGCACAGGCGCAGCTCGAAGCTGCCCGCGACGCGCTGGAATTCGATCCTGCCCGCCTGGAGAAGGTCGAGGAACGGCTGTTCACCCTGCGCGCCGCGGCGCGCAAGCATGGCGTCGCGGTCCCGGCGTTGGCGGAACTCGCCCGGAAAATGGTGTCCCAGATCGCGGCGCTCGACTCGGGAGAAACCGGCCTGAAGAATCTTGCCGCCGCAGCCGAGGCTGCCCGGGCAAGCTACATCGCGGCCGCAGAGACGCAGGCAGCATCCCGCCGGAAAGGGGCCATCCGCCTCGACAAGGCGGTCGCTGCCGAACTGGCGCCGCTCAAGCTCGAGAAGGCGAAGTTCGTGACCGGTCTGGCGCCTTTGCCGGAGGCCGAGTGGTCGGAGGCAGGGACCGACCGGGTGCAGTTCACCGTTGCCACCAATCCTGGCGCACCGCCGGCGCCGATCGCGCGCATCGCGTCGGGCGGCGAACTCTCGCGCTTCCTGTTGGCGCTGAAGGTCTGCCTCGCCAAGGTCGGCGATGCCGCTACCATCGTGTTCGATGAGGTCGATTCCGGGATCGGCGGCGCCACCGCGGCGGCCGTGGGCGAGCGGCTGAAGAAGCTCTCGCACGATGTCCAGGTTCTTGTGGTGACGCACTCGCCGCAGGTCGCCGCCATCGCCGACCGGCACTGGCTGATCCGCAAGACCACGACCCGCAATGCCGCCAGCACCGACGTGATCGAGCTCGATGCCAAAGGCCGCCGCGAGGAGATCGCCCGCATGCTGTCGGGCGCCGAGGTGACGGCCGAAGCGCGGGCTGCCGCGGACAAGCTGTTGACCGTGGCGGGCTGACATGTCGAAGGCCGCGAAAGTCGTCGCCGCTCTGAAGGTCGACGAGCTGACCGAGCGCCAGGCGCGCGCCGAGCACAAGCGCCTGGCCGAGGAGATCGGCCATCACGACAGGCTCTATCACGAGAAGGACGCGCCGGAGATCTCCGACGCGGACTACGACAGGCTGCGGCAGCGCCTGAAGGCGATCGAGGAGCGTTTTCCGCAGCTCCTCGACATGTTCAGCCCGACGCAGAAGGTGGCGCCGACGCCGACCACGTCCTTCGCGAAGGTCAAGCACGCCCGCCCCATGCTGTCGCTCGACAATGCCTTCGCCGAGGAGGATCTGCAGGCCTTCCTCGAGAAGCTGCATCGCGCGCTTGAGAAGGATACGGACCTCGCGCCGGACGCCGAGATCGCGCTCGCCTGCGAACCCAAGATCGACGGGCTGTCGATCAGCCTGCGCTACGAGGACGGCGAGCTCGTCGTCGGCGCCACGCGCGGCGACGGCGCCACCGGCGAGGACGTCACCGCCAACCTGCGCACCGTGAAGGACATCCCGCACAAGCTGAAAGGCAAGGCGCCCAAGGTCATCGAGGTGCGCGGCGAGGTCTACATGGAGCGCAAGGCGTTCCAGGAAATGAACAAGCGCCAGGAAGAGGCCGAGGAGAAGACCTTTGCCAACCCGCGCAACGCCGCGGCGGGGTCGCTGCGCCAGATCGACCCTGATGTCACGGCCAGCCGTCCCCTGCGCTTCTTCGCCTATGCCTGGGGCCTGGCCGAGCCGACCACCTGGAAGACGCACAGCGACTATCTTGAGCTGTTGAAGGACTGGGGTTTCCGGGTCAATCCCCTCAGCAAGCTCTGCCGGACGCCGCAGCAGGTGCTCGACTACTATCGCAAAATGGGCGCTGAGCGGCCGTCGCTGCCCTACGATATCGACGGTGTCGTCTACAAGGTCGATCGCATCGACTGGCAGG
>RGPT01000389.1 GCA_010032545.1 Alphaproteobacteria bacterium
GACGAGGGTGCGTACGCGCATCCCCATCAGTTGGCGCTCAGCGTGCTGAGCGCAGGTGGGATCATCCTGATGATCGCCTCGGTGGCGCTCATCATCGTCAGCCCGTAGCCGCACAGGCATCGCTCAGGAGGACAGGCAGTGAACGAAGAGGGCTTCTGGATCGACCACGTGATCTATGGCGTGGTGGATGCCGACGCGGCATGCGAGCGCCTGCGCGAGGAGTTCGGGCTGGGCAGCGTGGCCGGATCCCCGCACCTGGGCGGCACCGCCAACCGCATCGTGCCGCTGGGGCCCGACTGCTTTCTCGAGATCCTCGGCATCGATGACACCTCCAAGGCCGACGGCGCCTGGCTTGCCGCCACTCTGCAGGGGCAGGACCGCGTGCTGTGGTGGTGCCTGGGCGTGACCGACCTGGACGACGCCGCCGAGCGACGAGGTCTGCCCATCCGCTCAGGCCAGGCACGCACCGACGACGCCGACGAGCTGGTGTTCCGAAGCGCCGGCATGCCGCAGTACCCGCTGCCGTTCTTCCTCAAGCTGAACGGCGACCCCGAGGTGCGTGCCCGGGTGAACGCCGCGCGCTACGAAGCCGCCGGCCACACGTGCGCCCCCACCGGCTACACGTTCGTGGAGGTCGGCGACTTCGCCCCGGTGCTCGATGGCTGGCTCGGCCCCGACCACGGCCTGCCAGTGCGGTACGAGCCGGGTACCGGGCCGGGCATTCACGCCTGCGGCATCGCCACGGCAGACGGCGAGATCATCCTGCGCTGAGTGCCAGTGACGGGCTGCACCTCGGGCGGCGGCCCGATCGCCAAAGGCGCTTAGATATGGCCAAGGGCGCGTAGCTCAGCTGGTTAGAGCAGGGGACTCATAATCCCTCGGTCGCAGGTTCGAGTCCTGCCGCGCCCATTGAGATCGGCATCCGTTTGGGTTGCATAATGCAAGTGACACGTTTAGATTGCATCGTGCAAGTGAAACCCACCCGTTTGCTGAAAGAGGCCTCGACATGGCTGAACGCGTTCTCGTCACCGGCATCACCGGCTATATCGGCCAGTACTGCGCTGCCGAGTTGCTCAATGAGGGGTACGAGGTGGTCGGAACCGTTCGATCCCTGTCGAAGGCCAACGCCACGAGGGCCGCGATTGCGGAGGTCGCGCCGGTCGAGAAGCTGACCTTCGTCAAGGCCGACCTGCTGTCAGACGACGGCTGGGACGAGGCCATGAAGGGATGCTCCTACGTGCTCCACGTGGCGTCCCCCTTCTTCCTGGCCGAGCCGAAGGACGAGAACGAGCTGATCGAACCCGCCGTCGAGGGCACCCGTCGGGTGATCGGCGCTGCGCAGCGCGCAGGCGTGCGCCGCATGGTGCTCACATCATCCATCGCGGCCATGATCACCGGCAAGCCGAGCGGCCGCTACGGGCCCGATGCATGGTCGGACACGAGCGCGAACATCGGTGCCTACCCGAAGAGCAAGACCCTTGCCGAGCAGGCCGCCTGGGATGCGGTGGCCGGCGGCGAGATGGAACTCGCAGTCATCAATCCGGGCGTCGTCTTCGGTCCGTCGCTCGGCGCAGAGATCGACGGTCAGAGCGTGGCCCTGATGACCGACATGATCGGCGGCAAGATGCCGATGATCCCCGACATCGCCATGGGCATGGTTGACGTGCGCGACGTGGCCAAGCTGCACGTGGCCGCAATGACCGCTGCCGACGCGGCCGGCAAGCGCTTCATCGCGGCGACGGCTGAGCCCGTGAGCATGCGCGACGTGGCGGCGGTGCTCCGCGAGGCGGGCTACACGAAGGCCCCGAAGCGAAACGCCCCGCGTGTGGCGATCAAGATGATGAGCCTCTTCGACCGGGAGGCCAAGGGACTGCTTCCCATGATCGGCAAGCGGGCCGCGTTCGACAATCAGGCGACCTTCGACATACTTGGATGGCAGCCGACGCCGATGGACGCGTCGCTCACCGAGATGGCAGCGTCCATCGCCCGATAGGAGGCGACATGGCAGCGGAATCGGAAGTTGGCGGCGTGACCTGGCGCTCGCCCTGCCCCGTCAGTTCCGGGCTTGACGTGCTCGGCGACAAGTGGTCGCTTCTGATC
>RGPT01000390.1 GCA_010032545.1 Alphaproteobacteria bacterium
GCGGTGTTGGTGCCGTCCCGGCGCTCGGCCATCTGCACGGCGGGGCCGCTCTGGATGATGGCCTTGTGAAAGAGCCCCTTGGCGCCGGGCAGCGCCATCAGCACGCACACTTTGGCGCCGCCGCCGGACTCGCCGAAGATGGTGACGTTGCCGGGATCGCCGCCGAAGGCCGCGATATTGTCCCGCACCCATTCGAGGGCGGCCACGATATCCATCGCGCCGGCGGTGCCGGCGCCTTCAAAATCGTCGCCCGCGATGTCTTCAAGATGAAGATAGCCCAGCGCACCCAGGCGATGATTGAAGGAGACGACCACGACATCGTCGGTGCGGCAGAGGTTGGCGCCGTCGGACCAGGGCGAGGAGCCGGAGCCGGTGATGAAGGCGCCGCCATGGCACCAGAACAGGACGGGCCGCCTGGCGCCCGATACGCCCGACGACCAGACGTTGAGGTAGAGACAATCCTCGTCGCACTTCTCGCGGCCGCCGAGAGTGAAGAGTTTCAGCAGATCGGGCGGCAGGGCGAAGACATTGTCATTCTGCATCGACCGGTTGCCGTAGTTCACGGCCTCGCGCACGCCCGTCCAGGGCTCGGGTTTGCGCGGCGGCCGCAGGCGCAGTGGCCCCAACGGCGGTGCAGCATAGGGAATTCCCTTGAAGACGCTGACGCCGCGCTCCATTTCGCCGCGCACTTTCCCGGACGTGGTCTCGACGACGATGCCAGCACTCATGTGCGTTTCATTCTCCCTTTTGTTCAGTATAGACTGAGCCCATGACCGACAAAGCACGATCCGAACTGGCTCCCACCGGCGTCCTGCGCGCCGGCATCAATCTCTCCAACTTCCTGCTGGTCACCGGCCGCAGTGCGAACGCCGAGCCCGTGGGTGTGTCGCCCGACATGGCGCGCGCCGCCGCCGCGGCGCTGGGCGTGCCGGTCCAGTACGTGCCTTTCAAGACGCCGGGAGAACTGGGCGACCAGGTCGGCAAGAACGTCTGGGACATCGGCCTGATCGGTGCCGAGCCGCAGCGCGCCGAGAAGATCGCCTTCAGCGCCGCCTATTGCGAGATCGAGGCGACCTACATGGTGCCGGCGGGCTCGCCCATCACCTCCATCGCCGACGTCGACAAGAAGGGCGTGCGCATCTATTGAAGGACGTCACCAAGGCGCCGGGCCTCAAGATCCTCGACGGCAAGTTCACCGCCGTGCAACAGGCCATCGGCACCGCCAAGGCCAACCTCGCCGGCGCGGCATTCCTCGCCGACTTCGTCGAGAAGGCCAAGAAGTCGGGCCTGGTCGCCGAGCTGATCGAGCGCCACAAGGTCAAGGGCCTGTCGGTCGCCCCGCCGGCCTGATTCTCCTCGGCTGACTTCCTACGGCTTGATCGTCACACAGCCCGGGTCGATCGCCGCCGTGGCGATCTCGACGAAACGCTGCAGCGGACAGGCGCGGTTGTATTCCTGTCCGCTGCAGGCCTGCAGGGGCACCGCCACCATGCCGGGCGGATTGTCGAGGTTGAGCGGCGTCGCCTGGCGAAGCTGCTGCAGCGTCTGGGCATAGTAGGCGAGCCGTACGTAGCGCTGCCCGGTACGAACCTCCTTCAGGAGCTCGAAGGCGAGCGCGCCCCCGGGCGAGGCGTCGTTCTCCTGGAAGCCGGGAATCTGCCAGCCGAGATTGAGCAGGCCCGCGATGTTGGCGATGTTGGTGTCGTGGCCGATCAGCATCGCGAAGCGCACCGGCTGGGCGACGTTGGGCGCGCCGGGAAACCTGTGGCCGTCCTGCAGCGTGGCCAGGATCTGCGCCAGCAGGTTCGATCCCTTCTGCTGCGCGATCGGGCGCGTCTTCTCCATCAGGTCGACATAAAGCCGACGAACCTTCATCACCTCGCTCAACGACGCGTCCCCGGCAAGCCTGCCCCACGCCACCTGATTGGCTGGCAAGCCTTCCGCGCTTTCAAGCTGGAACATCTCCGCCGTCATCGCGCCGATCGCGATCGGCCCCTTCATCGCCACGCCGCCTTTCGGATCCGGCACGATACCGGGGGCCTCGACGGCAAGACCGCAGGCTCGGCCGCCGGCGGCCGA
>RGPT01000040.1 GCA_010032545.1 Alphaproteobacteria bacterium
CTCGGCGCCGACATCCTCACGGTCCACGTCGAAGCCCTCCCCGATCCGGCCCGGACGCTCGACACGATCCGCAGCGTCGACATTCTCGTGTGGGCCCTGATCTGGATCAACGTCGTCGGGCTGGGACCGTTCGCCGGGGTGCTTGCGATCATGACGTCCGACATCGGCAGCTTCGGCAAACTCTTCTCCGAGGCGATGGAGGCGGCCGACCGCAAGCCTGCCGAAGGAATTACGTCGGCGGGGGGCGGCCGCATCCTGGGGGTGCGCTTCGGCATTTTGCCCGAGGTTTTCCCTGTGCTCGCCAGCCAGGTCCTGTACTACTTCGAATCGAACACCCGTTCGGCCACGATCATCGGCATCGTTGGCGCCGGCGGGATTGGACTATATCTGGCGGAGGCCATCCGCACGCTCGAACTGCAGCAGGCATCGTTCATCATTCTCATGATCCTGGTTGCCGTCGCCGTCATCGACTTCGTTTCCGGCCAGCTGCGGTTCGCCCTCATCGGCCGGCGGGGACCTACGGTTTGACCCAGCGCTACGCGCTCTACTATGCTCCGCGACCCGAAGCCGCGCTCAACGCAATCGCGAGCCAGTGGCTGGGACGCAATCCCGAGACCGGACAGACCCGCGCCGTTCGCCCGGTCCCGGGTCTTCACCCCGAACGCCATGCGGAGATCGTGGCGGAGCCCAGCCTGTACGGCTTCCACGGCACGCTGAAAGCACCGATGACGCTGGCCGATGAACTGTCGGAAGGCGATTTTGTGGAGGCCGTCGGCCGGTTCGCAGCCGGCCAGCGTGCTTTCGCAGTGCCGGCCATCGAGTTGGCCGAGCTGTCGGGTTTCCTGGCACTGGTGCCGGCGACGCGTTGCGCCGAGCTGCAGGATCTCGCCGATCGCTGCGTGGTGGAGTTCGACGAGTTCCGCCGGCCAGCCGACGAGCCGGAACTCGCACGTCGCCGCGCTGCTGGTCTCACGCCGCGCCAGGACGTCCTGCTGTCGCGCTGGGGCTACCCCTACGTTCTCGACGAGTGGCGGTTCCACCTCACGTTGACCGGAAGGCTTCGCGAAGCCAGCGAGCGGGCGACGGTCGAGACCATTCTCAAGCAGCGCTTCGCGGGCGTCCTCGAGCAGCCGCTGCCGGTGAACGACCTTTGCATCTTCCGCCAGCCCGATGTGGGCCGGCCCTTCACCGTGCTGGCGCGCTTCAGGCTCGGAGGCGGGCGGCGGGTACGGACCGAGACATGGCAAGCGCCGTGACCAGCGTCCGGGCCGCGTCATCGACCGGACCGTCGTTCGTGATGGTGATCAATCGGGGGTCGTGCACGTCGTAGGCGTCGCTGCGCTCGAGGCGCCGGGCGGCAGCCGCCTGGTCCTCGCGACCGCGTACGGCCAGACGGTTGCGCAGAAGCTCGATGGGCGCGGTGATCAGGACGGGATAGGTCTCGGGGTCGACGCCGGCCACTTCCTGGAAGTGCTCGCGCGATCCGCTCACGACCACGGTGAGGCCTGCTTTGCGCCAGGCGTGGATCTCGCGGCCGATGCCATAGTGATTGCCATGCGCCTGCCAATGGAAGGCGAACAGACCGTGGGCGCGCCGCATCGCAAACTCGGCAACACTCAGCGCCACGTGGTTCTCGCCCGACGCGTCCGGCGGTCGCGTGATGTAGCGGTGGGCGAACACGACCGACGTGTCGGCCGGCAGCAGGGCCCGGGCGCGTGCGAGCACGGAGTCCTTGCCGGCGCCGGAAGGTCCCATCACGTAGAACAGCGGCGCATTGACGAGTAGCGTCACGTCAGACCACGCGGTGGCCTTCGCGCCACACCGTGCGGATGAGCGGTGCCCCTTCGAGCACGTGGACGCGCACCAGGTCGGCGCGCCGCTCGGAAGCGATCTCGCCGCGGTCGGCGAGCCCCACGGCCCGTGCCGGGTTGAGCGAGGCCAGTCGCACCGCCTGCGGCAGCGAGATGCCCGCATCCGTCGCCGGCAGCCTGAAGATGCTTTCCATAAGGCTGGCCGGCACATAGTCGGACGACAAAATGTCGGCCTGCCCCGCCTGCAGGAGATCGATGGCGGCAACGTTGCCGGAGTGCGAGCCGCCCATGACGAGGTTGGGCGCGCCCACCAGCACGGCGAGGCCCGCCTCGCGCGATGCCGCAGCGGCCTCGTGGGTCGTCGGGAATTCGGCGATGGTCATGCCGTTCTCGACCGCCTCTGCCACGTGCGCCCACGTGGCGTCGTCGTGACTGGCGATCGGCAGGGCGCGCGCCTGGGCGCGGGCCACGGCCTCGCGGCGGTTGTGCGCGGCATTCTTGTGATGCAGCTTGATGGCAAGGGCACTGAAGGTCTCGAACTCGGCATTGGTCATGCCGTACTTCCTGGTGTGATAGTGCCGGAGCTTCTCCGGATCGAGGAACTGGCGCTGACCCGGCGTATGGTCGTTGATCGAGATCAGCCCAACGAGGGGAAGGTCGATCCAGCGGTCGATCGCTTCGACGGCGTCGTCGGCCACGATCTCGCAGCGCAGATGGAGCCGGTGCTCGGCCCGGCTCATGCGTCGGTCGCTCACCGTGAGCACCGCCTCGATCATGCGCTCGCGGTTGAGCACCCGGTCGGTGTCGCCGCGCACGTCGCCCAGCGCCAGCGAGTCGAACACAGTCGTGATGCCGGCGGCGGCGATCTGGGTGTCGTGTGCCATGACGGCGGACAGGCTCGGCCATTTTACGCCGGGCCGCGGCGAGAAATGCTTTTCCATGTTGTCGGTGTGCAGTTCGACCAGGCCCGGCACGAGGTAGTCGCTGTCGAGGTCGATCGCGCTCGGTGCATGCGAGCGCCCGGGAGCGACATCGGCGATCCGGCCATCGCGAACGACGACCGTGCCATCGAACTCGGCGTCGGACGTGACGATCCGGGCGTTGGTCAGGATGATCTCGGTACTCATGGCTGGGCTCCCGGCGGGACGACGTCGTGGATGCGGGTCGCCACGGCATCGCGGACGGCGGCGTCATGGAAGATGCCGACGATCGCGGTACCGGCGTCGCGCCGCTGGTTGATCAGCTCGACCACGCCGGCGCGGTTGCCTTCGTCGAGCGAGGCGGTCGGCTCGTCGAGCAGCAGGATCGGATAGTCGACGATCAGGGAGCGGGCGATATTGACGCGCTGTTGCTCGCCGCCGGAGAAAGTAGCCGGCGGCAGCAGCCACAGGCGCGGCGGAATGCCCAGCACGCCCAGCAGGAATTCGGCGCGCCGGCGCGCCTCGGTTTCCGTGGCTCCCAGCCGGAGCGCCGGCTCGGCCACGACATCGATCGCCGGCACGCGCGGAATGACGCGCAGGAACTGGCTGACGAAGCCCAGCGTCCGGCGGCGCACGTCGAGCGTCACCCTTGGCTCGGCGCCGGCAAGTTCGACATTGTCGTTGCGGTGACGGACCCGGATCGAGCCCGCATCGGCGCGGTAGTTGCCGTAGAGGCAGCGCAGCAGCGTGCTCTTGCCGGCGCCGGACCGCCCCACCAGCGCCACGCACTCACCGGGCGAAACCGCCAGCGACACGTCCCGCAGCACCGGCAGCGCGAGACCGCCCTGGGCGTGAACGACGAAGGACTTGCTGAGGTGGGAGACGCGGAGCACGGGTTGGGTCGGATCGGGCGGCATGGCGGTCAGGCGGGCAGGATCGAGGCGACGAGCATCTGGGTGTAGGCGTGCTGCGGATCGTCGAGCACTTGGTCGGTGAGGCCATCCTCGACCACCCGACCGCCCTGCATCACCATCAGACGGTGCGTGAGCAGGCGGGCGACGCCGAGATCGTGCGTCACCAGCACGGCGGACAAATGCAGGTTCTCTACCAGCCCGCGCAGCAGGTCGAGAATGCGCGCCTGCACCGAGACGTCGAGACCGCCGGTCGGCTCGTCCATGAACACAAGCCACGGGTTGCTCACGAGATTGCGCGCGATCTGCAGACGCTGGCGCATGCCCCCCGAGAAGTCTGTCGGCCGGTCGTCGAGACGATCCAGCTCGATCTCGACTCGGCCGAGCCAGTCCGTGGCGGTCTGGCGGATCTCGCCATAGTGACGCTCGCCGATCGCCATCAGCCGCTCGCCGATATTGGCGCCGGCACTGACGCCCATGCGCAGGCCTTCGCGCGCATCCTGATTGACGAAGCCCCATTCGGTCCGCGTGAGCAGCCGCCGGCGGGCCTCGCTCAGGCGATGGACGTCGACGAGGCCCGACGCGTTCGAGTCGTAGATGACCGACCCTGCATCGGGTGTCATCCGCCCGGCCAGGCAGTTCAGCAGCGTGGTCTTGCCCGAGCCTGATTCGCCCACGATGCCCAGCACCTCGCCGGGCCACAGGTCGAAGCCCACGTCGCAGCAGGCCACGCGGTTGCCGAAGCGCTTGGTGAGCTCGCGGACTGACAGAAGCGGCCTGCCGGTCATTTGGCCGGTACTTCCGGCGGAGCGCCCTCGCGTTCCCCCTGACGCTCCTGGCACCAGTCGGTGTCGGAGCACAGGAACAGGCGCTTGCCCGTATCGTCGACGATCATCTCGTCGAGGAAGCTCTCCTTCGAACCGCAGAGCGCGCAGCTCTCGCTCCAGGTCTCGATCTCGAAGGGATGGTCGTCGAAATCGAGACTTTTCACCGGCGTGTAGGGCGGCACCGCATAGATGCGCTTCTCGCGGCCGGCGCCGTAGAGCTGCAGCGCCGGACTGCGGTCGAGCTTGGGGTTGTCGAACTTGGGGATCGGCGAAGGGCTCATGATGTAGCGGCCGTTCACCAGCACTGGATAGTTGTAGGTCTTGGCGATGCGGCCGTGGCGGGCGATGCTTTCGTAGAGGCTCACCTGCATGACGCCGTATTCGCTGAGCGCGTGCAGGGTGCGGGTCTCGGTCTCGCGCGGCTCCAGCATGCGCAGCGGCTCGGGGATCGGCACCTGGAAGACCAGGATCTGGCCCTCCTTGAGCGGTGTCTCTGGCACGCGGTGGCGCGTCTGGATGACGGTGGCGTCCCCGGTGCGCGTCGTGGTGGCGACGTCGGCCACGCGCGCGAAGAAGCGGCGGATGCTGACGGCGTTGGTGGTGTCGTCGGCGCCCTGGTCGATCACTTTCAGCGTATCGTCGCGCCCGATGATCGCTGCGGTCACCTGGATGCCGCCGGTGCCCCATCCGTAGGGCAGCGGCATCTCGCGGCCACCGAACGGCACCTGGTAGCCCGGCACCGCGACCGCCTTCAGGATCGCACGGCGGATCATCCGCTTCGTCTGCTCGTCGAGGTAAGCGTAGTTGTACGCGCCGTCCTGGATAGCGGTGTCAGGCATGATCTACTCTGCGGCCCGGCTGAGCGCCGCTTCCTGGTTGCGTGCCTCGACCTCGGCGCGCAGCGCGCGAACGACCACGAGCTCGGACTGGAAGTCGACATAGTGCGGCAACTTGAGGTGCTGGACGAAGCCCGAGGCCTCGACATTGTCGCTGTGCGCCAGCACGAATTCCTCGTCCTGCGCTGGCGATGTGGCCGCCTCGGAAAGTTCCTCGGCGCGGAGCGCCCGATCGACAAGCGCCATGGCCATCGCCTTGCGTTCGGCGTGGCCGAAGGCCAGTCCATAGCCGCGAGTGAACTGCGGCGGCACGTCGTGCGAGCCCGCGAACTGGTTGACCATGTCGCATTCGGTGAGGTCGATCTCCGCGATCTCGATGGCGAAGCCCAGCTCCTCAGGCACGAAGGAGACCGGCACCGACCCGAAGCGGATCTCGCCCACGAAGGGATGGTTGTTGCCGTAGCCGCGCTGCGTCGAATAGCCGAGCGCCAGCAGGAAGCCCTCGTCGCCGCGCGCCAGGTTTTGCAGGCGCACCGGCCGCGCCGCGGGGAACACGAGCGGCTGGCGTGTGAGGTCCTGCGCCTCGTCGGCCGTCGCTGCCGGCGCCGACTCGAGCATGCCTTCGCGCTCCAGGATGTCGCCGACCCGCGGCAATGAAGTAGCGGTGTCGGCGGGTGCCGTCTGCGCCTCGGGTCGCTCGGCTGCCGCCGCCAACGAGAAATCGAGCAGCCGGTGGGTGTAGTCGTAGGTCGGGCCCAGCACCTGGCCACCGGGCACGTCCTTGAAAGTGGACGAGATGCGGCGTTCGGCCACCATGCGGCTGGTGTCGAGCGGCTCCGTATCGCCGAACCGCGGCAGCGTCGTGCGATAGGCCCGCAGCAGGAAAATCGCCTCGACGAGATCGCCACGCGCCTGCTTGATGGCGAGCGCCGCCAACGCGCGGTCGTAGCAGGAACCTTCGGTCATCACGCGATCGACGGCGAGGCCAAGCTGCTGGTCGATCTGGTCGAGCGAGACTTCGGCCACGCCGCGGTCGCCACGCCGCTTGTCGGCGAGAAGGTCGAGCGAATGGGCGATGGCCGTCTCGCCGCCCTTGACCGCGACATACATGATCAGGCCTCCACCGCGATGGCGCGCGGCAGCGCGAGCAGTTGCGAGCCGGCGGCGAACACGACGTCGACGCCGCAGGGAAACAGGCTGTGATTGGCGGCCCAGTCGAGCCAGAACGTGTGATCAAGACCCGCAACGGCGACGCTTGCCTGTCCGTCGATGCCGGGCCCGCGCCAGGTCCGCACCGGACCGGCACCGAGCACTGGGACCTCGATCACCAGCGTGGCGGAGCGGTCGGGATAGGTATCCGTCCCGATGTTGAAACTGTCGAATAGCAACGGCTGGTCGTGGGCCTGGACGGCGAAGGTCGCTTCGGCGCGGCCGCCCACGATCGGCGCGCCGGTGTGGAAGCGAACGAAGTCGCAAACCTCGGGCGTGTCGAATTCAGGGGCCAGCCAGAGCGGCGTGTCGCGATCGATCAGAGTAAGCAGGAAGGCCGCCGTGGCACAGCAGAGCCCGCCAGGCGGGGCCGGCGCATCGTCCACGGTCACGATGCGGCCGGGATGGGAGAAGGCGTCGAGCACGCCACGAAAAACGCGCTGCGACTCGTGCGGCGGATCGACGAAGCCTGCCGCAATGTCGTGTGTGCCCAAAGTGTAGCTCATGTGCCGGCCTCGCGGGCGACGGTGAAGAAATCCACCTTGGTGGCGGCGGCCTTGGCAGCCGCGAGGCGATGGCGAGCCTCCATTTCTGTCGCAAGCGGAGTCACGATCTTCGCCTCGACCTCCTCATGCCACTCCGGCAAGTGGCCGAGCGCGTCGATGGTTGCCACGATCTCCGCCTGACGCGGGTGGCGACCGCCGACATAGCCGATGCCGATCTGGCCGCCCTGCAATCGCACCGCCGCGCGGGTTACGGTCATTTCGCCGGCGCAGAACGGCGCGCCGCTGCCCGAGATGCGGCCCTGCACCATCACGAGGCCAATCTCGGGACGTCGCAGCAGCGTGTAGGCCGGTACCGGTCCGAGACCGTCCCACAGGGCCTCCAGGCGCGGCGCCGGTGCCTTGGCCAGCACGGACAGCCAGCGCTGTCGCCGGGTGGGAGGATCGGTGCCGGGATCGGTCGATGGGGACATGTTGCGCTCGTGAAAGAGCGCAACATCGGTGGCGGAAGTTACCGATCCGCTGGAGTTACGTGAAGTTGCGGTTACGGTGGAGGGATAGGGCCGCCAAGGCGGCCGCCGGCGCGCCTACTGCAGCGGAACGGGTCGCCGCTGCGAGACCGTCGGGGCGCCGCGGCCGACGCCGGGCGGGTTGCCGAGACGGCCGAGGTTCACACCATAGGACAGTGCCGCCAGGTTGGTGCGCTCACGGGCGAGAAAACCGTTCTCGCGGCCGATCTGGGCGTTGAGGTCGGCGATCAGCCGGTCGATCTGCTGCATCGAGCGGGTGGTCTCGCCCTCGATGGCGCGCAGGTTGCGGTGGTCCTCGTCGACCGCGCCGCCGACCGCGAAGGTCGCGCGCACGTTCTCGAGCAGATAGCCCGCCACCGACGCCTGCGTCGTCACCTGAGTGGCCAGCGAATTCAGCCGGCCCACGCCCAGGGTGGCGTCGTCGAGTTTGGCTTGCGCGGCGTTCCACTGGTTTACGAGATCGGGATTGCCCGGCGTCGTGCCGGTCTGCAGGCGCGAGGTGATGCCATTGACCAAGCCGCTGTAGGCCGCGGAATCGCTCGAAAGCTGGCTTCGGGTCGCGTTGAGCTGGGCCTGCTGTTGGGAGATACCATTGGCCAGCGCCGCCTGATCGGCGCGCAACTGCTGAATACGCTGCCGCACGGTCTGGGTGCCCGTCTGGCTGACCGCCGGATTCGAGGGTGTCTGGCTGCCGGCGGGCGCGAAAATGCCAGCCTCGCCGCATCCGCTTAAAACGACCGCCGCCAAGAGAAGCACGGATCGTTGGACTCTTAGCGCCATCATTGGCCTCGAAACTGCCCTAGCATCATCATTGGGCGCCTCCGCATCGGCTGCCCACTATAGGGCGAGCACAATTCGGGGCACCAATCCCCAAATCCAGATGCCTGTGATGGTACTTGAAAGCAAGGGAAACCGACAAGCGTCGATTTTCGACAAGCGTCGATTCCCAAGGCAGCTGAGGTACTTGGCGACCATTGTGCGGCGTTTTGCAAGCTTTCGGGCAGGCCGTTCGACGACTTGCAACCCCGGGCCAGTTTCATTAGGGTGCGCGCCTTCTTGCTGGCCGCCTCGTGGGAGGCGCTCGGCCGTGCGCCCGTAGCTCAACTGGATAGAGCATCTGACTACGAATCAGAAGGCTAGGAGTTCGAATCTCTTCGGGCGCGCCATTTTCCTGATACCCTCTCATGTTGAAGCCGATCCTCGCTTACGCCGGTCTCCGCCGGCCCTATCGGATCGAGCGAGCGATTCCCGTCCTGTGCGCGCTGTTTCTGGCGGTTGTCGTCGTCGCCACTGCCGGAGGGATGGCAGCGGCTGACAGGCTGGGCCACGACGGGCCTCGCGCGCAGTACTTTCTCTATGTCCTGGCGCTGCTGGTTCTGGTCTTGGCGCTGGCCCGCTGGCCGCGGCTGGCGACTGCTGTCCTGCTCCTCGCCGTGGTCGAACTGTCGTGGGGCCTGGGCTCCAGGGTCCTGATCCGGGCCGGGTACGCCGGGATTCCCTCCCTGCTTCCGCCGATTGCCGCCGAGCCGCATCGCTTCCAGTGGCATGCCTCGCTGCAGGCCGTGCCGATCCCGTCGCTGCGGATCACCAGTCCGAGCGGGCTTGAGATCAGCCATACCTCGGAGGGCACACGCGGGCGTGATCCGGCACCCCACGCCCTCGACACGCGCTCGGTCGTGGCGACGTTCGGCGGTTCGACGACCTACGACATCGGCGCGAGCGAGGGCGATACCTGGAGCGATCGGCTGGGCGAAGCGCTCGGCCCGGAGCGCTTCTTCGTGGTGAACCACGGGGTGCCCGGCTACTCGACCGTCGAGCACCTTATCCAGACGGCCTTCTACCAGACCAAGTTCGGCAAGCCGCCGCGCTGCGCGATCTACTATGTCGGCTGGAACGATCTGCGCAACGCCCACATCCCGAACCTGGATCCCGGCTATGCCGACTTCCATCTGCCGAGTCAGGTCGACTCGCTCAAGGTGCGCCGGATCGGCGGCTCGCATGTCACGTTTTCACCGGTGCTGACGCTGCTGGCGCGCCTCGTCAGCGCGGACGTGGACACCGTCCGCTACTCTGCCGATCCCTATGGCGGCAAACCGTCGAGCAGCCGCGATCCCGCTCTGGAGGCGCTTTATGAACGCAATATCCGGGCGATCTCTGCCATCAACCGGGAGCGTGGTGTTGCCACCGTCTGGGTCGGGCAGGTGCTCAATCGCGCGCAACTGCAGGGCGACGGGCGGTACGGCTGGCTGCCGTTGGTGCGCGACCGCGACGTGTGGCCATTGCTGCAACGCCTCAACGAGATTCTGAAGCGCACGGCACAGGCGCTGGGCGACGTCTATGTCGATGCGCCGATCGACTCTTTCGTGGGCGCCGACTTTGTCGACAACGGCCATTTCTCAGCGCAGGGCGCACGCCGGTTCGCGGAACATCTGGCCCCCGCCGTGCGCGAAGCTTGCCGTTAGGCTTGGGGAACTTTACTGCTTCGACCATGCCTTCTCCCCAGCGAGTCATCCTGATCACCGGCGCGTCCTCGGGCATCGGCGCCGCCGCGGCCCGTGCGCTGGCCACGCCGAATGCCGCCCTTGTGGTGCATGCCCGCAAGAATCGTGCGGGCGCCGAGAAAGTGGCCGATGCGGTCCGCGGCAGCGGTGCCGAAGCGCTGTACCTCGAGGGCGATCTCAGTCAGCCGGGCACGGCCCAGCGCCTCGTCGAGGAAACCGTGGCCAGGTTCGGACGGCTCGACGTCGTGGTGAGCAATGCGGGCTTCGCCGACCGCCGGCCGATCGGCGAGGTCGATCGCGCCACCTGGGACGCCAGCATCGCGTCGATGACCTCGGCCTTCTATGAATTCGCCACCGCGGCCAAACCCTGGCTGATCAAGGCCGGCGTCGGCGGCCGCATGGTCGGCGTATCCTCCTTCGTGGCCCATGCCTTTGCCCGCGGCCTGCCGAGCTTTCCCGTCTCCGCGGCGGCCAAGGCCGGCGTCGAGGCGCTCGCCCGCGCCTTCGCCGTCGAGCTCGCGCCGTCGGGCGGCACGGTCAACTGTGTGGCGCCGGGGCTGATCGAGAAGGACGCCGGCGCCCATGTCGCCCTGTCGCTCGCCCGCATGCAGGAAATGAGCGCCCTGGTGCCGATGGGCCGCTACGGCAAGACGACCGAGGTCGCGGCCGCGATCGCGTTCCTCTGCTCGCCGGCGGCCAGCTACATCACTGGCCAGACCATCCACGTGAACGGTGGCGTGACGCTGTAGGCCGACTTTTCCGACGCGGCATTTTTTCGACACGAGGCCAATAAATCGACAGGAGGGTGTCGGGAAACGGTCGTCCTTTCCGTTGCCGGATCAAGGGCTTGGGCCGGCAGGCCGCATTTCCCGACATTCAGGCGTCGCGAAATGCCTCAGGTGCCGATCGACCGCACCAGCGCCACGATGTCGATGCCCTTGGCGTCGATGCCGAACCACTCGAGGTAGAGCGGGATCTGGTGGTCGAGCATGTGGCGGCCGTGGTGGATCCGCCGCCCATGCGCGCGGGCGCGCTGCAGCAGGGGCGTCTCGACCGGGCTCATGATGACGTCGGCCACCAGCGCGTCGGAGTCGAGCGTCATCGGGTCGAACGACAGCGGGTCGCCGGGGCGAAGTCCTAGCGGCGTGGCGTTGATGGCGATGTGGACGCCCTTGGGCGGTGTTGCCACTTCCGCCACCGGGACGTCGGGATAGTGCCGCAGCAGGCGGTCGATCGCGATTTCCGCGCGCGCGGCGTCGATTTCGGTGACGAGCAGTCGTCCGACGCCGGCCTCACAGAGTGCCGCGGCAATGGCGCCGCCGGCGCCGCCCAGACCGACCAGCCAGATGCTGGCGCCGCGCACGCGATGGCCTTGCGCTTCCAGTCCGCGGACGAAGCCTGTGCCGTCGACGATGTCGCCGGAGAGGACGCCGTCCGGATCGCGCCGCACCAGGTTGACGCTGCCCGAAGCCTCGGCGCGTCGCGTCGTTCGCCCCAGCAGGGGCAGGATCGCGGTCTTGTGCGGGATGGTGACGGTGAAGCCGCCGAGATTGCGCAGGCTGCCCAGCGCCTGAAGCATCACCGGCAGCAGGTCGGCGCCGCCTTCGAACGGCAGCCAGACGGCATTGGCGCCGACCGCGGCAAAGACCTGCGGCATGATCCCTGTTACGCGCAGCTGGCGGATGGGATCGCCGATCGTGCCGTAGAGGCGGGTGGCGCCATTGACCGGAAAGAGGCCGGTGAAGACGGGTGGCTCTGCCGAAGTCATTGGTGTTCCAAAAAGAAGGCGGCGGGACTTGTCATCCCGCCGCCGATCTTGGCTGCGCCGGAGGCGCTGCGCTAGAGATGCTTCAGAACGTTCTCGGCCGTCGAGGCCTCAAAGGCGCCGGGCTTCTCGACGAGAAGCTCCTTGATGACGCCGTCCTGGACGATCATGGCGTAGCGCTGGCTGCGCTTGCCGAGACCGAACTTGGAACCGTCCATGGTGAGACCCATGGCTTCGGTGAATTCGGCATTGCCGTCGCCCAGCATAAGGATCTTGTCGCCGACCTTCTGGTCTTTGCCCCAGGCACCCATCACGAAAGCGTCGTTCACCGAGAGGCAGGCGACGTCGGACACGCCCTTGGCCTTGATCGCATCAATGTTGGCCAGAAAACCTGGCACATGCTTGGCGCTTCAAGTGGGGGTGAACGCACCTGGTAGCGCGAACACGACTACCTTCTTGCCTTGTGCGAAGAGTTCTTCCGTCGTTACCGCCTTGGGGCCTTCTGCCCCCAGCATGCGCAACGTGGCGCTGGGCACCTTGTCGCCGACTTTGGCCATTATGGACGCTCCTTGAAACGCCGCCCCGTCGGAGCGGTCTTTGAAGGCCGAAACGTAGGGGAGGGGTGAAGATTTGTCCATGGCGAGGGTCCC
Organism: Alphaproteobacteria bacterium; assembly: GCA_010032545.1. Lineage (GTDB taxonomy): Bacteria > Pseudomonadota > Alphaproteobacteria > Reyranellales > Reyranellaceae > Reyranella. The sequence goes on from RGPT01000040.1 coordinate 12,464, forward strand.
CGGCTTGACCTTTGACCGGACAATCCCCATGGATTTGGAAGATCATATCGCCATGCCCGGGTCCAGCTCCCCCGCCGCCTCGTTGGTCGGCCGCTTCCTGGTCGCCGCGCCGTCCATGCCGGACGAGCGCTTCCGCCGGAGTGTGGTCTTTATCTGCAAGCATGACGACGATGGCGCGCTCGGCATCATCGTCAACAACAGCGTCGACGATCTCCCGCTCGGCCAAGTCTACAAGCAACTCGGCATCGACGTGCCGCCGTCCGAGGCCGACCGGGCGGTACTGTTCGGCGGACCTGTCGAGCCGTCGCGCGGCCTGGTGCTGCACTCTGCCGACTACAAGCGCGACGAGACGCTGATGATCGATGGCGGCATGGCGCTGACGGCGTCGGTCGAGATTCTCAAGGATATGGCCGGCGGCAGCGGCCCCCGGCAGGCATGGCTGGCACTGGGACATTCCGGCTGGGAGCCGGGCCAGCTCGACCGCGAGATGCAGGACAACGCGTGGCTGGTGGTCGATGGCGATGCCGAGCTGGTGTTCGACGCCGATTTCGCCGCCAAGTGGCAGCGTGCCCTCGATCGCCTGGGCAGCAAGGGCGGCCCGGACGGACGGTTCGACCTGGCATCCTTTTCGCACCAGACTGGCCGTGCCTGAAGGGTGCGCCAGATGTGCGTTTTTCACCCCCTGATTGTGCTTAACTTCCCCGCTCGAAAGGGCTTATAGGCGACCTTACGCTCCCGCCGATCTCCCATCGCGGAGGGCGTGCATACCCGGGACGCCTTCGCTTCCTCCCCAACCCCACTCGGAGGCGCGGGCGTCCCGAACCTTTGCGGGTCGCCCTTTGCGCCGGCTCCGCGCGCCGCAGATGCCGGTTACTCGGCCGCGCTCGCCTGGACGACCGGCTGGCGATAGGCCGCAAGCAGGGTGGCCTCGCGGTCTTTGGCCGTCTTCACGTTCTTCTCCTTGACGTGACCGAAACCACGCATGGCTTCCGGCAGTGCCGCAATCTGGAGCGCCAGCGCGTGGTTGTTGTGGTCCAGCGTGGCGAGCAGGGTCTCGATGGTGGCCTGGTACTCGCCGATCAGGCGGCGTTCCATGCGGCGCTCGGCGGTGTAGCCGAAGACGTCGAGCTTGCCGCCGCGCAGGTGCTTCATCGAGGCGAGCAGGCGGAACAGGGGCATTACCCAGCCGCCGAACTCGCGCTTCTTGAGTTCACCTGTCGTCGGGTCGCGATCGGCGAACAGCGGCGGCGCGAGATGGAAGGTGAGCTTGTAGTCACCCTCGAACTGCGCCCCGAGCTTCTTGTGGAAGTCGCCGTCGCTGTAGAGACGGCCGACCTCGTATTCGTCCTTGTAGGCCATCAGCTTGTAGAGCGACTTGGCGACCGCCTCGGCGAGCCCGCTGCGGCCGCGCGCCTTGTCCTTCTCCGCCATTGCCACCTTGTCGACGAAGGCGCGATAGCGGTCGGCGTAGGCCTTGTCCTGGTAGGCGGTCAGCAGTTCGACCCGCTTGGCGACGATGTCCGTGAGCGTCCGCGCCACCGGCTTCTCGACACGCAGTGTCGGCTTGGCGGCAGCCTGCACGGCCTTGAGGTTGTGGGCGGCAAGCCGGCCCCAGTCGAAGGTGCGCTTGCTCGACTCCACCGCGACGCCGTTCAGCTCGATGGCGCGCATCAGCGCTTCGAGTGACAGCGGCACGAGGCCCTTCTGCCAGGCATAGCCCAGCATGAAGAGATTGGTGGCAATCGAATCGCCCAGGATCGCGGTGGCGAGGCCGGTGCCATCGACGAAGGTGGAGGCCTCTTCGCCGGCGGCGTCGCGGATCGACTTCATCATCGACTCGGCGCCGAGATCCATGTCGCCGTTCAGCACGAAGGCCGCGACCGGCTGCATGTAGCCGTTAATGACGGCCTGCGTGACACCCTGCTCGATGCGCGACAGGGCCGCCGGCGCTGCAGCCACGACCATGTCGCAGCCCAGGATGAGGTTGGCGCCGCCGGCTGCGATGCGTACCGCGTGCAAGTCCTCGGGCTTTGGTGCCAGCCGGATGTGGCTCATCACCGCGCCGTTCTTTTGCGCGAGGCCAGTGAAGTCGAGCACGGTGCAGCCCTTGCCCTCGAGATGCGCCGCCATGCCAATCAGCGCGCCGACGGTGATGACGCCGGTGCCGCCGATGCCGGTGACGAGGATGCCGTAGGCTTCGCTCAGCGGCCGCAGCGCAGGCAGCGGCAGCGAGGCGAAGGGATCGTCCTGCACGACCTTCAATTCCGGGCGCTTGGCCTTGCGAACGCCGCCGCCATGCACCGAGACGAAGCTCGGGCAGAAGCCGTTCACACAGGAGAAGTCCTTGTTGCAATTGCTCTGGTCGATCTGGCGCTTGCGGCCGAGCTCGGTCTCGAGCGGTTTCACCGACACGCAGTTGCTTTTCTCCGAGCAGTCGCCGCAGCCCTCGCACACCGAGTCGTTGATGAATACGCGCTTGGCGGGATCGGGGAAGGTGCCGCGCTTGCGGCGACGGCGCTTCTCGGCGGCGCAGGTCTGGTCGTAGACCAGAACGGTGAGGCCGGGGATCTCGCGCAGCTCGCGCTGGACGGCATCCAGATCGTCGCGATGGCGGACCGTCACGCCTTCGGCGAAGCCGGGGTTCATGCCGTACTTGTCGGGCTCGTCGGTCACCACGACGACGCGCCGGGCGCCCTCGGCCGCGACCTGCTTGGTGATCTCCGGCACGTTCAGCGGCCCGTCGTGTGGTTGGCCGCCGGTCATGGCGACGGCGTCGTTGAACAGGATCTTGTAGGTGATGTTGACGCCGGCGGCGGCGGCCTGGCGGATCGCCATCAGGCCTGAGTGGTAGTAGGTCCCGTCGCCGAGATTCTGGAAGATGTGCTTGTCCGATGTGAACGGCGCCTGGCCGATCCATGCCACGCCTTCACCGCCCATGTGGCTGATCAGCGCCGTGCGCCGCTCGGGCATCCAGATCGCCATGCCGTGGCAGCCGATGCCGGCCATGGCGCGACTGCCTTCCGGCACCTTGGTCGAGGTGTTGTGCGGACAGCCCGAGCAGAAGAACGGCGTGCGCGCCACCTTCGGCGGCGGCGCGTTCAGGAGCTTTTCCTTGGCTTCGAGGCGCGCCAGGCGCTGGTTGAGTTCGGGCGATTCGCCGCCGTGCTTCATCAGGCGGCCGGCGATCACCATGGCGACGCCGGTCGGTGACAGCTCGCCTTCGCTCGGGAAGATGATGCGGCCGGTCTCGTCGGTCTTGCCGACGACCAGCGGACGCTCGCTGGCCGGCAGGTTGTAGAGCAGGCGGACGAGCTGGTCCTCGAGGTTGGAGCGCTTCTCCTCGATGACGATCACTTCCTCGAGGCCGTGCGCGAAGCGCTTGGCGCCTTCGGGCTCCAGTGGCCAGGTGACGCCCACCTTGTAGAGGCGGATGCCGAGCGCCCGGGCGCGCTCATCGCTGATTCCGAGATCCTCCAGCGCCTGGCGGGTGTCGAGATAGGCCTTGCCGGTGGTCATGATGCCGATACGGGCGCGGGGCGGGTCGATCACCGTCTTGTCGAAGCCGTTGGCGCGTACGAACGCCTTCACGGCGTCCATCTTGGGCCCATGCAGGCGCCGCTCCGCCTCGAGTGGCGGGTCGGGATTGCGGATGCCGAGCCCGTCGGGCGGGAGCTGGTAGTCCGTCGGCAGCATGATCTTGATGCGCTCGGGATCGACCCACACCGAGGCGCCCGACTCGACCGTCTCGGAAATCGCTTTGAAGCCGACCCAGCAGCCCGAATAGCGCGACAGCGCAAAGCCCAGGATGCCGAAATCGAGGTATTCTTGGACGTTGGCCGGATTGACGACCGGGATCATCGCTGCAGCAAAGACCTGCTCGCTCTGATGCGGCAAGGTCGAGGACTGGCAGCCATGATCGTCGCCAGCGAGCGCGATGACACCGCCGTGCGGCGAGGTGCCGGCAGCGTTGCCGTGCTTCAGGACGTCCATCGACCGGTCGACGCCCGGACCCTTGCCGTACCAGATGGAGAACACGCCATCGACGGTGGCGCCAGGGAACAGGTTGACTTGCTGGCTGCCCCACACCGACGTCGCTGCGAGGTCCTCGTTGAGGCCCGGCTGGAAGTGGATGTTGTTTTCCTTGAGGTAGCGCTTGGCCGTCCAAAGCGCGTTGTCGTACATGCCGAGCGGCGAGCCGCGATAGCCGGAGATGAAGCCGCCGGTATTGAGGCCTGCGGCCAGATCGCGCTGGCGCTGCATCATGGGCAGGCGCACCAGCGCCTGGATGCCGGTGAGATAGACGCGGCCCTTGTCGAGCCGGTAGCGGTCTTCCAGAGCGTAGTCGCCGAAAACGAGCGGAACGGGAGTGACAGCGGTGCTCATCGCGGAAGGCCCTCCGGAGGCGGCGTTGTAAACGAACGTTTATCCGCCGCCAGCATAGCGGGACGGGCCGTCAGCGGGAAAGGCCACGAGGGCCTCCCGCCGATCCAAATTTCGCTACCGCGAGCGAGACGTCAGTTGGTCGGCTTCTTGCCGGCCTTGTAGTTGGCGACGGCTGTCTTGAGCATGCGGTACTCGGCGCAGCCGAAGACGCAGAGAGAGTCGAGACGCGCCAGGTGCTGCTCGGCCTGGGCTGGCTGGTCGAGCATGAGATAGGCTTCGCCGATGTATTCGTGCGCTCCGAGGTGTCGCGGATCGATGGCAAGAGCCTGCTGGTAGTATTGCAGCGAGCCTGCTGGATTGCCCGACTTGCGCGTGGCGAAGCCCATCAGGTTGTAGGCGTCGGCGCTCTTCGGGTCCTTGGCTACGACCTGTTGCAGCAAGGGCAGCGCGTTGGCGTAGTCCCGGGCTTCGATCATCGCCTTGGCACGCGTGTAGTTGGGATCGGCAGGCTTGGCGGCAGGCTGTTCCGCGCCGCCGCCACCCGCGGCGAAAGCCGTAGCGGTAAAGCCGAAGCCGACCGCAGCAATGATGGTGACTAGGATCGAACGCATGGTCTACCTCCTGTTGCGGGGGATTGTTGTCTTGCAGCGGTTTGAGGCAACCCATATTTTATGACATTGCCGTGAGTTCGGCCGCCCGCGTGACGGCACGCACGGCCAACCGGCCTTGGCGGCCACGAATATCGACATCATGTTGCGGTGCCGCTGCGAGATCTATGCCGGCCTTGTCGAGCAACTCTTGCGATACGACGAGCTCGGCCCCGAAATCCTTGGTGAGCGCTTCGAGACGGCTGGCGGTGTTCACGGTATCGCCGATCGCGGTAATCTGAGCGGCACGTTCATATCCCATCTCGCCAACAATGGCCGGCCCGGCATGGAGGCCGATGCCGATCCGCAGTGGTAGATCGAGATCGCCAGACATTGCCTCGTTGAGATCGTCGAGCGCGACTGCCATGAGCCGCGCGGCCTCCAGTGCCTGCCGGCACGCCGTTCGGGGGTCGCCGCTGAGACCGAAGATTGCCATCACGCCATCACCGATGAACTTGTCGACCCGGCCGCCGGCCGCTTCGATCGCCTGGCCAGTGGCGCGGAAATAGCGATTGAGCAGGAACACGACGTCATACGGCAGTTTGCCTTCGGAGATCGATGTGAAGCCGCGAATATCGGCGAACAGGATGGCGACATAACGTTCGCCGCCATGGGCCTGTGGCTGACGGCGATAGGCCTCGACAGGGCCTGCCGAGGCCGGGAGCAACGGCGTTACGCGGTAGCGGCCCGGCGGCGGCCGGAGTTGGCAGGCAAGGCGCACGGTGTCCGGTGCGCCCACGCGGGACAGGACTTTCTGCTCTTCTGCCGAGGCCGGGGGCAACTTGGCGCGATCCTCTCCGCCAATGCGCACCCGGCAGGTCGAGCATCGGCCGCGTCCGCCGCAGACCGAGGCATGCGGGATTCCGGCGATGCGGCTCATCTCCAGAATGGTGAGGCCGGTCGCATGGGAGGTTTTGCGGCGCTCGCCATAGCTGAGATGCACCACGCCCGCCCGGCGCTCCCAAAGGCTGCGGGCCGGGCGCGCCAGCAGGAGCACGACAAGCAGACCGAGCGCGCCATACTGGAGGGCATCGGCGATCGCATAGAGGTTGGCGATCTGATCGAGCGTCGGTACCTGGGCGCGGGCGAACAACTCGGCGAGAAAATCGGGGCGCTGGGCAAGGTCGGCGACATCGCGCAGGGCGATTCCCGCGCCGCCGATACCGGCTATGGGGACGATCAAGGCGAAGGCATAGAGTACTGGCAGCCACTCGCGATACCACGGCCGCAGGCGCCAGACGAAGTGCAGTCCGATGCAGGCATGCAGCCAGACAATCAGCGGCAGCGAGAATTGGCGAAGGATGGCCGTCCAGCCGCCGACCAGCATCGAGCCCAGAACCCAAGGATAGCCAGCTTGAACATCGTACAGTTCGTGCGCCAATCTTGTTCCGACGACGTGCATCACGCCCAAGGGCACGATCGATGCGCCGAGGATCCACTGCGCCCATTCCCAGCGTGAGAGCTTCAGCGTTCGCCGGCGGTACAGCGACCACAGGGCGAGAAAAAAATGGGTTATCAGTGCGCCGTAGAGAACGGTCTGGCCGAGCGGGTTGTGCCAGACGAAGACGAACCAAACCCGGCCGATTTCGAGTACGCGCAGCGAGATCAGTCCGAGAGCGTGATTCAGCAGATGCGTGACGACGTAGAAGAAGAGAATGTAGCCCGACCAGAGCCTGATCCGTCCCGTCATTGCGCTAGCTCAGCAATGGCAGCACAGCCTCTGGCGGCCGGCCGATCACCGCGTGCTTGCCCGCGACCACGACAGGTCGCTGCAGCAGGATCGGATGGGCGGCGATGGCGGCAGCGATCGCGACCTTGCCGAGTTCGCTTTTCTTCTTTCGAAGCGTCTTGAACTCCTGCTCGCCATCGCGGATCAGCTCCGCCGGATCGCCGCCGACCAGATCGATCAGCTTCTCGATCTCGGCCGTGCTCGGGGGCTCCTTGAGATACTCGCGGATCGTGGGGTCTATGCCTCGCTTGCGCAGGAGTTCGAGAGTCTGACGCGACTTGCTGCAGCGCGGGTTGTGCCAGATGGTGATCGTCATGCCGAAACTCCTGGGCTGACCATGGCCGCGTGCTCAGGTTTCGTCCAGCGCGTCCGGGCTGGCCGCGTCGACGACTTTCCGGGCCACGTCATAGGCGAAGCCTGCGCGGGCCATGGTCGCGAGATCGCGCAGGCGATGGTCCTTGCGGGCTTCGGCCGGACGATAGGGCCCGAGGCGCCGCCGTCGCGCCAGGGCCGCCGCTGCGCGTTGCTCGCGCTGGGCGGGTGTGACGTCCAGCTCGACGTCCAGTCCCTCTATTGCCTCGTCCAGTGTAGCGCCGGCGACGCCGGCCATTTTCAGTTTCTGCCGTGTCACCCGGTTCGAGGTGCCGCGCCGGTGCAGGGAGCGCGCCTTGGTCTGGGCGAAGGCCTTGTCGTCGATCACACCAGCATCGACGAATTTGGCGACGATGACGTCGATCGCCTGCTTTACGTTCTCCATCACCGGCGCTTCGAGCATTCGGGCCCTGGCGACACGCCGGTTCAGCACACGGCGCAGGCCTTCGGCCGTACTGGGATAGCGCTCAAGATAGAACGTCGCGGCGTTCTGGAGATACTTCGCGGTGATCGGACGTGCGACCCGCTTCACCGCTCAGCCCCGGAGCGGAATGCCGACCATCGCCTCGAGTTCGGCGATCGCCTCGTCGGGATCGCCGACCTTGATGGTGCGCATGCCCATGGCGCGTGCCGGCTTCAGGTTGATGCCGAGGTCGTCGAGATAGACGCAGCTCTGCGGCGGCACGTCGAGCAGGTTGCAGGCGTGGCGGTAGATGAGGGGGTCGGGCTTGCGCACGCCAAGCGCGCTCGATTCCACGACATGCTCGAACAGAGACATGATCTCGGCGACGGCCTTGGCTTTCTCCGGGCTGCGCGCCATGCCCGGACCTTCACCCGATTTCATATTGTTGGTGATGCAGGCCACCCGGAAGGCCGCCTTGCAGCGGCGGAGCGCCTCGACCATCTGCGGCCGAATGTCGCCACTTATCGACTGCAGGACGCGCCAGCCATCGAGCTTGTAGCCCTGCTCCAGTGCTTCCGCCTCGAACAGATCGACGAAGCCCGCGAGCGAGACCTCGCTGCGTTCCATTTTTGCCCATGCATTTGTATCGGGATTGCGCGAATTCAGGCCGCGAATGAATTCTTTGGGAAGGCCCGCCTCCGCCTCGTAGCGCCGAAAAGCCTCGAACGGGCTGCTCAGGATGACCCCGCCAAAGTCCCAGAGGACGGCGCGGGGGGGATTTGCATGGCTTGTATTCATGTTGCTGCGACCGTCTTTACCTTGTTCCTGCCTTACTCGACGCCTATCTCAAGCCCTCAATAGGCGTCGGTGTGATTATTGGCCACCGATTGCCGCCACTCCAGGTTGGGAACACGGGAATGAGCGAAGCAGCCATTGTGCGGCAGGGCGATGCCGTGGGACGCATCGAAGACAGTCCTGCAGTAGAGATCGTCCGTCGCGACGGTCGCAACCGGCGCGCGGTCGAGACGCGCCGCAAGGTCATTGCGGCCGCGAAGGCGATGATCGCAGAGACAAGCGCGGCTCCGACGGTCGTCGCTGTCGCAAAACGAGCAGATGTCTCTGTTCGCTCAGTATTTCAGCATTTTGGGGATGTTGAGTCACTTTTCGTAACTGTTCTCGACAGTGCGCTCGAGGAGCTTGCCGTGCCCCCATCGCTGCCGGCGGATCGGCCGTTGGCGGCCCGCATCGACACGATCGTCCAGAACCTGACCGGCGTCTTCGACAAGGTCGTTCCCTTGCGGGTGGCGGCCGGTCAATTCGTCGGCCATCCGGGCCTTCTCGCCCGCGCCGCGACCTCGCGACAGCGCCTGCGCGACGCCGCGATGGCCATGTTCGCGCCGGAGTTCGCGATGCTGAGCGAACACGCGCGCGAGGAGCTGGCCGATGCGATCGGGGCCGCCTTGTCGCCGGAGGCCTGGATCGTGCTCCGCCGGCGCGATGGGCTGAGCGTCGAACGTGCCCAGTCGGTCTGGCGCCGGACCCTCACCGCGCTGATGCTTCACGGCGCCGGGGTGGTCCCCGCCGCAGCGGCGGAATAAGTTCCTGATCGTGTCCGATTGACCGGGTCGGCGATTGACTTGGCGATTGGGATCAGTGACTTAGGGGCCCCTGTCCAAACACTTCAACACGTTGCAAATGGCGACCAGCCAGCTTCATGAGGACTTTTCGCGGGAGGAGCACGTCGAGGCGGGCTCCGATCGCAGTTTCGGGTTCGTTTTCGCCTTCGGCAAGGATTTCCTGCGGCTGCGCCTCGACCGGACAGCCAAAAGCTACTGGATCGACCGCACGCCGCCGGGCCCGCCCCCGCAGTCGATGCGCAACCAATTCTGATCGCGAAAGGACCGAGCCATGGGCTCCATCATTGTCGAACTCTGGGCCTTCATGCGCGAACGCAAGAAGTTCTGGTTGCTGCCGATCATGATCATGATGGTCATCTTCGGCGGCCTGATCGTGCTCACCAAGGGCTCGGCGATCGCGCCCTTCATCTACACGCTGTTCTAGTCGGGCAGGGCCAGTTTCATGCGGGTGCTCGGCATCTCGGCCTTCTACCACGACAGCGCTGCAGCGCTCATCGAGGATGGTCATTTGGCGAGCGCTGCGCAGGAAGAGCGCTTTACCCGCAAGAAGCACGATTCGGGCTTCCCGGAGAAGGCCGTTCAGTTCTGTCTGGACCGTGCCGGCATCAAGATGGCCGACATCGACTACGTCGCCTTCTACGACAAGCCGTTCCTGAAGTTCGAGCGGCTGCTCGAGACCTATCTCGCCTACGCGCCGCGCGGCTTCAATTCCTTCCGTATGGCCATGCCGCTGTGGCTGAAGGAAAAGCTCTTTCAGAAGACCCTGCTCCGCGACGAGATGAAGAAGTGGGAGCCCGACTTCGATTGGCAGAAGCGCCTGCTGTTCGGCGAGCATCACCAAAGCCACGCTGCCTCGGCGTTCTTCCCTTCGCCGTTCGAGGAAGCCGCCGTGCTGACCATGGATGGCGTCGGCGAGTGGGCGACGACGTCGCTGGGCTACGGCAAGGGCAACAGCCTTGAGATGTTGAAGGAGCTGCATTTCCCACATTCCCTGGGGCTGCTCTATTCGGCGTTCACCTACTACACGGGCTTCAAGGTCAACTCGGGCGAATACAAGGTCATGGGTCTCGCGCCCTACGGCGAGCCGCGCTTCAAGGACCTGATCCTCGACAAGATCGTCGACCTCAAGGAGGACGGTACCTTCCGCCTTGACCAGTCCTACTTCGACTATTGCACCGGCCTGCGCATGACGAACGACAAGTTCGCCGGTGTGTTCGGCATCAAGAGGCGCACGCCCGAGGAAGAGCTGACGCAGGTCCACATGGATCTCGCAGCCTCGGTCCAGGCCGTCACCGAGGAGATCGTGCTGAGGCTCGGTCGCTCGGTGCGGAAGGAAACCGGTGCCAGGAACATCTGCCTGGCTGGCGGCGTGGCGTTGAACTGCGTCGCCAACGGCAAGCTGCTGCGCGAGAACGTCTTCGACAACATCTGGGTGCAGCCGGCGGCCGGCGATGCCGGCGGCGCGGTCGGTGCGGCCTTCGCCGCCTATCACGGATTCATGGGCCAGCCTCGCAAGCTCAACGGCCACATGGACGGCATGGCCGGCTCGTATCTCGGCCCCGAGTACACCGACGACGAGATCGCCGATCGGCTGACCGCCGTGGGCGCCAGGCTCACGCGCCTCGACCATGCGCAGATGATCGACCAGACCGCCCAGGCATTGGCCGATTCCAAGGCCGTCGGCTGGATGCAGGGCCGTATGGAGTTCGGTCCGCGTTCGCTTGGCGCGCGCTCGATCCTGGGCGATGCGCGTTCGCCGTCGATGCAGAAGACGCTGAACCTCAAGGTCAAGTACCGCGAATCGTTCAGGCCCTTCGCGCCAGCGGTGCTGCGCGAGGATCTTGGCAAGTACTTCGACATCAAGACCGACAGTCCCTACATGCTGATGGTGGCGCCGGTGAACGAGGATCGCCGTCGCGCCATGACGCCGGCGGAAGAGGCGCTGTTCGGCATCGACAAGCTGAACGTGCCGCGCTCCGATATCCCGGCTGTCACCCACGTCGATTATTCGGCGCGCATCCAGACCGTGCACAAGGAAACTAATCCAGCCTTCCACGAACTGCTGGAGGCCTTCAAGGCCAAGACCGGCTGTTCGGTGCTGGTGAACACCTCGTTCAACGTCCGCGGTGAGCCGATCGTGTGCACGCCGGAGGACGCTTTCCGCTGCTTCATGGGCAGCGAGATCGAGGTGCTGGTCGTCGGCAACTGCCTGCTGCGCAAGGAAGACCAGGATCCGGCGCTGAAGCTCGACTACAAGAACGCCTTCGAGCTCGACTAGCCGGATGAAGGCGCCCTTCATGCGCGCCGTCGTTTGCGACCGTCTGGGCGATCCTTCCGTCCTGAAAATCGAGGAGCGGCCGATCCCGCAACCCGGGCCGGCCGATGTGCTGATCAAGGTCGGCGCCGCCTCGGTGAATTTCCCCGACGTTTTGATGTTGAGCGCTGGCTACCAGCACAAGCCTGAACTGCCTTTCATTCCAGGCATGGAAGGCGCCGGCACGATCGCGGCGGTCGGCGCCAAGGTGAAGCACTGGCAGGCTGGCGACAAGGTGATCTTCGGGGTCCGTCCGGGCGCCATGGCTGAGTATGTATGCGTGGCGGCAGCCGGCATCCAGATGCGCCTGCCCGAGGGCTGGTCCTTCGCCGAGGGGTCGGCGTTCCGGGTCGGTGCCACCACCGCCTTCCATTCGCTGGTCCATCGGGCCGGGTTGAAACGCGGCGAAGTCCTTTTGGTCCACGGCGCGTCCGGCGGCGTCGGCATGGCCGCCGTGCAACTCGGCAAGCATATCGGGGCGCGCGTGATCGCCACCGGCGGCGACGATCCCCGGCTCGCCATCGTGAAGGCCAACGGCGCGAATGACGTCGTGAACTATCGCACGGCTGACTTCGTCGCCGTCGTGAAGGAACTGACCGGGGGCAAGGGTGTCGACGTCGTCTACGACCCGGTGGGCGGCGAGATTCTGGAGAAGTCGGTTCGGGCAGCGGCCTATGGCGCGCGCCTTGTCGTTGTGGGCTTCACGTCCGGCGGGCCCAGCAAGCTCATGTCCAACCACATTCTGATCAAGGGCCTGACCGTCCTGGGCGTGCGCGCCGGCGAGACGATCCGGCGTCATTCGCCCGAGCTCGGCCGCGACTATACCGAGGAGCTGCCGCGCCTCGCTGGCCTCGGGGTCATGCGGCCGCACATCTCGCACCGCTTTCCGATGGAGCGCGCAGCCGACGCCTTCCGTGTTCTGATCGACCGCCAGGTCGTGGGCAAGGCCGTGATCGAGATGCGAACTTGATCTAGCGCGAGAAGAAGATCGTCACCTTGCGGTCGACCACCGAGGCATCTTCCTTGCCGAGGCTCATGTTCCCGAACGCCTCCGGGTCGGCCACGATATAGAGGTGATTGGCGGGCACGCCATCGCGGATCATTTGTGCCGCGACGGCCTGGGCGCGCGACCGCGCCAGCTTCTCGTTGTACGTCTTGTCGC
>RGPT01000391.1 GCA_010032545.1 Alphaproteobacteria bacterium
AGATCGCCGGCGCCCGTGGTGTCGACGACCTTGGCGACCGGGGCTGCCGGCACGACATGTGTCTCGGAGCCCTTGATCACGACCGAGCCCTTCTCGCTGCGGGTCAGCGCCGCGATCTTGCCTTCCTTGCGCGTGGCCTCGAGGGCCGCCTCGAACGAATCGACTTCGTAGAGCGACTTGATCTCGGCCTCGTTGCCGAAAAGGATGTCGACCTTGTCGCGGATCAGGGCGCGGAACTCGTCGCGGTGGCGATGGACGCAGAACGAGTCGGACAAGGTGATCGACACCAGCCGGCCGGCGGCGTGCGCGGCGTCGAAGGCCTTCAGCACGGCCTGCTTCGCGGCCGGCGCGTCCCACAGGTAGCCTTCCACGTAGGTTACCTGGGCACTCGCCACGCGCCCGGTGTCGATATCCTTCGGACCGAGGCCGGTGCAGGCGCCGAGGTAGGTGTTCATGGTGCGCTGCGCGTCGGGCGTCACCAGGATCAGGCAGCGCGCGGTAGAAGGGCCGTCGGTGGCGCTTGGCGTTTCGAACGACACCCCCATCGAGCGCAGGTCGTGGCCGAACACGGAGCCGAGCTGGTCGTCGCGCACCTTGCCGATGTAGGCGCCCTTGCCGCCGAACGAGGCGACGCCCGCCATGGTGTTGCCGCACGAGCCGCCGGAGACCTCGACGCCGGGGCCCATCGCCGCGTAGAGCGCCTCGGCCCGCGCCTCGTCGACCAGCATCATGCTGCCCTTCACCAGGCCGTGCTGGCCCAGGAAGGCCTCGTCGGAGCGCGAGATGACGTCGACGATGGCGTTGCCAATTCCCAGGACGTCGAAGGCGGCGGATGTCATGAAGTCTCCCGTGTCGTTGCTGCGTTGGGTCGTTACAGAGTGAGCAGGTGCATGCCCGGCTTGGTCTCTTCCAGCAAGGTCACGATCCCGGCGATGGTGAAGGGAACGTCGGTGCGCAGGCGCGAGCGGTCGATGTCGAGCGACCGCAGACCCATTTCGCACACGATGAAGCGGCCGCCAAGTTCCACGCAGGCCTGCAACAGCGTCTCGAAGTCGCCGACGCCGCGTTGGCGGTTCTGCGCGTCGCGATCCCAGCCGTCGAGGCCCCCATTCTCGAGACTGGGCGGCGGGCCCATGAGGGCGCGGATGCCGGCCATGGTGAAAAACAGCACGGCGGGCTTGTTCACGGCCAATGCCGCGGCGGCCAGCGCCAGCGCGTAGTGGACGCTGTCATAATCGCCGGCGCGCACGATCACGGACAGGCCGCCGTCGGGAGTCTTCATGCGGCCCCACAGGTCGGGCAATCGGCCCGCTTGGCGACGGCCATCTCGTCGAAGGTGCCGGCCAGCGCGTCGTACATCACGAGCCGTCCCGACAGCGACCGGCCGATGCCGAGAATCTCCTTCACCACTTCCGTGGCCTGAAATGCCCCCAGCGTGCCGGCCAGCGCGCCCAGCACGCCCGCCTGGGCACAGCTCGGCACGGCGTCCTCGGACGGGGCGGCCGGAAAGATGCAGCGCAGGCAGGGATGGCCCGCGCCCTGGTAGGCCTTGTAGGTCGAGATCTGCCCGTCGAAACGAAGGATCGCGGCAGAAACCAGAATCTTTTTGAGGCGATAGCACGCGTCGTTCAGCAGATAGCGGGTGGCGAAGTTGTCGCTGCCGTCGGCCACGATGTCGTAGCCGGCGAGGACGCGCCCGGCATTGTCGGCCGTGAGGCGCTCGCTGTGAGGGTGCACGCGCACTTCCGGATTGATGTCGGCCAGCGCCCGCCGGGCGCTCTCGACCTTGGAGACGCCGATGTCGGCGGTGCGGTGGATGACCTGGCGCTGAAGGTTCGAGAGATCGACCGTGTCGTGGTCGATCACGCCCAGCGTGCCCACGCCGGCGGCAGCGAGATACTGCAGGAGGGGAGCGCCCAGCCCGCCTGCGCCTACCACCAGCACCCGGGCGGCGATCAGCCGCGCCTGGCCCACGCCGCCGATCTCCGCCAGCACGATGTGGCGCGCATAGCGACGAATCTGCAGCTCGGTGAGGTCGGGCAGCGACGTCATGGTCCGCTTATAGCATGG
>RGPT01000392.1 GCA_010032545.1 Alphaproteobacteria bacterium
GTAGCCGAGGTCGAAACTGAGCTTGTTGGAAAGCGTCCGCCACTTGAAGCCGCCCGAGAGATCGATCTCCACCGCGGGGCCGACGTTGACAAAGTTGATGTTGCTGCCCCAGGCGCCGAGATAGAGCCACAGATTCTGGCCCTCGATCAGCGGCGACGTGCGATAGCCGACGCTGGGCTGGAAGGCGGGCTGCCGGTTGGTCTGCGAGATGCCGCCGAAGCTGTAGTCCGACACCACCGTGAGCGCCGCCGAATAGAAGCCGCCGAACGGCGCTTCCCATTTCTTGTTCTCGGCCGTCGCCGCCTTTTCTTCGTTGTCCCGCGCCGCGGCTCCCCCCGCGATACCCAGGCACGCGACGACCATCGCCACCGCAGTGACCAAGCGGACAACGCCCGTCACGATCTCCTTCATGCTCATCGGCAGGAATTTACAGGAAAATCGGCGGCTGCCCACCCAGCAGGACATGGCCCACCGCCTCGTAGTGGGCGCTGCGCGACTGGATCTGCTGGCTGAGCGTATGCATGTCGCGGAAGCGGCGCTCGAAGGGACTGCCGGGAAAGATGCCGTCGACGCCGCAGGCCTTGTAGACGTAATCCGCCGTCCCGATGGCGGTGTGGATGGCGTGGGTGCAGCCCAGCCGGACGCGTGCGCGGGCGGGAATGTCCATCGGCGCCTCGGGGCGCGCGCCCTCGTAGAGCGTGCCGACGATCTCCGAAAGGTAGGCCCGAGCAGCTCCCAGCCGCGCCTCGGCGCGCGCCACGTCGGCCTGCACGGTCGGGCTGTCGGCCATGCGGCCGAGATTGCGCGGCGCCTTCCGGGTCGCAAGGTCGACCAGCGCATCGAGCATGGCGCGTGCGATCCCGAAGGAAACGCCCGCCACGCCCACGGCATAAAGGCCGGCGTGGGTGAACGAATAGAGCGGCCCGGTCTCGCGGCGCAGCGCCGGATCCTCGCGCTGGCTCGAGTAGGCCTCGGGGACGAACACGTCGTCGAAAGTGTAGGAGTCGGACGCCGTCCCGCGCAGCCCGATGGTGTTCCAGGTGTCCAACAATGTCGCCTGCTCGACACGGCACAGCAGGATGCGCTGGCCCGGCCGCCCATAGCTGTTGAGCCTGAGCGTACCGTCCGCCTCCTCGACCAGCCCGTGCGCCCCCATCCAGTTGGCTGCACGGCATCCGCTGGCGAAGTCCCAGCGGCCCGTCATGCGGTAGCCGCCCGACACCGCGCGGGCGCGCGCCTCGTTGGGCGGGCCCCAGCTCACGACGGTGTGCGGATCGCCCCAGATTTCGCGCGCCACGTCGAGCGCGATATAGGCGCCGACCAGCGCCGAGCTGTTGCCGACAAAGAGGTTCCAGGCGACCGAGGCGTCATGGCGTGCCACCTCCTCGATCGCGGCAAGGTACTGGCCCGGTGTCACTTCGTCGCCGCCGGCCGAGCGCGGCAGCAGCAGCCGGAACAAGCGCGCTTCGTGCAACGCGGCCAGCAGCCGCGGCGGCAGCCGGCGCGTGTTCTCGATCTCGTCGGCCGAGGCGGCGATGGTTGGACCCAGCGCGCGGGCGCGGGCCGTAGGGTCGCTCAGCAGCTGGTCGGCGCGCTCGATACGGTCCATGCGCTGCCCTTTTTGGGGTAAAGCTGGCGCATTGCGGACCACGCGCGGGCGAGAGTCAATGAGGTGGGTAACGACGCGCTGCTGGGGTCCATGATCGGCCACTAAAATGCGCGGCCGCCGCCGGTTGAAGCGGTTGACGCAGGTCGGATCCGGACCCTAGCGACTCGGAATGTTCGCTCGCCGCGCTGCCGTCCGCAGTCGCCAGAAGATCCGTCTCGGCGCCTGTCGGTCATCGACCCGGACGGCTCGCCGCAAGGGGTGTTCGACAACAACGGCGAAGCCAATCCAAAACCATCACGTCAAGGCGTGCCATCTCAACCTCTTCAACTCACGAGATTGAATCGGACCGCCTCGAGCTTGAGGATCCGCTTTACGGGTCTATGGCCGAGCGACAGTCGGTGCGCTTTCTGCGCCCAATGCCCAGGCGTTGTCGGCCAGCAGCGGGCTGCCCCGGCGCACGA
>RGPT01000393.1 GCA_010032545.1 Alphaproteobacteria bacterium
CGACGCGCGCGGTCATTTCGATCACCAGTACCGAATTATTCGCGGCACCGACAAGTCTGAGCGGTGGGTGCCTGAAAGTACGCCGGGTTGTCGGCCGAAGAAATCTCAGCGCCGGCCGCGTGACCGCCGTCAATGGCCAGCTGGCGAAGCTGGGCACCGTGAACGGCTACCGCGTGCGCAACCTGCGTGGCGTCGACGTGACCCGCTACGACCTGCGCGTCGAGGATTCGGTGGAAGCCGCGTCCGCGGGCGACGAGGTCCGCATGGAGGCCTTCGGCTTCGCCCTGACCCGCAAGGTCACGCTGAACGGCGTGAAGCTGGTGGGCGCCGGCGTGGCGAACACCATCCTGGACATGTCGGCGGTGCCGATGAACACGGCCACCGGCTCGCGTGAGCAGGGCATCCTGGTGAAGGGCGACGGCGTCGAGCTGCGCGGCTTCACCCTGGAGTCGCCGGCTGGCAATGGCGCCAACGGCGCCGCGTACGGCATCAAGAGCAACCCGAACGGCGACGGCACGGTCGACGCGACGAACGTCGTGATCGCCGACCTGCGCGTTCGCAACGTGAAGATGACCGCGATCGACCTGAACGGCGCGTCCAACGTGTCGGTCAGCAGCGTCATGGTCGAGGGCGTCGCCGCGGGCTTCGGCCTGGCGGTCTCGGGCAGCAGCACCGGCGTGACCGTGAACGGCCTGTCGGTGACCAATGCGGCCTGGGGCGAGGCGGCGGTCTACCCGTACGGCACCCTGGTGCCGAGCAACGTGCGCTTCGGCAGCAACCCGGCGCTGACGGCGATCACGGTCCAGCCGAACGGCAAGGACCTGGTCCTGGGCACGGGCAACGCGGCCGACGCCTCCTACAACGCGGGCGCCGAGGTCTTCGTGCCGGCGGAGTTCAACCGCACGATCTCGTTCGGTGCCGGCGCGCAGGCGACGGTGCTGGCGGTGCGCCAGGGCAGCCTGGCGGCGGTGCAGGCGGCGCTGGTGAACGCCAGCGTGCCGATGCAGGCCCAGATCGTGGCCAACATCCTTGGCCCGATCGAAGTGCTGAACGGCGGCGTGGCGCTGGCCGGACGGTCGACGCTTGATGCCGCCGTGGCGGTGGCCGTCGACGGCAACGTGATCAACGTGGCGCAGGGCACCTCGGTGGTCCTGACCAACCCGATCACCGCGAACGTGACGCTGACCGGCTCCCTGTCGCTGACGAAGGACAGCGGCGCGCTGGCCAGCATCCTGACCAAGGCCGTGGTGAACGTGCTGGTCGAGGCGACCGGCATGAACAGCGCCCAGCTCTCGGCGGTCGCTGCCAACACCCTCCGGATCCCCGCCGAAGGCGTGACCGGCACCCTGGCCATCGACAAGGACGTGCAGTCGCTGGCCTACCTGCTGGCGAAGGCCGCCGTGGCCGCCACGGTGAACGTGGACGCGACCGGCATGGGCAGCTCGCTGCCCCTGCTGAGCTCGGCCATCTCCAAGGTCGATGCGATCACGAACCTGAGCAAGCTGACCGCGGTGAGCGGCCGCATCGGCAACGTGGCGACGATTGCGTCGCTGGCGGTGTCGAACGCGCAGTCGGCCGACGAGATCGGCTTCCTGCTGAGCAAGGCGGTCGGCGGCGCGCTGGTGCGCGCGGGCAGCTCCGATGGCGTGATGGGCCAGGCGAAGCTGAGCGCGGTGAGCGCCCAGATCGCCAACGTCGGCCTGATCATGGGCCTGAACCTGGGCGCCGCCCAGACGGCGACCGAGATCGATCGCCTGCTGAGCAAGTCGGCCGCGCAGGACATGGTGGTCGACGCCGCCGGCATGGACCAGGGCCGCCTGAGTGCCGTCGCGGGCCAGATCGATCACGTCGGCGTGGGCGCGATCACGAACCTGGTCGTCTCGGACGCGCAGTCGGCGGACGAGCTGGGCAAGCTGCTCTCGAAGGCCGCGAACGCGACCGTGAACGCCTCGGGCATGACCAGCGCGGCGAAGCTGACCGCGGTGAGCGGCCGCATCGGCAACGTGGCGACGATTGCGTCGCTGGCGGTGTCGAACGCGCAGTCGGCCGACGAGATCGGCTTCCTGCTG
>RGPT01000394.1 GCA_010032545.1 Alphaproteobacteria bacterium
TCAACGGCACCAAGATCTGGACTTCTGGTGCGCATCGCAGCCACTACTGCGTGGCACTGGTGCGGACCTCGGGCCAGCATGGCGATCGCCATAAGGGGCTGAGCCAGCTCCTGATCGACCTCAAGACGCCTGGCATCTCGCTCCGGCCCATTATCAACCTCGCCGGACGGCACGACTGGAACGAAGTGACGTTCAACGACTGTTTCGCGCCCGAGAGCTGCCTGATCGGGAACGAGGGCGACGGATGGCTGCAGGTGACCAGCGAGCTCGCGTTCGAACGCAGCGGCCCCGAGCGCTTCCTGCAGAATTTCCATGTGTTGCGAGAACTCGTGCGGGTGCTGGGCCGGCAGACCTCCAAACGCGCCGCTTCCATTCTCGGACGCCTGGTCGCGCGCCTGTGGAGCCTGAGGCAGATGTCGCTTTCCATCGCCGGCATCCTGGAGGCGGGCCACTCGCCCGCGATCGAGGGCGCGCTGGTCAAGGATCTGGGGACAATCTTCCAGCAGGACCTGCCCGAAGTAGCGCGCGTACTAGCAGAGTCAGACGCGACGACGGAAGAGGACCTCGCCGACTTCCTCGATATCGCCCAGATGTCGACCTTGATGTCCCCCACCTACACGATCCAGGGCGGCACGACGCAGGTGTTGCGCGGCATCGTGGCCCGCGGGCTTGGGTTGCGCTGATCTGGTTTGCAATGATTCGCATGAGGGCAAGATGACCAGTGGTGAGGGGCAATCGCGCGGAGGGCCGCTCGCCGGCCTCAAGGTGCTGGAGTTCGCCGGTGTCGGCCCGACGCCGATGGGCGCCATGATGCTGGCCGACATGGGAGCCGAGGTCGTGATGATCGACCGGATCGAGCCCGTCGAACTCGGCAGCCCCAAGACACCGGGCTTCGACATGCTCCGGCGCAACCGCCTCGTCGTCAAGATGGACCTCAAGAAGAAGGAGGCGCTGGACTGCGCGCTGGCCCTCGCCGACCGCGCCGACGTGCTGATCGAGGGCTACCGTCCCGGCGTGATGGAGCGGCTCGGCCTCGGGCCCGACGTCTGCCAGGCCCGCAATCCGCGCCTCGTCTATACGCGCATGACCGGCTGGGGCCAGAAGGGGCCGCTCGCCGACCGGGCCGGGCACGATCTCAATTACATCGCCCTCACCGGCGCGCTGCACGCCATTGGCCGCGAGAGTGGCCCGCCCGCACCGCCGCTCAGCCTGGTGGGCGACTTCGGCGGCGGCGCTCTCTACATGGCGGTAGGCGTGCTGGCCGCTCTTCAATCACGCCAGAGTACAGGAAAGGGCCAGGTCGTCGACGTTGCCATGGTCGACGGCGCCCTGTCGCTCATGACGGCGTTCTACGGCGGCTTCGCCTCGGGCCGGATGTCACTCGAGCGAGGCACCAATGTCGTCGATGGCGGCGCGCCCTATTACGATGTCTATCAGTGCGCCGACGGCACATATGTGTCGATCGCGCCGATCGAGACCCGATTCCGGCGTGAGCTATATGAAAGGCTGGGCCTGCCGACCGACGAACTGCAGGGCAAGGACGGCCCCGCGCAGCGGCACGAAATCAAGCCGCGTCTGGCCGAAATCTTTCGCCAGCGCACGCGCGCCGAATGGTGCGAAGTCTTCGCCGGCAGGCCTTCGCCGACGCCGCGGCCGCCGCGACGCTCGGGCACGTATACCAACACGGTATTGCCGCGCTGGGGAATCGATCCCGGCACGATCGCCCGCCTGCGCGCCGCTTCCGCTCTCGACTGAACAACCGGAAACCCCGATCCATGCAGCCCCACGGTCCCTATGCCGATATCGCCGTCTCGCTCGCCAACCGCGTGGCGGTGGTCGAAATCCGGCGGCCGCCCAACAACTTCTTCGACCGGGCGCTGATCCAGCAACTGCGCGAGGCCTTCGAGATCTTCGACCGCAACGACGAATGCCGGTCGCTGGTGCTTTGCGCCGAGGGCAAGAATTTCTGTTCCGGGGCCGACTTCTCGAAGGATGGCCGCGCCCAGGAAAGCGCGCCGGTGCGCCAGCAGACGGCAGGATCGACCAACCTCTACAAGGAAGCCGTGCG
>RGPT01000395.1 GCA_010032545.1 Alphaproteobacteria bacterium
CCAGGCCGGCAAAGGCGTCGAGCGAGGCGCGGTGCGTGGCGACGTCCAGCAGTCCATGCTGCTCCATCTGGCCCTGGATCTCGACCAGGGTGTCCCCGAGCCTTCGCAGCAGGGCAACCGACGCCGGCTGGTCGTTGACGAAGGCACGGCCCCGGCCATCGGCGCCGACCATCCGGCGCAGCGTCAGCACGTCCTCGTCGCCGAGTCCTTGCTCGGACAGGATCGCGTGCGCGGGATGGGACTTTGGCAGTTCGAAGGCGGCAGCAACCGACGCCTGAGCCGCTCCGCGGCGGATGGCAGACGAATCGGCCCGCGCGCCGAGAGTTAGCCCGAGCGCATCGATCAGGATCGACTTGCCTGCGCCGGTCTCTCCGGTGAGCGCCCCCAGACCGCCTGCGTCCCCGCGCGCAAAGGCGAGGTCGAGCTTCTCGATCAGGACGAAGTCGCGGATCGAAAGCGAAACAAGCATGCCGGTCCGGTCAGAACAGCCCGAAGAACCACCGACTCTTTTCGTCGGGCGGCCTTTGGCCTTCGCCGGTCATGAGGAAGTAGCTGTCCTGATACCACTCGCTGCCCGGAAAGTTGAAGCCAAGCACGGCGGCATTTTCCTGGGCTTCGCTCTTCACGCCCAGCGACAGATAGCATTCGACGAGCCGGTGCAGCGCTTCGGGGACGTGGGTGGTTGTCTGGTAGCGCTCGATCACGACACGATAGCGATTGATCGCCCCGACATACTGCTGGTTGGTCTGGTAGTAGCGGCCGACGGCCATCTCCTTGCCAGCAAGATGGTCGATGGCAAGCTCGACCTTGAGGCGGGCATCGCGCGCGTAAGGCGACCCGGAAAAGCGCTTCACGACTTCCGCCAGCGCTTCGAGCGCCTGCTGGGTGACACGCTGGTCTCGCCCGACGTCGGAGATCTGCTCGTAGTAGCAAAGCGCCTTCAAGTAGTAGGCGTAGGCGAGGTCGCGATGTCCGGGATGAAGCTGGATGAAGCGATCCAGGGCGATGATGGCATCGTCATACTTGTTCGACTGATAGTAGGCGAAAGCGGCCATGATCTGGGCTTTCGTGGCCCACACCGAATAAGGATGCTGGCGGTCGACTTCCTCGAAGCCCTTGGCGGCCTTCTTGTATTCCTGGATGCTCAGCTGATCGAGCGCTCTGTTGTAGAGTTGATCTACCGGAGTTTCGACGTAGTTCTTGTCGTCGTCCGACGAGCCGCAACCGGCAAGGCCCAACGCCAGACAGGCCAGCGCCAGCCCCAGCATTGCCAGAACCCGTCCACTCCTACGTACGCCCGCTATCGACATTTCCCATCCGTCAAACCGATGTGCCGCCGGGTTATATCACGCGGCAGCCAAAAAAAGAGGGGCCGAACGGCCCCTCGATAGGATGCGTGGAGAACTCCCGGCTCTGCGTCAGTTGGCTTGGCGGCGCAGGAAGGCCGGAATTTGCAGATCGTCGTCATCTCGCGCGGGTTTCGTCCGCTCGGTGACGTCGAGGCTAATCGAGGTCTGGACGGGCGCCGCCCGGACAACCGGCTTTGGCGCAACGGGCACGACGTTTTCCGGTGCTGCGCGCAGCGCCGACGGTTCGGCGGGAGCGGCCGGCGCCGCAACCGCAGGCTTCGGCGCGGAGAAAGCGCCGGTAATGCGCTGGAAAAGGTTCGGCGCCCGGCTGTCGCCGGCCGGTCGCGCGGCCACCGGGCGCGCGGGCGGCTCGGTGGCACGGACGGCCGGCTTCATCGCAGGGCGGCTGACGCGCCAGTCGTTCTCGTCGACCAGAGGCTTCTGGGCGGGAGGCGCTGCCGGCGCAGGCGCGGGAGCGGATGCCGCAACCGGCGCGGCCGGTGCAGCCACCACCGGTGCCGGAGCAGCCACGAAGGCTGGAGCAGCCACCGGTGCAGGCGCTTCGGCCGGCGCCGCCATGATCTGCACCGGAATCGGCGCCTCTGCCACAGGCGCTGGAGCCGCCTCCACGGGCGCAGGGGCTTCCATCATCGTTTGCGGTGCGGCGATGGGAGCCGCTGGCGGCGCCACT
>RGPT01000396.1 GCA_010032545.1 Alphaproteobacteria bacterium
CCGGCCTCGACGCTATAAGGCACTTCTATGCCCTTGCTGGTAATGCCACGCCAGTCGCGAACCAGCAGCTCGGCATACTTGCGCGCCAAAAAGCCCCTCACCCGCTCGTTCGTGGCCCGGGCGTTGCCAAGCCGGCGCAGTTCGGCCGCGATCTTCTCGCTCTGCGCCCGCCACTGCGGATTGGCGTCCGACGCCGCCCGGACGATCAGGGTGCGCCCGCCCGGCAGGCCAAGCTCCGTACCGTCGCGTTCCAGATCCCGGTTGCGTTGCAGGTCTTCCATGTTGTCGAACGCGTAGCCGTTCATGTTGCATCCCTTCTCGTAAGACCCTTTTCGATCCAGTCCTCGGCCGACTGGCCCTCGGGCACGTCCTCGACCACCTGCCCTTTCAGGTAGATGACCTTCTGCTCGGACCCGCCTTCGTCCTGCGGGACAAAGACATGAAAATTCTCCAGAACGAGATATCGCTCCATGGGCATGCTCCTCAGGCAACCAGACGGGTGAGTTTGATGGCGGCGGTATCGGTCGCGTAGTACTTCGCCAGGAAGTTCAGCGTGACCATGTGGTCGCCGGTGGCGCCGGGATCGTTGACGTCGGGGTTCCACACGTCGGCGGCGCCCAGCACCAGGCGGTCCTTGAACAAGGTGGTGGCGCCGATGGTGAGATCGAGCGTCTGTCCGGTCTGGCGGGTCACGAACGTCGAGTAGTCGGTGAGCTGCGAGAAATAGAACTGGACCTGTCCCTGCACGTTGAACAGGCCGAGCCCGGTGCCGAAGGGCGACGCCGATCCCCAGGAATACTGCTCGCGGACATTGTTCTCGATCCGCATGGAAAGGCTCATCACCTTGGGCGTCGCGATGCCGAACAGGTTGTTGACCACGATGTCGGCCGGGGTCGAGGGGTCGTAGCCCGGGGTCGGTGCGGCATAGGTGGAGCTGACGATGGCCGTGGTGGCCGTTGCCTCGGCCAATGCCCGCAGCGCGAAGTTCATGGTGCCGGGCTGGCCGTTCTGGAACGAGATATCGACCGTGTCGACGATGCAGCCTGTCAGCCGCCGGTAGGGATCCGTGGCCCCGCCCTCGTACTTCTCCTCGACCGTGAAGGGCTTTAGCGTCGCGCCGTTCTTCAGGATGTCGGTGGTCCAGGTGCCGCAGAACGCCGACTCCCAGAGGATGTCGGACGCGGCATCGCGCACCCACGGCAGTTCGATGGTCTTGGGGAACGACGCCAGTCCCTTGGTCATGGCGTAGGCCATGCGGTCGGAACGCCGCTCCGGTGAGCGCTGGTCGTTGCGCTGGGGCGCACCACTCACGCGAATATCGCGCAGGATCTTGAAGGCAGGCGTCGCTGGCGTCGTGCCCTGCGTCGCCTCGGCGATGATCGCCGTCTGTTTCGTTGCGCTGTCCATTCAGGGCGCTCCCGTTGATGCAGACATGGAAAAGCCGCCCGGAGGCGGCGGTGGTGCGTCGTGACGCGAGCGATCAGCCGACGTTGTAGAGTTCGTAGGCGAGTGCGACGGACTCGACCCAGAGCCCGGCTTCGTTCACACCGCCGCCCATCGGCGCCGTGCTGGTGATACGGACCGACCGCGATCCCGCCGCGAACCGGCGCATGCGGAAGGCGACCCGAATGGCCGCGGCGTAGGTCTCGGCCTGGTCGCGTTTGGTCGTGCCGGCGCCCAGGCGGGTGCAGATATTGACCGTCACCTGCCCCTCCTCCCGGTGCAGGTTTGCGGCCGGAGCGCCGAAGGTGACCTGCCTCTCGCTGCCGCCGGGGAATTCTAGTTCCAGGTAGCCCGTCGAGACGTCGGGGTTCTCGGACGTATTGAGCGTGTCCTTGATCGGCCAGGGAATGGCCGCGGATGTGCGGATGGTCGCAAGTTCCGCCCTAAAGACGTCGCGCAGCGTGTCGCCTGACATGGCCGTCTCAGTTCGGCAGGCTGGTTGGCTTGATGAAAAACTGCAGCGCCGGATACACCTGATCGCGCTGGATGCGCCGGGTGCT
>RGPT01000397.1 GCA_010032545.1 Alphaproteobacteria bacterium
AGCGTTTTCATCAGGGCAGTCAGCTTGCCCTTCTTGCCCAGCGCATCGATGCGCGCCGCTTCCAGCGCGTCGAGCGAGGTGGCGGCGCTGACCGCGAAGAAGGCGGCGCTGGAAGGGGCGGCGCTGGATGCGCGGTTGGCCGCCGAGAAGGTCGATGTCACGCTGCCGGTGCGGCCGCAGGCCGAGGGCCGCATCCACCCGGTCAGCCAGGTGATCGACGAGATCACCGAGATTTTCGCCGCGATGGGCTTCAACGTGGCGGAAGGCCCGGACATCGAGGACGACTTCCACAATTTCACCGCGCTGAACATGCCGCCCGAGCATCCGGCGCGGCAGATGCAGGACACGTTCTATCTGCCGAACCGGCCCGACGGCACCCGAATGGTGCTGCGCACCCACACTTCGTCGGTGCAGATCCGCACCATGATGGCCGGGCCGCCGCCGCACCGCATCGTGGTGCCCGGCCGCACCTATCGCAGCGACAGCGACATGACGCACACGCCAATGTTCCATCAGATCGAAGGCCTGGTGATCGACCGCACCAGCCACATGGGCCACCTCAAGGGCGTGCTGGTCGAGTTCTGCAAGGCGTTCTTCGAGGTGGAGAGCGTGAAGTTCCGCTTCCGCCCGAGCTATTTCCCGTTCACCGAGCCGTCGGCCGAAGTTGATATCGGCTGCTCGCGCAAGGGTGGCGAGCTGCGCATCGGCGAGGGCGACGACTGGCTGGAGATCATGGGCTGCGGCATGGTCCACCCGAAGGTGCTGGAGCATGGCGGGATCGATCCCAGCAAATACCAGGGCTTCGCCTTCGGCATGGGCATCGACCGCATCGCGATGCTGAAATACGGCATCCCGGATCTCCGCCCGTTCTTCGACGCCGATCTCCGCTGGCTCAAGAACTACGGCTTCGTGCCGCTCGATCCGCCAAGCCTCGCCGGAGGGCTCAGCCGATGAAGTTCACCCTCTCCTGGCTGAAGCGGCATCTGGCTACTGAAGCCACCGTAGACGAGATCGGGGTGGCGCTGACCAGCCTCGGCCTCGAGGTCGAGAGCATCGAGAACCGCGCCAAGGGCCTCGAGCCCTTCGTCGTGGGCTACGTCATCAAAGCCGAGCAGCACCCGAACGCCGACCGGCTTCGCGTCTGCGTCGTCGATACGGGCAACGGACAGGTGCAGGTCGTCTGCGGCGCGCCCAACGCGCGCACCGGCATGAAGGGCGTCTTCGCCGCCGCCGGCACCGTGATCCCCCGCACCGGCGCGATGCTCAAGGCCGGCAACATCCGCGGCCAGGATTCGAACGGCATGCTGTGCTCGGCCTACGAGATGGGCCTGTCGGACGATCACGAAGGCATCATCGACCTTCCGGCCGACGCGCCGGTCGGCATGCCCTTCGCCAAGGTGATGGGTCTCGACGACCCGGTCATCGACGTCGGCATCACGCCGAACCGTGCCGACTGCCTCGGCATCCGCGGCATCGCGCGCGACCTCGCCGCCGCCGGCATCGGCACGATGAAGCCGTTCGACGTGACGCCGGTGAAGGGCACCTACAAGAGCCCGGTCCAGTGGAAGATCGGCGCCGGCGCCGAGAAGGGCTGCCTGCAGGTGGTCGGGCGCATGATCCGCGGCCTTCGCAACGGCCCGAGCCCGCGCTGGATGCAGGACTGGCTGACCGCGGTCGGGCTCCGCCCGATCTCGGCGCTGGTCGACGTCACCAACTTCACCACGCACGATTTCGCGCGCCCGCTGCACGTGTTCGATGCCGACAAGCTCGCCGGCGACCTCACCATGCGCTGGGCCCGCGACGGCGAGAGCATGGAGGCGCTCAACGGCAAGACCTACGCGCTCGAGCCGTCAATGATGGTGATCGCCGACGCCAAAGGCGCGCACGGCATCGCCGGTGTCATGGGCGGCGAGCACACGAGCGTGACCGAGGGCACCACCTCGGTCTTCATCGAGTCGGCGCTGTTCTCGGCCGGCATGG
>RGPT01000398.1 GCA_010032545.1 Alphaproteobacteria bacterium
TCTGTACCGACGTCCGGTTCGACGACTACCTGACACAACGCCTGTTCCTCGACGCCCGCTTCGGCCGCGTCAGGCGCCGCGTCGTCGACCCCACCCTGGGCGCGCTCTACTACACCGGCACCGCACCCAACTGGACCGGCGGCGTGCTGCTCTCCGATTACGGCAACTGGCCCGGCAACGGCGGCCTCTACGCCACGGCCAACCAGCTCACCGACTGGGCCCATGCCCTCTACACCCGACAGCCGGTCGCCCAGGTCCCGGTCACCGAGGCGGCGGGCCCCAGGCCACTGGTCTCCGCTGCCGGGATCGGCATGCTCTTCGGCACGACCGGCTATTTCTCGGGCGGGGTTCCCTCCCGCCCGTCGCCGCCCGCCGCCGCCCAGACGCGCTACCAGCACAACGGCGGCACCACGGTGGGCGGTGGATCGATCAACGGCAACATCGCCGTCGTGATTGGCCCGTCGGGCAGCGTCTACACGGCGCTCTACGTCGCCAATGGCAGTCTCGGCGCCGACCCGCCGTTCGAGGCCGCGGTGGCCGCGCTGCCCTGGACATAGAGGCCGCGGGACTGCCCCTCATCCTCCAGGGATCGTACCCGGCGGGCGCGCCGGGCGGAGCATGGTCAAAGATTCAAAACGCCGATCTTCGGATCGGCGATCTCAGCTGGAAATCGGCGGCTGGACGTCAGGACGGGAGTACCTGGGCGATCGAAAAGCCCCAGGCAGCCCTCGTGCGACGATAGCGGAAATATGGAGCAAATTCGGCTGAACCGGTGAATCACCTGATGCAGATCAGCATCGCAAATTTCGCCGCGCTGCTGGCAGTGCTAGCACGACATGATCAGAGTCCAGCCGCGTGGGCTGGATGCCGACTGGCATGCGTCAGAAAACAGACGCGGCCTACGCCTTCGATCCGCGCGGCCGGCGCGATCCTGCGCTGGTACGCCTACGGGCCCGGGCCCAATGCCGTGCTGAACCAAATGAACCCCGGCGCCGGCGCAGTTCGGCTACACCGGGCAACGGGCCGATCAGGAGACCGGGCTCTACTACTACCGGGCGCGACATTATTCGCCGCAATGGGGAAGTTTCACGCAGGCCGATCCTGTTGGATACAGCGGTCGTCTTAATCTCTACGGATATGTCGGCAACGATCCGCTGAACGCGATTGATCCAAGCGGTTTGTATGTTGAGGTAGCCGTTAGCGGAAACAACATAGTTCGAGCGTTGCCGATTCGGTACGTTGGACAGGGGGCAACACAGGAGAACACTGATATGTACGTCAGCGCAGTTTACGGGGCCGTGGCCGCGACATTGTTCTGGCTGCTCGTTAGACCCGACTACTCAATCAAATAGCCGCTGACCTGCACCTGAAACTTCGGGCCACCGACGCCTTCCGCTCCCATCACCCCACCCCGGCCGCATCCGGCCTGAGCTGCCGCCACGACAGCCGCCGCACCGCATCGCGTCCAACCAGCAGCGCGTCGTAGTCGTGGGGAAACAACTGCGCGATCGCGGGGTCGCGCGCGTTGAGGCCGCCGGCATAGGCGCCGAAGGCGGGCAGGATGAGGCGGTGGCCGTCGGTCAGGAAGCAGCGCCGCCTGAAACCGCGGCCGCGCACCGTCAGGGCGGCGACGGGATGGAAGTGGCCGGAGACTTCGCCCGCGACCGGGCCGAAGCGCGCCTCGTGACGGAAGACCAGCGGGCCGTCGGCGATTTCCTCGGCGACTTCACCCCATCCAGATGGTGGTGGCGCGGGATCGTGGTTGCCGGCGATCCACACGAAGCGCGTGCGCGCCGTCAGGCGCCCGATCTCGGCGCGCTCCTGGTCGCCCAGGCGCTCGACGGCGGCGCGGTCGTGGAAGGAATCGCCCAGGCACACCACCGTTTCGGGCGCGAGCGCGTCGATCAGCGCGGCGAGTGCGGCCAGCGTCTGGCGCGTGTCGTGGCGCGGCAGCAGTTTGCGCGCGGCTGCGGCATAGGA
>RGPT01000399.1 GCA_010032545.1 Alphaproteobacteria bacterium
GGCCTATCCGATCAATGATGTGCCTGGCAACTGCACGCGCTTTCTGTTGCTGCGTCGCGGCAATCGTGGCTCACAAGGACCGCTGGCCAGCCTGGCCTTCTCCCTGCATGCCAACCAGCCTGGGGCCCTGTTGGAGGCCCTGAGTTGTTTTGCCCGGCGGCGGCTGAACATGAGCCGGATCGAATCGCGCCCCTCCAAGCGGGAGTTGGGCGAATACATCTTCTTTGTAGATCTGGAGCTAGGCGATGCGGTGGCCGATCTCGACGCCGCCCTGGAGGAGTTGCGGCCCTTCTGTGAACATTTGGCCCTGTTTGGCGCCTACCCGCTCACCAACCTGGCCACAGAAGAGGCTGATTGATTTAATTACTATTCTTGATCTGCTTGATCGGATTGACCGGCTTGCCGTCGCTCAGCAGTTCGAAATGCAGATGCGGCGCGGTCGAACGGCCCGTGCTGCCGACATAGCCGATGACCTCGCCGCGCGACACGATCGTGCCCGCCTCGATGCCCGGCGCGAAGCCCGCGAGGTGACCGTAGACCGTGGCCAGCTTGCCGGCGTGGTCGATGCGCATCCAGTTGCCATAGCGACCGTTGGGCCCGGCACCGACCACGACGCCGTCGGCCGCGGCACGGACCGGCGTGCCAGACGGCGCCACGAGGTCGACGCCCTCGTGCATGAACAGCGCGCGCGATGGCCGCGCGCCCTGTTGCCAGTTGCCATAGGACGGCGTGCCTGGCGGGCGGCCGTAGTTGGACGCAGCCCCCGGCGACGGCCTGCCGTAGGACGATGCACCCGCCGAGGCCCAGAATGGCGCTTCGCCGGTGATCGTCCCCGGCTTCAGGCCGGGCGGCGGCACTGGCGGCGGGCGCTGCGGTCCGCCCATCGCGCCCGATGTGCCGGCAGTGGGCGGCGGCGCCGGCTGGCCGAACGGATCGGCGCGCAGGCCGAAGCCCGACGAGATCGAGACGGTCTCGAGCGGCATGTTGATCGACGGCGGGGTCGCTGCCTGACCGTTGGCCAGCCAGAAGCGCTCGACCTTGTCGCGCGTGCGGAAGCGATGGATGGCGACGGCGCCCTTGGACGCCGTCCTGAGTTCGGCCCACAGCACGCGGCCGGTTCCGATCGGTGCACCTGAAGCGTTGAAGGTCTGTTCGTAGCGGACATGGAACCGGTCGCCATCGCGGATATCGCGCTCGACGTCGATCGCAGTGGCGAACGCCCGCAGCGCATCGAGCATGGCCGCCGCAGGCACGCCGGCCGCCGCTATCGAGGCTTCGAGCGAGCCCGCAACGCTGCCGCCGACGGCGATCTGGCGCGTGAACGGCAGGACATCCTGCAGCCACGCCGCCTCGTCGTCGCCGCCCAGCAGCCGCACTTCGGCGGCGCGCGCATCGGAAAGACTCGTGTCGTTGGCAATGGCTGCAGCGGCCGGCCCGAGCAATATCCCGGCCAGCGCCACGACCAGCGATGGTCGGTTCATGGATGGAGTCTACCGCACCTGGCGATGGTGCCGCCACACCGCCGTCTGCCTTGAAAAAGTCCCGATTGAGCCCGTCAGGCGCGATGTTCGACGCGCAACGCACCGTCAGGATCGACATGGACGACGGCGACGCGGAACTCACGTGCCGCAACGAGGGCCTCATCGGTCATGCCAACGCGGCCGGCCTCCTCGCCGCGCGGCAGCGCCGCCGGCAACGGAATAAGAAAGCCCCGCCGCCGCCGGCGCAGCGTGATCGCACCGGATCCGACAAGAAAGAGAAGCAGGACGGCGACCACGATGGCATCGGGCTGCAGTTCCTGGAGAAAGTCCGGAAAGTGCGACTCGAAGGTATGCGTGGGCGCACCGTAGCTCTCGCGGTAGGCCGACCGCAGGAAGTCGTATTCATTGGTCACAAGGGCAACGAACACCCCCCAGGCGCCAGCGGTAAGAAGGAGGTCGCGCCACCACA
>RGPT01000400.1 GCA_010032545.1 Alphaproteobacteria bacterium
CCCCAGGGCAATTCGCTCTTGAACAGCGGGTCGGCGAAGCGGAACTGCAGGCTGCCGCCGGTGCCGGCAACCACGTAATTCTGCCAGGGCGTGCTGTCGGTCTCGTAGCGCTGGATATTGGCGTTGCCGAAGATCGCGACCGTCGGTGCGATCTGGAACTGGAAGGTCGTGGTACCCGAATATTCCCAGCCGTTGAATTGGTCGTTGGTGGGCAGATACCAGGTATTGGGGTGCAATTGCCGGCGCGCCACGCCGATCGTCGTGTTGCGCAGCCGGTCGGTGAGCAGAGATCCCACTTCCAATCCGGATCCATAGGCGCCGTAGAAACTGGTGTCGTTCACCCAGATATAGCCGGCGGTCAGGAAGGGTTTTACGCTGATATCCTCGAAGATGCCCTGGAACGCCTGGAAGCGCGGGCCGGACGTAAGGTCGATGATCGACACGTTGGCGGCCTGGACCTGAAACTGGCGGTTGGCGTAGGCGGTCAGCTGGGTCTCGAGCTGCCCTTTGTCCTGGCCGCCCAGCTCGTAGATATGTCGCACGGCGCCGGATGTCACCGTTCCCCAGTCGGCCGTGCCGATCGCCGCCTGGTTGAGATTCGCCGTCTGGCCGAACAGGAGGACGCTGGATGTCGCCGGGCCGAGATTGGCGTTCGACTGGTAGCGAAAGCCGGCGAAGACTTCGCCTTCGAAACGCGAGGGGCTCTGGCGCTTCTCGACCTCCGCCAGGAACTGCTGCGCGCGGCTGCGCACATCGGGTGGCGCGGCGGCGGACTGGAGCGTCGTCTCCAGGTAGGTGCGGGCAATCTCGTAGGAGCCGAGACGGTAGTAGAGCGCGCCCAGTTCGAGGCGGATGCGGGGCAGGTCGGGATCGATCAGGAGCATGCGCTCGAGTGCCGAGATGGCGCCTTCGATGTCGCCGTTCTGGGCCGCCACTGTGGCGAACTTGAACAGCACGTCGAGATTGCCGGGCTGACGCAGCATTTCCTGGAATGCGTCGTCGTAGGCACGCTCTTTGTCTGTGGCAGCAGAGGGCAGTGCCGGAGTCTGAGCGTAAGCAGTCGGCGTCGCGGTACTCGAAGCACCGGCAACGAGCGCGAAGAACACCAAATAGCGGATCGGCCGCCTACTCTTACGCAAGGTGCCCAATCTCCCCGCCAGCATTGATGGAATGCTGGATGCTTGGTGAGTGTAGCGTAGGCAGCTCAACTCAGCCAGATAAAGTGAGCAGATTAGGATGCTGAGGTCAGGAAGCCTACGTCAACCAACTCTGGGCGATCAGGACGGTGCCCAGCACAGGCCCCATGCGCGCGGCCCGCATGCGCAGTACCATGCGGCGATACTGGCGATCTCCGAGTGCTAGGGTGAAGCGCTCGCGATCGCGGATCATTGCAGCGAGCATGCGATCAAGCATGCGGGCGTGGGTGTCGCCCCAGTTGCGACTGGAGAGATGAAGGCGGCCGCCCAGCACGGGATTGTCGGCGGCACCGTTGCGGCCATGTAGGCGGTAGGAATAGAGCGCCTCATCGATCAGCAGCGAGCCCGCGACCATCTGGGCCATGACGACGATGTAGAAATCCATGTGCAGGCGGAAGGCCTCGTCGTCGTCGGGGAAGACGAGGTCGATCAGCGAGCGGCGAAACATCATCGACGAGGTGCTGACCCACACCCAATGTACAGCGCGCTTGGTGTAGAGCCGATAAGGCGTCTGGCTCTGCCAACTGGCGCCACGCGCCGAATCGACCTTGGGCACGCGGGCCGGATCGATCGGCGCGAAGGCCTGGTCCCGGTCGACGCGAGCGCGATCCTTGCCGAACCAGTAGACGCAGCCGGCGATCAGGGCGCCCTGGCCGTCGATCAGCCGGGCGTTGCAGGCGGTGAAGCCGACGGCGTAGGTCTCGTTCAGATGGGCGGCGAGATGGCGCTCGAGGAAGTCCTCGTTCCACAGGT
>RGPT01000005.1 GCA_010032545.1 Alphaproteobacteria bacterium
GGCCACGATGACGACGAAGCCGGCCACGATCAGCAGGCTCATCACGATGACGAGCACCTTCAGCCAGCGTGGTGCGGAAGCCTGAGCAGGAGACGCCAAGTAAACCCCATGAGCGATGCTGCCCGCCATATCGTGACTTTCGACGACAGCGCCTCCGGCGAGCGGCTGGACCGAGCGCTGGCGACTGCCTTGCCGACCCTCACGCGAAGCCGCGTGAAAGCCCTGATCGAAGGCCGCCGTGTGACGCTGGCCGACGGCAGGACGATAGAAGAGCCGTCCCGGAAGGTCAAAACAGGCGATTGCTTCGTGGTCGATGTTCCGGAGCCCGAACCGGCTGTGCCGCTGCCGCAGGCACGGGCGCTGGACATCCTCTATGAAGACTCCGACTTGCTGGTGCTCGACAAGCCGGCCGGCCTGGTCGTCCATCCGGCGCCCGGCAATCCCGACCACACCCTGGTCAACGCCCTGCTGGCCCATTGCGGGGACAGCCTGTCGGGCATTGGCGGAGTGCGCCGACCCGGCATCGTCCATCGTCTGGACAAGAACACCTCCGGCGTCATGGTCGTCGCCAAGAACGACCGCACCCATCAGGGCCTTTCCAGGCTGTTCGCCGCCCACGACCTCACGCGCATCTACCAGGCCCTGGTCTGGGGAGAGCCCAAACAGCCGTCCGGCACTATAGAGGCGGCCATCGGCCGTCATCCTGTCGACCGCAAGCGCATGACCGTCCGCAAGACCAGCGGGCGGCCGGCCGTCACCGAGTACTGGCTGGAAAAGCGCTTCGGGCCTCCGTTGCACGCCCAGGCGAGCCTGGTCGGCGCCAAGCTGGGCACCGGCCGGACGCACCAGGTGCGTGTCCATTTGGCCCATATCGGCTGCCCGGTGGTGGGCGATCCGGTCTATGGCCGGAAACTCCGGAACAACGCGGTGCCCGAGGCGTTGAAAGCCTTCCCGCGGCAGGCACTGCATGCCGCGAGGCTCGAGTTCCGCCACCCCGGCACCCATAAAGTGATGCGCTTTGCCACAGAATTGCCTCAAGACTTCCAGATGTTGGTCGCCTCGCTGAACGGCGTTAAGTAATCCCCTTAATACCTGAGTGGGTTAGTCGGATTTAGATTGACCCGGTGTCCATCCGACTTTTAGAGTCGGATTTAGCAGTCGACGGGTGAGAGTGCTAAACGCCCGTTCAGTCCAGTCCGGAGTACGAAAGAGAGCCGCCATGAGCGCAGCCATCAGTGCAGATAACGCCAACCTTCCCGCCCTGCCGTCGTCCCTGACGCCGGAAGGCAACCTCAGCCGCTACCTGCAGGAGATCCGTAAGTTTCCCCTGCTCGAGCCGCAGCAGGAATTCATGCTGGCCAAGAGCTGGCGCGAGCACGGCGACTCCAAGGCCGCCCATCAGCTGGTCACCAGCCACCTGCGACTCGTGGCCAAGATCGCCATGGGCTACCGCGGCTACGGCCTGCCGGTGGCCGAACTGATCTCCGAGGGCAACGTCGGCATGATGCAGGCGGTGAAGCGGTTCGACCCGGATCGCGGTTTCCGCTTGGCGACCTATGCCATGTGGTGGATCCGCGCCTCGATCCAGGAATACATCCTGCACAGCTGGTCGCTCGTGAAGATGGGCACGACGGCTGCGCAGAAGAAGTTGTTCTTCAACCTGCGCAAGCTCAAGGGCCAGATGCAGGCCATCGAGGAGGGCGACCTGTCGCCCGAACAGGTGACCAAGATCGCCACCCGCCTCGGCGTGCCCGAGGAGGAGGTGGTCAACATGAACCGCCGCCTCGCCGGTCCCGACTCCTCGCTCAATTCTCCGGTCAAGGCCGACGGGGACATGGAGTGGCAGGACTGGCTGGTCGACGACAGCCCGAACCAGGAAGCACGCCTTGGCGAAAGCCAGGAACTCGGCCAGCGCAAGCAGATGCTGGCGGCGGCGCTCCGCCAGCTCACCGACCGCGAGAAGAACATCATCGTCGAGCGCCGGCTCGTCGACGAGCCCAAGACGCTCGAGGATCTGTCGGCCAAGTACGGCATCAGCCGCGAACGCGTGCGCCAGATCGAGGTGCGCGCCTTCGACAAGCTGCAGAAGGCGATGAAGAACATGGTGGTGGAAGCCGCTACCAAGCCCACCACCCAGCCGGCTCTCGCGCGCGGCTGAGCGACTCGGAACGTTCCGTGCGGTAGGCTCCCGGGATCACCCGGGAGCCTGCCATGACGACTTCGCCCATCCTCTACGAGACGCTGCCGAGCGGCATTGCCCGCATCGTCCTCAACCGTCCCGAAACGCGCAACGCGCAGGACACGGCGTTCCTCTATGCGCTGAACGAGGCCTTCGATCGCGCCGCGCACGACGACACGGTGAAGGTGATCGTGCTGTCGGCC
Organism: Alphaproteobacteria bacterium; assembly: GCA_010032545.1. GTDB lineage: Bacteria > Pseudomonadota > Alphaproteobacteria > Reyranellales > Reyranellaceae > Reyranella. The sequence goes on from RGPT01000005.1 coordinate 2,383, forward strand.
AACGGGCCGCACTTCTCCTCGGGCCACGACCTGCGCGAGGTCGACGGCCACGGCAACATGGCGAAACACGAAACGGTCGGCACCTGGGGCGGCTTCGGCAAGCCCGGCGCCGAGGCGCAGTACGCGCGCGAGCAGGAGATCTACCTCGGCTTCTGCGAGCGCTGGCGCAACATTCCCAAGCCGACGCTGGCCCTGGTCCACGGCAAGGTGATGATCGGCGGCCTGATGCTGATGTGGCCGTGCGACCTCATCGTCTGCTCGGAGGATGCCGAATTCCTCGACCATTCGGTGGCGATGGGCGTGGGCGGTGCCGAGTTCTTCGCCCATCCCTGGGAGATGGGCATCCGCAAGGCCAAGGAATTCCTGTTCACCGCCGACTGGATCGGGGCGGCCGAGGCGCATCGGCTGGGCATGGTGAACCATGTCGTGCCGCGGGCCGAGCTCGAGTCGTTCGGCATGGCCATGGCCGGGCGCGTCGCCCAGAAGCCGCTGTTTGCGCTCAAGCTCGTCAAGCAGGCCATCAACGCCGCCCAGGACGCGCAGGGCCGCGTGGGCGCCATGCAGACCTCGTTCGCGCTCCATCACCTGGCCCATGCCCACAACATGCTGGCGCACGGCAAGCTGGTCGATCCGACCGGCCTGATGCCGGCCATCAAGAAGCACGAGAAGGCGGCGGAGTAGTCCCGCCCGTCAGCGGTTTATCTCGTCAGCTCTTCACCATCACCTCGATCAGCGTCGGCCCATCGGTGCGGGCGAGCGCCTTGTCGAGGGCCGCATCGAAGCCGGCCGCCGTGTCGACGCGCTCGGCCGCGAGGCCGAAGCCCTCGGCGATCCGGGCGATGTTCATCGCCGGATCGTTGAAGTCCATGCCGATCGGCTTATCGTTGCCATGGAACAGCTTCAGGCGGTTCTTGAGGATCTGGTAGCCTTGGTTGTTGGTGATGACGAAGATCACCGGCAGGTGCTGGTTGGCCGCCGTCCAGATCGCGGTGATCGAATACATGGCGCTGCCGTCGCCGATCACGGCGACGACGCGCCGCTTCGGTTCGGCGATCTGCACGCCCACGGCCGCGGCGATGCCCCAGCCGATGCCGCCGCTCACGTTGCCGAAGAAGCTGTTGCGGTCGCGGAACGGGAAATAGTTCATCAGCGTCGCCGTGCTGGTGAGGCCTTCCTCGACGATGATCGCGTCCTTCGGCAGCTTGTCGGTCAGTCGCATCATCGCCCACTCGGCCTGCAGCGGCTTCTCGCTCGTGGGCTGGGTGAGCTTGGCCGCGCGCGCCTTGCGCTGGGCGCTCCAGTTGCGCGGCGCGATCTCGGCCAGGGATGCCCGGGCGCGCTCGGCAAGTTGGGCACCGCCCAGTTTCTTCAGGAGCGGCACCAGCGCCTTCAGCGTCTCCTTCACGTCGGCGCGGAGCGCAATCTCGGCCGGGAAATTCTTGCCCATCTCCCAGTCGCGCAGGCCCACCATCGCCACCGCCGTGGACTCGGGCAGCGGCTCGGTCTCGCTCCACACCGACATTTTCAGTACGTCGGCGCCGACGCAGAACATCAGGTCGTAGTCGCTGAGCACGCGGCGCACGTATTTCTGGTCGCGGTTGAGCGCGCCCAGGTAGGCCGGATGCTCGGAGGGGAAATGCGCGCCCCAGGCCACGGTCTGCTGCAGCACCGGCGCGCCCAGCACCTCGGCCAGCGCCGCGGCCTCGGCGAAGGCATCCGACGTGGCGATCTCGTGGCCGGCCAGGATGACAGGCTTCTTCGCCGAAAGGAGACGCTTGGCGAGCAGCTCCAGCGCCGCATCGGAGGGACGCACGGCGGTATCGACCCGTGTGACCTCGCCCATGTCGATGGCGGCCTCGTTGTTCAGGATGTCGCCGGGCAGCGAGATGAACACCGGCCCGGTCGGCGCCGTGGTGGCGATCTTGGCGGCGCGGCGCAGGATGCGCGGCAGGTCTTCGATGCGGCTCACTTCGGTCGCCCACTTCACGACCGGCGTCGCGATCGGCACCAGCGGCGCGTAGAGCAGGGGCTCGGTCAGCCCGTGGCCCTGTTCCTGCTGGCCCGCCGTCACGATCATCGGCGTGCCCGACATCATGGAGGTGTAGATCGAGCCGATGGCGTTGCCGAGGCCGGGCGCCACATGGACGTTGCACGACACGAGCTTGTACGAGGCCCGCGCGTAGCCGTCGGCCATGGCGATGACCACGGCCTCCTGCAGCGCCAGCACATAGCCCATCTCCGGTGCCGAGGAGAGCGCATGCATGATCGGCAGCTCGGTCGTGCCGGGATTGCCGAACATCTTTACGACGCCTTCGTCGGCGAGCACGCGGAGAAAGGCGTCGCGGCCGGTGATGGTGTTGGCGATGGGGGCGTCGGGCACTTTCGTTCTCCCTGGAGATGTGGCGGTATCCGTCGTCCTGAGCGGAGCCGCCCAAAGGGCGGCATCGTCGAAGGACGACGGAAGAGGGGCCTGCTGTGGGGGGCGAGGGTAGCGCGCCACCGGCCCGCATGGAATGATCGTGTCGGGGAGGCACGCGCGATGCGAAAGGACGACCTGGAAAGCAGGCTTGCGCGCCTCGCCTGCTGGCGCGGCCCGGTGACCCTGGCGCCGCTCGAGGGCGGCCTCACCAACATCTCCTACGTCGCCGACGACGGCCGGGAGAAGTTCGTCGTGCGCTGCGGCGCCGACATTCCCGTCCATCATGTTTTCCGCGACCGCGAGCGCGCGGCCTCCAACGCCGCCTTCGAATCGGGCCTTTCGCCCGAGGTCGTCCATGCCGAGCCCGGCATCCTGGTGCTGCGCTTCGTCGACGGCCGCACTTTTGGCGAAGCCGACCTCGCGGCCCACGCCGACCGCATCGTGCCGCTGCTGAAAACCTGTCACGCCGAGGTCGGCCGCCGCGTGCGCGGCCCGGCCAACGCGTTCTGGGTGTTCCACGTCATCCGCGACTATGTGCGATTGATCGATGCCGATCCCAAGTACCTCACGCTGGCCGACGCGCTGGAGCGGGTGCAGGTGCCGTTGCCGACCGTCTTCGGCCACCACGACCTGCTGCCGGGCAACTTCATCGACGACGGCGCGCGGCTATGGCTGATCGACTGGGAGTACGGCGGCTTCGGCACGGCGATGTTCGATCTCGCCAACCTGTCCTCGAACGGCGCCTTTGGCGCGGCCGAGGACGCGGCGCTCCTCGACGCCTACTTCGACGGCAAGGTGCCGGCCGACCTGCGCCGCGCCTTCGACGCCATGAAGGCGGCCAGCGCGCTCCGCGAGGCGCTGTGGGCGATGGTCTCCGATGTCCACCTGAAGACGCCCGGCGTCGACTACGCCGCACACGCGCGGGACTATCTCGCGCGGTTCGAGAGACTCATCGCCCGCCCATAGTCTTCCCGACCGCGCGCGTCCCACGCGCCCGGACTCATGAGCGAGTCGCGCGGGGTAACCCCAGCGCTGAGGAGGCTCGCGGTCCGAAAGAGAAAACGTCCCTTAACTTCCCGTCGAGGCATGGCTGGCCAGGCGGCACACCTGCCCGAAGCCTTGCGGAATTGATCGTATGCAGAGGCCAGGATGCCTGTGATAAGTTGGACCGCAAGTGGAGCGTGTGGAAGCAGTTCATATGGAAGACACAGGCGGAGACGCGCGTCCCGCAAGACCTGCCCTTCTGCCGCGCCTTGCGGCAATGGCCAGGACCGTTGTTTCAAACTTCGTCTACATGTACCGCACGTCGGCGCCCCTGCGTGTTCATCTCGCGTATGCATCGACCCTGGCGATACGCTTCTTCCTGAAGCGGAAGTATCGCGCCCGTGAAGACGCCTTCAGGGCCGCGATGCGGGCCGGTCGCTTCTCCACCGATTGGTTCAGTCCGAAGATCCCGTTCTGGCTCCATGCCTTTGGCGGGCTGGATGCCGGTGCGAAGACCCTGGATGTGCTGGAGATCGGCAGTTGGGAGGGGATGAGCGCCTGCTTCATCCTGAAGACGCTCCCCAACGCGCGCCTCACCTGCGTCGATACCTGGGGCGGCAGCGATGAGCACGTGGGCATGGCGGCGCTCGCCCGGATCGAGGCGAACTTCGATTTCAATACCGCGGACCATGGCGACAGGCTGACGAAGCGGAAGCAGCCGTCCGCGGCCTTCTTCGACTCGTGCCCCGAGCAGTCGCAGTTCGATTTCATCCATGTCGACGGCTCGCACCACGCCCGCGACGTGATGATCGACGTCACGAAGGGCTTCGCGCACCTCAGGGTCGGCGGGTTGATGATCCTCGACGACTATCTCTGGCGTGACTACGCCGCGCTGAACGACAATCCCGCGGTGGCCATCAATGCCTTCCTGAAGACCAATGCGGGCAAGTGCGCGTTGGTGCTGGTCAACTACCAGGTCTTCCTGAAGAAAATCGCGGCGTAACGAGTCTTGCGGACCGCGAGCCTCTGGCTCGCTCATGAGTCCGAGTGCTCAGGCGACGGCTTCGAGTCCATGGGCATGGACATGGGCATGGGCGTCGGAGAAGGGCGTGAGCGGGCCCTCGGCCATGACGATGCCGGTCTTGCCGCGGATATGGCCCGGCACGCGGATATGGCCGGAGACAAAATCGTTTCGAACCCGCACCCGCTCGCCGCGCTGGAAGGACTTGCGATCGGCCACCGATGACTTCCCCGTTATGCGGCAGAGTGTTAGCGTTTGCCCCGGTCCATGGGGTCATCATCCGGCAAATGTCGGTTCGGTCCGGCCCAGGACGCAGCGGGGTAAAAAGTGAAGCGGCGGGAGTCGATCATACTGCTGGCGACGGCGGCGGCAGCCTATCCGCTCGCCGCCACGGCGCAGCCTGCCGGCTCCACCCGGCGTATCGCCGTGCTTCTGGGCAACGTCGAAGGCGATCCGGTTATGCAGGGCCGTCTCAAGTCGTTCCGCGATGCGCTGAGGCAGTTGAACTGGATCGAGGGCAACAACCTGCGCATCGATATCCGCTGGGGTGGCGGCGACCCGGAGCGCATCCGCGCTCAGGCGGCCGAGGCCGTGGGCCTCGCGCCCGACGCAATCCTCACCAACACCACCCCGCCGACGCGGGCGGCGCAGCAGGCGACGCGGACCATCCCCATTGTCTTCGCCGGCGTTAGTGACCCGGTGGGCGACGGCTTCGTCGCCAGCCTCTCCAGGCCGGGTGGCAACATCACCGGCTTCAGCAATATGGACGCCGCCATGGCCGGCAAGTGGATGCAACTCCTGAAGGAGGTCACGCCGGGCGTGAAGCGCATTGCCGTGCTCTACAATCCCGACACCGCGCCGCATTCGATCTACCTGCCGGCACTCGACGCCGCCGCGCTGCCGCTCGGCGTGACGCTGGTTCGCGCAACCGTGCGCGAGCCGGGCGCGATCGATGGCGCCGTCGCGGGCCTTGCCGGCGATGCGAGTCTTGCCGTCATGCCCGATGTCTTCATGACGCTCAACCGTGCCGCGATCATCGCCGCCGCCGCGCGGCACCGGGTGCCCGCCGTCTATCCCTTCCCCTACTTCGCCAGCGAGGGCGGGCTGATTGCCTACGGCCCCGACAGCGGCGACCAGTTCTGGCGCGCCGCCGCTTATGTCGACCGCATTCTCAAGGGCGCCAAACCGGCCGACCTCCCGGTGCAGGAGCCAGCCAAGTTCGACTTCGTCGTCAACCAGAAGACTGCCCGCGCGCAGGGCATCGTCATGTCGCCGTCGATGCTCGCCCGCGCCGATGAAGTGATCGAATGAAGCGGCGCGCGTTGGTGAGCCTGAAGCCGGGCTTCAATTTGTCGTCCTGAGTCGCGCGGGGTAACCCCCGCGCTGAAGCGAAGGACCTGGCGCTGCTCAGGCGACGGCCTCGAGATAGCTCTGGAACACGGCGACGTGGATGACGGCCTGCTCCGCTCCGCCGGGCCAGAGATCTTCGCTCCGGAACTGCACGTCGTAGGTCGGCTCGTCGGCGGCTTCGAGTCCATGGGCATGGGCGTCGGGGAAAGGCGTGAGCGGGCCCTCATACATGACGATGCCGGTCTTGCCGCGGATGTAGCCCGGCACGCGGATATGGCCGGGGACAAAATCGTCTCGAACCCGCACCCGCTCGCCGCGCTGGAAGGACTTGCGGTCGGCCGCATTCGTGCGGCCGCCCGTGCCCCGATGCGACAGCGCAAAACCGCCGCCGGCGAGTTCTTCCAGTTCTGCCTGGGTCGTCACGCCCTTTTCGACCAGCAGCGTCGCGATGGCCGTGATCACCTTTTCATAGTAGCTGGCGCTCATCGCGTGGCGCGGGTCCATGCGTTCGACGGCATGGCGGTACTCGTCGATGTTGTAGATGCCGAGCTGGATCGCCATGGCGCGCAGCGCATAGGCGCGCTGCTCCCACGGCGCCTGGAACGGCGACGCCTTCGGGGCGAACCCGACCTTGCCGAAACCCTGGCGCCCGCCCAGGTCATGCATGCCGTCCATCGTCAGCCCCCCTTTGCCGTGAGGCGCGCGACCCCGATCAGGGAATCGCGCGTGACGATCGCGGCGAGTTTCTCCTCGGGCCAGCCGATCGTCTCGGGCGGCTGCATCGGCAACACCATGAAGCGCGTGTCCGCGGTCGTGTCCCAGACGCGGACTTCCGTCTCGGGCGCCACCGGGCAGCCCATCTCCTGCAGGACGGTGCGCGCCTCGCGCACGACCCGCGCCCGGTACTCCAGATCCTCGTACCAGTTGGGCGGCGGGCCGATCAGGGTCGTGGCGGTGCAGGAACACAGCGTGCAGACGATGACGTTGTGGACCGAAGGCGTGTTTTCGAGCACGTAGACTTGGCGCTGGATCGCCGGCAGGCCGATGCCGAATTCGGCGATCGCCGCCTTGCCGTCGGCCAGCAGGCGCTGGCGAAAGGCGGGGTCGGTCCAGGCGCGCGCGACGACCTTCGCGCCATTCTCGGCGATCAGCTTTTCTTCCACCCACTCCATCGTGTGGTCGACCGACAGGCCCTTGTCGTGCGCACGCACCTCCAGCACGCGTTCGACGGCCGCGAGGCGCTGCTCCGCGGAGGCGTTGGGCGCTTGTTGAGAAGCCATGCCGGGTTCTCCTCTGAATTTTGATGGCGGAAAGCAGCACGAGAGATACCGCTGCAACTGTTTCGATCGTGGCGGCAATTTCATACCAACCACATCGCTGACGCAAGGCAGCGCCGGGCGGCTATAGGGCCGGGGGATCAGCGGCAGCCCCGGGCGTGCGCGCATGGAACAGCGCAGACCTTCCTGCGGGTGGCCCGCCCGAGCGCCGTTCAACAATTACTGGTGTCGTTGTTGTAAGTGAGCGTGTGAACACCTCGCCCCGAGTCGCCGTGCGTCGTCGCTTGTATCGTGGCAGTAAAATACCCGCGGCGCGGCTCCCGGCGCGGGCACCCGCCCCACCGGAACCTGACCTGCAGTTCTTCGCCCATCTGCAGGTCTACGGGATAGGTACAGCGGTGCCGGGTCCAGGCCCCGTCCACGAAGGCAGGGTAGCAGGCGGGAACGATGGGCGTCGGCTGGGGGAGTGCGAGGGCAACAAATGCGCCCTTGTAGACAGCGATCAGCTCGGGCGTATTGAAGGGTCCGTTCTCCCCCTCACGTGTCACATGAGACACCACCAGGGTCACATCACGGGCTTTTCCCCGGCCGGCGTTGGTCACCGTGAACGCATTGACGGTCGTCTGGAAGTGCCCTGGCCTCGTTTCCAAACAACAAATAGCGCCGAATGTTAGTGTCAGCTGAGAGGGGCTGAGGGTGATGTGCGGAGGAGGAGCGGGCAAGGTCCGTTGAGGGGCGCTGCGCTCGATAGGAGGTTGAGCAGAGGGCAATGTCTGGGAATGAACAGGCCCTGGTCCCATCAGGACGGCCGCTGCCAGGCAGGCGATGGACAGTAGATGTTTCACGTTGACTGTTTCCTGCTGACTTCATTTGCAAACGACAAGTCTGCGTCGAGTCCATCAGGCAATCAACGCCGGAATCCACAATGCGCGTGCATTCCCTGGCGGTCGCTGAGTCCGGGCCGATACAATCCGGGATCAGGCCCTTATTCGGGGAGCCAGGATGAGCCGCCTGGGGCTTTTCGGATTTGGTCCAGTACTATGGAGGCGGCGTCCATGCCCACGGCTGCGTGCCGGCGTGGGAGGCGAACGCACCGGCAGAAGTAGCCCGCCAGTGCTCGCAAAAAGACGACGGGCGATGCGTCAGCACTGAGCAATGCGCTGGCGGTAGCCGTCATAATATTGGCTGCCGCACAGGACCTGCTGCTGCACGACCTTGTCTGGATACCCGTTCTGGCCGCGGTTCGTCACCGTTACCGTCGTATAGCGCTGACCGTTGTACGGGTTGTTGGGCGGCCAGCCTTGCGCCTGCTGAGGACCGTAACCGTTGCTGTCGTAGCCTGGCGGTGCCCCGGAGCCGTCGTCCTGGCCCAGCGCCCCGGTGATACCGATACCTGCGACAAGCACCATTGCCAGAGAGAGCTTCAACATATCCATGCCTCCGTGAAATTTTGTCTTCTAAAGCAGGGCAACGGCCTGGGCATTGAACAGGTTCCTGCTTAGACGCCGCCGTGCGCAGGTTCTAGAGGCCGCGTAGGGAAAGACATGATCTGCCTCGCGCCGCTCGATTCCAATCCGCCCCGACTGCGCTCTACTCCACGCTGATCTTGCCGGCCTTCGCGATGGCGCCGAAGTCGGCACGCTCCGCCTTGATGAAGGCGAGCGTCTCGGCCGGCGTCGTGATTCTCGGTGAGGCGCCCAGCTCGCGGATGCGCGTGGCTATGGCCTCTTCGCCCAGCGCCTGATTGATCGCGGCGTTCAGCTTCTGGATGATCTCGTCCGGCGTTCCCTTGGGCGCCATGAAGGCGTACCAGGCGACCCATTCGCGCTTGTCGAGACCGAGTTCGAGCATGGTCGGCACGTCGGGCAGGCGCTCCGAACGCCTGGCGGAGGTGACGGCGAGCGCCCGCAGCTTGCCGCCCGCGATGTGGCCGGCGCTGGCGCCCAGGCTGTCCACCGTGATCGGCACTTCGTTGGAGATCACCGCCATGAGGGATTGCGGCGTGCTGCGGTAGGGCACGGCGGGCATGTCGAGCTTGTGGCGGATCTTGAAGTCTTCCGCGACCAGGTGGGGGATGCTGCCGGAGGCGGGCAGGGCATAGCGCCACTGGCCCGGTTCCGCCTGCACCTTGGCGAGGAACTCCGGCATCGTCTTGAAGGGCAGCGACGGGTTGATCGCCCACACCAGCGGCGAGGTGACGGCCACCGAGATCGAGGCGAGATCGTCCACCGGATCGAGCGGCATGTTGGGATAGATGCTGATGCCGATGGAGATGGCGCCGACATGGGCGAACATGAAGGTGTAGCCGTCGGCCGGGCTGCGCTGGACGTCCTGCATGCCGATGATGCCGTTGGCGCCGGGCTTGTTGTCGACCACCACGGGCTGGCCCAGCAGTTCGGCCAGCCGCGGCGCCAGGATGCGGGCATAGACCTCGTAGCCGCCGGCGGCGCTCGGCACGAGGAGCCGAAGCCGCTTGTTGGGCCAGGCGGATGCCTGCGCGAAAGCAGAGGGCGCGAACGCGGGCGAGGCGGCGAGAGCCGGCGACGTTGCCAGAAGGCCGAGGGTGGTGCGGCGAGTCAGGCGCATAAAAGTTTCCTCCTGCAGGTCAGCGCCTGCTTTCCGGCAGCCTAGCCGCGTCGGGCGGGGCAGGGCCACAGCGCGTGCTGGCAAAGTGCCGGCATGCGATAGGGGCTACCCCCTATATAGGACCTATTGACATATCCTATCCGTCTGATATTCCTGTCGCCGAAAGAGAGGAAGCACAGGAGAACCACGCATGACCGCACAGGAAGCTCTCGAACGCTGGGAGGTGCATGGCGAGGGGAGCCATATCCCGTCGATCTATCGCGAGATGGGTCTGACCCGGCTGCGCATCCTGGCCGCCGAGGAGGCCAAGCCCAGCCCGCCGAGCGCCATGGACCGCATGCCGGTGCCGCGACTCACCTACAATCCGCTCGACCGCGCGCTGGGACGGGAAACGCCGCCGCCGCCGGCGCCGGTCGCGGCGCCCGAACCGCAGAAGCACGACCCGCAACCCAGGTCCCTGCGCGACCGCGCGCTCACCAATCCCGCGCGGCTGCGCACGCCGGCCCGCAAGCGGGCGTCGTTTCGCTATCATCTCTCGGTCTGCGGCAGCGTGAGCGAGGCGGCGGCGCGGGCGCACGTCAGCCGCAGCACGCTCTACCACTGGCGCGAGGCGCTGCCCGGCTTCGCCGCCCTTTGGGACAAGTCGATCGCCCGGTGCCAGCGTGCCGTGGGCGACGACATCGTGCTGCAGGCGGGCCAGGTGGGACAGGGCCGCAAGGTCAGCGCGCAGCTGCTGATGCATGTGCAGAAGCGGCTGGATGCCGACCGCCGCCGCGCCGAGGACCGTGCCGAGCGCCGCGAGCTGGCGGAACTGCGCGCCAAGCCTCTGGATGAGGAAGCGCTGGCGGTCCGGCTGCTCGCCCTGATGGAACAGCGACGTGAAACGAGTCATCCGGTGTCCAATGACCCGGAGCCGGAAACACCGGATTCGCCCAGCAAGAACAAGGACCTGGACAAGGCGGCGTGAGGGCCGGGCGACGTGAGACCGTGTCCAACGGACTCCTTCTTCCTCCCCCGTCATTCGACGTGGCGATCGCATATGGCCTGTTCTCCGTCGTCCTGAGCGGAGCCGCCCGCAGGGCGGCGCAGTCGAAGGACCTTTTTGCTGTCGTCTACCGACGAAAAGAGGTCCTTCGACTACGCTGCGCTCCGCTCAGGACGACGAAACTGCCTCATATGCGATGACCCTGCGTCTCGGAGGAGGTGCCCCGCGAAGGGGAAGAGAAAGAGACTAATCCCTAAAGGGGTCCGTCATCAGGATCGTGTCCTCGCGCTGCGGGCTGGTGCTGACCAGCGCGACGGGGCAACCGATGAGTTCCTCGACGCGGCGCACGTACTTGATGCAGGTCGCCGGCAGTTCGGCGAAGGAGCGCGCGCCCTGCGTGCTTTCGCTCCAGCCGTCGAACTCTTCCCAGATCGGTTTCAGCCGGGCCTGCGCGCCCATGGTGAAGGGGAAGCGTTCGATGCGCTTGCCGTCGAGTTCGTAGCCGACGCAGACTTTTATGATCTTCTCGCCGTCGAGCACGTCGAGCTTGGTGAGGGCGATGCCGTCGATGCCGTTCAGCTTCACCGCCTGGCGCACCATCACCGCGTCGAACCAGCCGCAGCGCCGGGGCCGGCCGGTGTTGGTGCCGAACTCCTTGCCGCGATGGCCGAGTCCCTGGCCGATCTCGTCGAGCAGCTCGGTCGGGAAGGGGCCGTCGCCGACGCGCGTGGTGTAGGCCTTGGCGATGCCCAGCACATAGCCCACCGCGCCGTTGCCCATGCCGCTGCCGATCATGGCTTGCGCGGCCACCGTGTTGGACGAGGTGACGAACGGATACGTGCCGTGGTCGATGTCGAGCATGGTGGCCTGCGCGCCCTCGAACAGGATGCGCTGGCAGCATGTCGGGCTCGCCGAGATCGCCGACGCGGATGGCGCGGCGGCCGACCTTGTCCTCGTAGGCGGGGCCGATGCCGCGCCGCGTCGTGCCGATCCGGATGACGCCGGGCGCGTCCTCGCGCCAGCCGTCGAGATCGCGGTGCAGCGGCAGGATGAGAACGGCGTGGTTGGCGATCTTGAGGCTTTCGGGCGTCACCGACAGCCCCTGGGCGTTGACCTTCTTCACTTCCTCGAGGAAGTGCCAGGGATCGATCACGACGCCGTTGCCGATGATCGAGAGCTTGCCCTGGCGCACCACGCCCGAGGGCAGCAGCGCGAGCTTGTAAGTCTGGTTGCCGATGACCAGCGTATGGCCGGCATTGTGGCCGCCCTGGAAGCGCACCACGACCTCGGCGCGCTCGGAGAGCCAGTCCACGATCTTGCCCTTGCCTTCGTCGCCCCACTGGGCGCCGATCACTGCCACGTTGGCCATTGTCTTGTCCCGATCCGGCATGCAGACACGAAAACGCCTCCCCGGGCCGAGTCCGGAGAGGCGTGATGTCGGATAGCACTTCCCCTCCCGCGAGGCGAGGCGAATCGATCCTCAGCGCGTGTTCACAGAGTGCGCGTTCACAGCGGCACGGCGTCGCCGTCGATCAGCGCATGGCTGCAGTTGAGGCGCTTGGCTTCGGTCCGTGCCTCGGCGGCGGCGGCGACGGCGCGCACGACGGCATAGCCCTTGGCCTGCCACGCCGCCGCCTCGCGCCAGGCAATCCCCAGCGGCATATAGAGTCGTGGCTGTTGAGGCGTGGCTTCCGACGCGGCCAGCACCGCATCCATGTAGACGGTGAACCCGGTCGCCGGCTCGCTCGCACCATCGTCGGGGTAACCCGCCGAATAGCGCCCGCCCCGCGCCAGCTCCTGGCGGCCTTTGAGTGCGAAGACCGAGAACGACACGCCGGTCTGGTATTCGAGGCCGCGGTACTCGACCGGATCGACGGTGAGCGGCAGGTCGGGGTCGGCGGCCCGAACCAGCTTCACCACCTCGGCCAGTCGTGCCGCTTCCGCGGCGCCGGCGGCCGGCAGCTTCAGCCCGATGAGCCTGGCGATGCCGCTTTCCGCCGGTCCTGCGGCGCGCAGGAGGCCGACGAACAGGTCGGCCGCCTTCTTGTCGCCCCCCATTTTGTCACCAAGCGCCTTGGCAACCGCCGCCTCGTCCTTGCGGTCCAGTGCGCGGCGCAGGCGGCGAAGTGCCTCGGCCGGCAGCTTGAGGCCGGCGGCGACGGTGGCGACCAGGGTCGGCAGGTTGAGATCGACCGTGAGGTCCGCCACGCCGATCGCGCGCAGGGCATCGACCGCGAGAAGGACGGCCTCGGCGTCGGCCTCGGCCGAATCGACGCCGATCAACTCGGTGCCGACCTGGGCGAACTGGCGCTCGGGCTTGAGCGCGCTGCCGCGCACGCGGATGACGTTGCCGCCGTAGGACAGTCGCAACGGCCTGGGCTCGTGCCTCAGCCGGGTGACGGCGATACGCGCCACCTGCACGGTCATGTCCGGCCGCACGCCCATCATGCGCTGCGAGACCGGGTCCATGAGCCTGAAAGTCTGCGGGCCGAGCGCGGCGCCCGGGCCACCCAACAGCGATTCCTCGAATTCGACGAGGGGCGGTTTCACGCGTTCGTAGCCGAAGGCCGCGAAGCGCTCGATGGCGAGGTCGATGGCGCGGGCCTCGCGCGCCGCGTCTGGCGGCAGCAGGTCGGCGAGGCCGGCCGGCAGCAGGCCGCGATGGTCGTTGTCGTTGGAACTCATGATGTCGCTTGATAGCCCATCGCGCGCCCGAAGGGGAGGACGAGAAAGGGGAGGGAACGCTTGTTTCCGGCTGCCGATGGGCTATTGGTCGCGGTCATGACCGACCCTTCCCGCCCGGCGCTTTCCGTGGTGGCGCCTTGCTACAACGAGCAGGACGTCCTGCACGAGTTCCTGCGCAGGGTCGGCGCCGTGCTCGACGCCATCGGCGGCACCAGCGAGATCGTTCTGGTCGACGATGGCTCGCGGGACCGCACCTGGGAGATCATGGCCGCTGCGGCGACGGCGGACCCCAGGGTCGTGGCCGTCCGGCTGATGCGCAACCACGGCCACCAGCTCGCGCTGACCGCCGGACTTTCGATCTGTCGCGGTGAGCGCATCCTGATCATCGACGCCGACCTGCAGGATCCGCCGGAGCTGCTGCCTGACATGATGGCGCTGATGGACGGATCGGACGGCAAGGGTGGAGCCGACGTGGTCTACGGCCAGCGCCGCCAACGTCACGGAGAAAGCCTGTTCAAGCGCGCGACCGCTGCCGCCTTCTATCGTCTGATCGACCGGGTGACCGACGTCGATATTCCCGCCGACGCCGGGGATTTCCGTCTTGTGACCCGTCGGGTGCTCGATCTGCTGCTGGCCATGCCCGAACGCCACCGCTTCATCCGCGGCATGGTGGCGTGGATCGGCGGCCACCAGGTGCCGTTGCTCTACGATCGCCACGCCCGTGCCGCCGGCGAGAGCAAATATCCGCTCAAGAAGATGATCCGCTTTGCAGCCGACGCCATCACCGCCTTCTCCGTCGTGCCGCTGATGGCCTCGATGACGATCGGCTGGATCATGGCGTTGGTCGGTTTCGGCTTCTTCGTCTATTCGATGATCGGCTGGTTGATGAACGCCAATCTGCCGGGCTGGACATCGATCATGGCGGCGATGGGACTGCTCGGTGGCATGCAGTTCCTGATGCTGGGCATCATCGGCGCCTATCTCGGCCGGCTCTACGACCAGAGCAAGGGCCGGCCGCTGTTCATGATCCGCGACATCGTCGGCGGGCCGAAGTGACCGCGACGGATCCCGTTTCGTGGTCCGGCGAACCGGCGGAGTTCGACGACTACGCCGCCGAGTACAAAGGCGGCCTCGACAATCCGGTCAAGCGCCTGCTGGGCAACTCGCCCGACCAGTTCATCGCCGTCAAGGCGCGCTGGCTGATGCGCCACGAGCCGATGCTCGAGACCGGCGGGCTCGCCGTCCTCGACTATGGCTGCGGGGTCGGCAGCCTGATGCGGGTGCTGGCGGAGACCGGCGCGCGGGCCGAGTTCACCGGCTGCGATATCTCCACCGGCATGCTGCGCGAGGTGGAGAAGCGCTGGCCGGCCGAGCTGGGCAAGGCGCCGGCGCTCGCGCCGCAGCAAGGTGCGCAGACGCCGTTCGCGGACGGCCGCTTCGATGTCGTCACCGTGAGCGCGGTGCTGCATCACGTGCCGGTCGCCGAGCGGTCGGCGGTCTACGCCGAGCTGGGTCGCGTGCTGAAGCCCGGTGGGCGGCTCTATGTCTTCGAGCACAATCGGCGAAATCCGCTGGTACGCCATGTCATTGCCCGCACGCCGATCGACAGGAACGCGATCCTGCTCGACGCGGCGGAGGTGCGGCACGCTCTGCTCGACACCGCGCGCTATGACCTCGACACCGACTATCTGATGTTCATGCCGCCCCGTCTGGCGTTCTTGCGGCCGGTCGACCGGATGCTGGCCTGGATGCCTCTTGGCGCGCAGTATGTCGTGGCGGCCCGCAAACCGGTTTGACAGGGGGAGGCGATGGATCAGGCGACGTTCGAAGCGGAATTGAAGCGCGACGGCTACGAGGTGATTGTCAACACCACCCCGGGCGCAAAGGTCAATCCGGAGCACAGCCATCCCTTCGACGTGCGCGCGATGGTCGTGCAGGGCGCGATGACGCTCACCCGCGACGGCCATGCCCGGACGTACAATGCCGGCGAGACTTTCTCGATGCCCAAGGGCTGCCTGCATTTCGAGAGCTACGGCCCCGAGGGCGCGGTGGTTATGCTGGGTCGCAAGCACTGAAAATTTGAGCTGGACGATTGGAAGCACAGTGAAGAGTCTGGACCTCCGCGGGCAACTTGCGCTCGTGTTCGTCGTGTCGCTCGCGGTTCTGTGCGGCCAGATCGTCTGGCTGGAGAACGTTCACATCCTGACGACCAACGGGATGTACAAGAGCCTGCAGGGGGAGCCGTGGATTCTGGATCCGGCGCGCGCCACCCTCGACCCGTCGAACTATCTCTATTTTCCGATGTACGGCGTCCTGTGCCGGTTGCTCGATGCGGTGGGATTCCTGCCCGGCGCTGCCTGGAAGCAGTTCGCCTATCTCAATGCGTTTTGGGCCAGCCTCTGCGTCACTTTCGTTTATGCCTTCATCCATCGCCTGACCGCGAGTGCGGGTGCGGCGGCGCTTGCTGCCGGCTTTCACCTCGGCTGCGGCTATTTCCTGCTTCTTGCGACGATCAACGAAGACATCATGTCCGGCTACACGGTCGTGTTCGCGGCCATGGCGCTCGCCGGCCTGTGGTTCGACCGGCCGACGTACCGGCGCGTCGTTATCGTCAGTGTCGTCTTCAGCGTGGGCTGGCTGCTCGAATGGCGTCTTATGTTCCCGACCTTGCCCGCATTTGTGCTGGCGCTGGCGCTGTCGGAGGGAACCCTGCAGCGGCGGCTGGTCCTGATCGGAACACTGTTTGCCTCGATCGTGGCAGTGGCTGGCCTCGCTGCCCTGGTGACGATCGGACACCCGGGATCCGTCGGGCCGGAGGGCCTCCTGTGGACCGGCAAGGGAGTCGAGACGGGCTGGGCCGGATTGAACTGGGACAAGGCCTGGATGATGCTCGGCGGCATCGGCAGCTATCTCCTGATTTTCGGCCCGCTCATCGACCTGCCTGCCATTCGGGTGGCGGCTGTTCCGCTGGTGGTTTCGGTGCTGATCCAGGCAGCTCTCTTGGCGGCCACGCTCGTTGCCTTGTGGCCGAGGCGCGGCGACCGGCGTCTGCGTGCCGTCGCCATTTACCGCCCGAGTCGACGGTCTTTCTATACTGGGGCTTCGAATCCATCACGACATGGCAATTCGCGCTGTGGAGCCACACCTGGGATTCCGACGTCTGGGGCACCGACCGGGCTCCGGCGCTGGCGCCGGCACCGTCGGCTCATCCGAAATTCAAGTGGATCGCGATCACGGCCGGCGGCGTCCGTCATCCCGGCTGGACAGCCGAGGAGCATGCCGCTGCACTGAAGCGCGACATCGACCGGGCACTCGACCTCGGATACGAGGTGGTGGCGTCCAACTTCTGGGATTGGGACGTCACCGAACTGGCGAGTCAGCTCAGCAGTCTCTCGGCGGCGAACCGCGCACCGGCCATCTACAAGATGCTGCACGAAAACTACCAGGCGTCGCCGGTCTTCTATGCGCGGGGTGTAGCCATCTACTTCGAGCTGCAGCGCCGCTGAGGCCTATCCGCCTCGCCGGCATCGGCCCGGCGCGGCGCGGGCAGGGGGGCTGGAACCGAGTGCCGTCAGTGTCGGCCCCAGCAGCGCGTTCGCCAGGACCTGCTGGCCGGCATAGTTGGGGTGCACCGAATCCGCGTAGTGCTGCAGCTTTTCGCCCTTGTCGAAGACGCGGGTGAGGTCGATGAACTTGGCGCGATGGGCGCTGGCCGCGACCTTGTCGAGCAGCCGCCGGTAGAGCTGCACCATCCGTTCCTGAGACAGGATGTCGTCGCTCTGCACGCCGAGATGTGCGGCGGTGACGGAACGGGCGGGCTGGATGCCGACGAGACAGACCTGCCCACGCCCTTCGCAGGCACCCAGTACCTCGTTCATGTTCTCGACGTAGATGTCGGTGATCGCCTCGGCCTGTCTGGCGAACACGGCGTCGTCCTCGTTGAGCAGGCGGCGGTAGCGGGCGACATGTTCGTTGAATTCATTCTGGAGAATTGTGTGTGCGATCGCACTGTGGCGGGCCAACCACCACATGAAGCCGTCGTTGAAGAGCTGGCTCAGCCGCAGGCCGAGCTGAAAGGGATCGCCCGGGCGCACGGCGGAGTTGGCCGGGATGGTGACGTCGTTGTAGCCGTTGACGATCAGCACCAGGCTGGCGCGTCGCGGCGCCACGGCAAGATGATAGGCGAGCCGCTCCTGCAACGATACGAAGCCACCCATAGCGCCGTTGAAGACGTAGATGTCGCGGCGGCGGAGCCTGTCGCGGAGCAGATTCTCGAGCCTGGCGTGCCAGGTGTCGCGCGATTCGTCGGCCGAGAAACCCTGGGCAACCGAGCCGCCAAGGACATGGACCAGCACGGCGTCGGGCTCGGCACAGGTGATGCGATCGACGTCGGTGGCATTGTAGCGCGCATGCCGGTGCGCATAGAGGAAATCGGTCAACGTGGTCGAGGAATCGGGTGGTGCAGTCGTGGCGTCGTAGTAGAGGCCGAACGGGCCTTCGCGGTAGCCCAGTGCCACGGGTCCGCCCGGCACGTACGGCAGTTTCTCGTTCGGCATGAGGTAGTGATAGTCGCCGGACACGAAGACCGGCTGGTATGGGCGTCGGTATTGCAACGTGTCGAGGCCGAAGAAGGCGCGCGCCGCAAACTCCGCCGCGCATGCCGACACCAGCAGAACGGCAGCTGTCGCGACAATTGACCGGGCCCAGTTGCGGGCCGGCTTTTTTTGTCCACCCATGGTTCTTTTTCACATGTTTTGCTGGTCTGCGACAATCATCCCGCATTGACCGTGGCGTTGGCCGTCCTTATACGGGCCGCGGGCCACGCTCCCCCACCGGAGTGCAGCTCTTCTGTAAGGGAGAGGTAAATGATGAAGCCGAACATGCGTCCGGCACGTCCCGACTTTTCGTCCGGACCGTGCGCCAAGCGTCCCGGGTGGACGCCAGAAGCCCTGAATGATGCGGCAATAGGCCGTTCCCACCGTTCAAAGATCGGCAAGTCGAAGATCGTAGAGGCGGTCGATCGCACGCGCGCGCTGCTCGGTGTTCCTGCCGACCATCGCATCGCCATCGTGCCCGCGTCGGATACCGGCGCCGTGGAAATGGCGCTGTGGTCGCTGCTCGGCGCGCGTC
Source organism: Alphaproteobacteria bacterium (assembly GCA_010032545.1). Classification (GTDB taxonomy): domain Bacteria; phylum Pseudomonadota; class Alphaproteobacteria; order Reyranellales; family Reyranellaceae; genus Reyranella. The sequence goes on from RGPT01000005.1 coordinate 20,820, forward strand.
CCGTCGACATGCTGACCTGGGAAAGTTTCGGTGAAGGCTGGGTCACCGATGTGGTGAAGCAACTCAAGCTGAAGGACGCGCGCGTCCTGAAGGCGCCGTATGGCCAGATCGCCGACCTCAAAGCCGTTGATTGGCAGCACGATGTCGTCTTCACCTGGAACGGCACGACCTCGGGCGTGAAGGTGCCGAATGGCGACTGGATCGCGGCCGACCGGGAGGGATTGGCGATCTGCGATGCCACCTCGGCCGTCTTTGCCATGGAGCTGCCGTGGCAGAAGCTCGATGTCGTCACCTGGTCGTGGCAGAAGGTGATGGGCGGCGAGGGCGCGCACGGCATGCTCGTGCTGAGCCCCCGCGCGATCGCCCGCCTCGAGAGCTACACGCCGGCCTGGCCGATGCCCAAGATCTTTCGCCTGACCTCGGGGGGGAAGTTCTCGGAAGCCATCTTCAAGGGCGACACGATCAACACACCATCGATGCTCTGCGTCGAGGACGCCATCGACGGTCTGCGCTGGGGCGAGAGCGTCGGCGGTCTGAAAGGCCTGATGGCCCGTTCCGAAGCCAATCTCGGCGTGCTCGAGAAGTTCGTGGCCAGCCGCGCGTGGGCGGCCTTCCTGGCGAACGACAAGGCCGTTCGCTCGAACACGTCAGTGTGCCTCGTCATCAAGGCGCCGTGGTTCACCGCCCTGCCGGCCGACCAGCAGGCCCGGGCCGCCAAGAAGATGGCCGATCTGCTCGAGGCGGAGAAGGCCGGCTACGACCTGGGCTCCTACCGCGACGCCCCGCCGGGCTTGCGCATCTGGTGTGGCGCCACTGTCGAGAAGGCCGATCTCGAGGCACTGCTGCCGTGGCTTGACTGGGCCTACGGCGAGATCGAGCGCGAATTCGGCAAAGCGGCGGCCTGAGGAGACAGAAAATGGCGAAACCCAAGGTGCTCATCTCCGATGAGCTGTCTCCCCGTGCTGTCGAGATTTTCGCGGAGCGCGGCTGCGACGTCGATTTCAAGCCCGGCCTGAAGCCCGCCGAGCTGCGTGCCATCGTCGGCAACTACGAGGGCCTGGCCATCCGGTCGGCGACCAAGGTCACGGCCGAGGTTCTGGCCGAGGCGAAGAAGCTCAGGGTCGTGGGGCGCGCTGGAATCGGCGTCGACAACGTCGACATCAAGGCCGCTACCGCGCATGGCGTTGTCGTCATGAACACGCCGTTCGGCAATGCCATCACCACCGCCGAGCATGCCATCGCCCTGATGTTTGCGGTGGCCCGGCAGGTGCCGGACGCCAACACCAGCACCCAGGCCGGCAAGTGGGAGAAGAGCCGCTTCATGGGCACCGAGCTCAGCTTCAAGACGCTGGGTCTGATCGGTTGCGGCAACATCGGCGCGATCGTGGCCGAACGGGCACTCGGCCTGAAAATGCGGGTGCTGGCCTACGATCCGTTCCTGAGCGACCAGCGCGCCGCCGAACTTGGCGTCGAGAAGGGCACCCTCGACCAGGTGCTGGCGCGGGCCGATTTCATCACCATCCACACGCCGCTCACCGACCAGACCAGGAACATCCTGAGCCGCGCCAACCTGATGAAGACCAAGAAGGGCGTGCGCGTCGTCAACTGCGCGCGCGGGGGCCTGGTCGACGAGCTGGCGGTGCGCGACCTGCTGGTTTCGGGCCACATCGCCGGCGCCGGGTTCGACGTCTTTGTCGAGGAACCGGCCAAGGACAACGTGCTGTTCGGCGCCCCCAACCTGGTCTGCACGCCGCATCTCGGCGCTTCCACGCTGGAGGCGCAGGAGAACGTGGCGCTGCAGGTGGCCGAGCAGATGGCCGACTACCTGCTGACCGGTGCGGTCACCAATTCGCTCAACATGCCCAACGTCTCGGCCGAGGATGCGCCCAAGCTCGCGCCCTACCTCGATCTTGCCGAGAAGCTGGGCTCGTTCGCGGGCCAGCTCACCGACCGCGACATCAAGGCGGTGTCGATAGAGTACGAGGGTGCCGTCGCCCAGCTCAACATCAAGCCGCTGACCCAGGTGGCGCTGATGGGCGTGCTGCGGCCGCAGCTCGATTCGGTGAATATGGTCAATGCACCGGTGATCGCCCGCGAGCGCGGCATCGACGTGGCCGAAGTCAAGCACGAGCGCGACAGCGACTACACCGCACTGGTCAGGATTTCAGTAACCACGGACAAATACACGCGCTCGGTATCGGGCACGCTGTTCGGCGGCTTGCGGCCGCGCATCGTCGAGATCAAGGGCATCGAGATCGAGGCCGAGTTCGCCCCGCACATGCTCTACATCACCAACGACGACAAGCCGGGCTTCATCGGCCGGCTGGGAACGCTGCTGGGTGAGAGCAAGGTCAACATCGCGACCTTCCATCTTGGCCGCGACAAGCCCGGCGGTTCGGCCATTGCGCTGGTGCAGGTCGACCAGCCGATCTCGGCCGAGCTGATCGCCAGAATCGCCGCCGTCGAGGGCGTGGTGCAGGCGAAGGTTCTGGGATTCTGAGAGGTCGCGCCGGAAGCCGGCCGTCTGCCTACCAGTTCACCCTGAGGCCGCCATTGAGGGCATGGGTGCTGGTGCCGGTGGCCACTTCGCCGTCGTAGCGGGCGTAGAGCGATACGCCCTGGGCGACGACGGTGCTGGCGGCGAGGCTGAAGACAGCCGAGTCGGTCTGCGGGGCGGCCCCGAACACGGTGAAGTTGGCGCCCGGTGCGCCGGCGAAGCTGGCCGTCACCGGCCGCGCGGTGTTTGCATATTCGTGCGCCCAGCCCAGCCGCATCTGCAACGCGAGCTTCTCGCGACCCTCGACCCCGAAGGCGCCGGCGAACTCGGCGCCCAGCACGCTGCGGGCCGCGCCGGTGGTCTGCGCCGCGACGTTGAGGTTGAGCGCGCCCGCACCGCTTTCGCTAAAACCGTTCTGGCTGTTGGTCGTGCCCTGGAAGCGGACGAACGGGCTGATCGACGCCGCCGCCGGCTCATAGAGGCCGATCCTGTAGCCGGCCTCGACCTGGGCCAGGAACTGGTTGGCGCCGGTGCGGCCCTGCGCGGTGCGCGCGGCGAGATTGGGCAGCGCGATCTGGCGCGTCATCTGGTTGTCGTTGTAGCCGTAGCCCGCCAGGCCATCGAGATAGAAGGCGCGCTGCGTGAAGGAGGCGTAGAGGCTGGCCTGGTAGCTGCTGGTGGTGCCCAGGCCGCTGAAGCCGCTGGCCCACTGGTTGCCGGTGCTGAAGCCGACGCCGATGCCGGCCAGGAAGCCGGGATCGAAGCGATAGTCGACGCCGGTGGCGACGCCGCCGGCATTGTAGGTGAGCGTGCCGGCGTTGCCGTTGCCGGCAACGCTGCCGGTGCCGCCCATCGCGCTGCCCCACAGGCTCCACGGGCTGGCCTCGCCGTCGCAGGCCTCGGAGTCGGCGAGGACCACGTCGCAGGCCTGTGCGACGGCCACACGGGTGCCGCCGCCGAAGCCGCCGCGGGCCAGGCCCATCTGCTGGCCCAGCGCGTTCATGAACAGCAGGCCGCCGCCCAGGTTGGCGGAGCCGAAGCCGGAATAGTTCTGTCCGCTGATGGCGTTCATGGCGGCCTGGCCCTGCGCCGAGGTGTAGGTCGCCATGGTGCCGATGACGGTGGCGAGATCGCCGCTGGCACCGGCGACGCTCTGGTCGAGGACGCGGCCGACGGCGGCCTGGTTGGGCGTGGCGGCCCCGGCGCCGAAGCGTAGACGCCGGTTGCCGCCGTCAGGGTCACGGTGCCGCCGTTGAGGGTGGCGGTGCCGGGCGCACCGCTCACGTTGATGCGGTCGGCCTGGCCGGCGCTGTTGGTCTCGACCTGGTAGGTGCTTCCGGCGGCCTGGGTGTAGCTGCCGGAGACGTTCAGCGTGCCGATGGAATTGCCCGGTGCGACGATGCCGTTGTTGTTGACCGTGCCGGTGATGGTGCCGGTGCCGCCGAGGTTGCCGCCGGCGCCGACCGTCACGTTGCTGGTGATGCTGCCGTTGATGGCGAGCCGGCCGCCCGAGACCGTGGTCGGGCCGGTGTAGGTGTTGGTGCCGGTCAGGTTCAACGTGCCGCTGCCCGTCTTGGTGATGCCGCCCGTGCCGGTGAGGGTGCCGGCGAAGGTCGTGCTGCCGGTCTCCGCGACCGTAAGCGTGCTGGCGCCGAGCGACAGCGTGCCGCCGACGCCGGCGAGCGAGCCGATGGCGTGCCGGCGTTGATCGTGGTGCCGCCCATGTAGCTGTTGGCGCCCGACAGGGTGAGGATGCCGGTGCCGGCTTTGGTGAGGCCGCCACTGCCGGTGATCGCCGTGCTCACCACGATGTTGTTGCCGTTGGTGTCGATCGTGCCACCACCCATGCCCAGCGAAACCTGTCGCGCGATGGTGAAGGCCGATGTCGGTGCAGCGTGCCGCCGGTGAAGGTGAGGCCACCCGAGGCGGCGCCCATGGCGGCGTCGGCGCCGGCGCGCAGGATGCCACCCGAGGCGATCGTCGTCCCGCCTGTATAGGTATTGTTGCCGGTGAGAGTGACCTGGCCGCTACCGATCGTGAGCCCGCCGGACCCCGAGATCACGCTGGATATGGTCCCGCTGCCGCTTTGAAGCAGCGTCGTGCTGCCCATCAGGAAGGTGGGGAGGCTGTTGGAAAAGCCATCCTGTAGGCTGACATCGCCGGTCAGCGAAAGCCCTGGTGTCACCTGCCCGATGGCACCGGCTGCACCAGCCCAAGCGTAGCCGACGAACCCGCCGATCGGATCGTAGAGATAGTCAAAGCCCTGGAAGAACTGACGGCCGGTGTTCAGGAAGATCGACGGTCCGTTGGGGATCACTTCGACAGTGTTGTTGGGATTGAGCGGATTGCTGCTGGAGCCGGCCGTGAGCGTGTAGCTGTAGCTGGCCGGCTGTGACGTGCTTTGTCCCGGCAGGAAGACCTGGACCTGCGCGCCGCTGGACGGCGTGATGCAGTTGCCGCCGCCCGGCGGATTAGGGCAGGGAAAGGTGGCAAGCGCAAAGCCAGGCGGCGGTGTGAGGAACGAGTAACCGATACCGGCGTCGGGCAGGATCTGGCCGTTGCCGGTCACGCCGCCCACGGTGATCGCCATGGGCGCCTGCTGCCAGGCGGGCGCCGGCTGGCCCGAGTTCGGCGTGTTCGGCGTCAGCTTTACGACGGCGAAGTTGCTGCCGGGATTGTTGCCGTTGATGTCGGTCGTATTGCTGAGACCCAGGGTGACGCCGCTGTTGGTGATGAGGTAGCCTTGGCGCAAGGTGTTCATCGAGGCGCTGACACCTGGGGCGATCGAGACGATGTTGATGAAGGGATTGGTATTGTTGTTGGCGGCGGGCGGATTGATCGAGCTCGCCCCGCGATCGAAGCCGACGCCCATATAGGCGATACCGGACGGCGTTCCGCCGGGAGGCGTCGGCGTGCAGGCCCTGTCGGGGATCGTGCAGGTCTGATTGGTCACCAGCAGGACCGTAACTTTCGATGTCGCCAAGGCGGTGGGGGTTCCACCAGGCGCCGGTGTCTGGTTGATGACGACGTTCGTCTCATAGAAGGTGCCGGTCGAGAGCAGTCCACTGCTGCTGTAGAACTGGCTTCCCGTTCCGACAGCCAAGTCGTTCGGTCCCGGCTTGAAGTTGTCCGGCGAGACGATAATGCCCGTCGAGCCCGTGTCCATGACGAATTTTGTCGGGTTTGAGCCTGTCATCGAGAGATAGACGCTGGCCCCGGTGCTCGTGCCCATCGGGCCGTCAGCAAACGCAATGGTGGGGAGACTGGTGTAGCCGCCGTACAGGTTCCAGCTCTGCGCCCGTGCCGGGGCGCCTGCGGCCAACGCACTGGCGAGCACTGCGCTGCCCGCAGATAAAAGCCGGCGATACCTGATCGCCGCGCGGGCCCCGCTTCCGGCGACTGACAAGATCGGTCCTGCTCGAAAATAAATACGCATCGAGAGTGCAATGTTAGTTCGGGGTCACGAAGAAAGCAACCCTTGCGACGTCGGAGGCGTCTCCGGCCGCTGTCTTCGAGAGGCTGCGGGCGACGAGGCGGGCTGCGGACGATTACATCATCGCCATCACGCGCGCATGAGAAAAGGTTTGTCGTGGAAGGCGTGACAGGGGCGTAGCGTCCGACCCGTCGACAACGATCGGGAGTCTGTTTCATGCCGCGCGTAACCGAGATCGAGGAGGATGGTGGCGATCCGACTTTGAAGGCGATCTTCGACAAGCAGCGCGAATTGTTCGGTGGCCTGCTGAATCCCACCAAGGTGCTGGCGCATTGTCCGCCGATCCTGCGGGCCGCCGGGCTGCTCGGCCAATCGATCGAGCAATCGGGCCTGCTGCCGAAGTCGCTGCCGCCGCTGCTCTATCTGCGCGTGGCCGCGATCAACGGATGTCCCTTTTGAATGGACATCAATTCCAGCCGTGTGCTGGAAACGACCGAAGGCGGAATGGAGAAGCTGGCTGAAGTAGCGAGCTGGCGCACGAGTTCGTTGTTCAGCGCGATGGAGCGCGTCGCGCTCGAGTATGCCGAGCGCATCACCTACACCGACCAGAAGGTGGACGACGCTTTCTTCGCCGAGGTGAAGAAGCACTTTTCGGACGCTCAGATCGTCGAACTGACGGCGGCGATCGCGCTCGAGAATTTTCGCTCGAAATTCAACCCTACCCTGGGCGTCGAGGCCCAGGGATTCTGCATGGTGCCGCCGAGGAAGTGACGGCCAGGGAAGTGACGGCCGGGGGCCGTCACTCCATATCGACCTTCAGTTCCTTGAGCTTCTTGCCCCAGAAGGCGTGCTCGTCGGCGACGAGCTTGGTGAAGTCCGCGCGGGTGCGGTCGGGCGGCATTTCGAGCCCGTCCCGGGCCAGCGCCTCTTCCCACTTCGGATTCTTCATCGCCTCCTGGGTGACCTTGGCGATCTTGTCGAGTATGGCCGGCGGTGTCTTGGCGGGGGCGAACAGGCCCTGCCAGCTGGTCACGACGACGTCGATGCCCTGCTCTTTCAGCGTCGGCACGTCGGGCAGGGACGCGCGAACAGCGCGCCGGCGAGGTGATTGTTGCCGCCCACGCCCGACGACGAGAAGGTGAGCGTGTCGGGATCCTTCTTGGCCAGCGCCACCAGCTCGGCCGCGTTCTTGACCGGCACCTTGTTGCCCACGACCAGCACGTACTGGTAGTCCGTCACCTGGCAGATCGGCGCGAGGGTTGCGAGGGTGTCGATCATGCCCTTCTGGACGTGCGGGTTGATGATCACGTTGGTGCCGACCGCAACGAACAGCGTCTGGCCGTCCGGCTTGGCATTCGCGACGGCGCGCAGGCCGATCGAGCCGGCCGCGCCGCCCTTGTTGTCGATGACGATCTGCTGGCCGATGATCGGCGTCATGACGTGTGCGAGTTCGCGGGCAATGATGTCCGTGCTGCCGCCCGCGGCGTAGCCGACGACGAAGGTGACCGGGCCGGCCGGCCACGCGGCCTGGGCGCGCAAGCCGGAGGGCAGGAGGAGGGCGCCCGTTCCAAGGGCAAGCGCGTGTCGGCGGTTGAGGGCGTTCATGTTTTCCTCCCGTGTCCTAATTCTTGCCGGCAACGTAGCGGCCGGCGCCGTCGCCGGCCAGCTTTCCGAGCACCGCGCCCGAGACGAGCCCCGTGCCGCCGGGATAGTTGTGATAGAACAGCCCGCCCACCAGCTCGCCGGCGGCGAACAGGCCGGGAATGGTGGTGCCGTCGGTGTTCTCGACCTCGCCTTCGGTGCTGATCTTGAGCCCGCCGAAGGTGAAGGTGAGCCCGCAGGTGACGGCGTAGGCCTCGAACGGGGCCTGGTCGATCGTGTTGGCCCAGTTGCTCTTCGGCACCGCAAGCCCTCGCGTGCTTCGGCCGTCCTTGACCGCGGGATTGAACGGCACCTCGGTCATGACGGCTTCGTTCCACTCCTTGATCGTCTTCAGGAATGCCGTCGGGTCGACACCCTCGAGCTTGGTGGCCAGCTCCTCGATCGTGTCGGCGCGGACCTTGGTCATGCGCTTGATGCGGTATTCGTCGCGCAGCTTGTCGAGCACCTTCGAATCGAAGATCTGCCAGGCAAACTGCTGCGGCTGAGACAGGATCACGGCGCCGTACTTGGCATAGGTGTAGTTGCGGAAGTCGGCGCCCTCGTCGACGAAGCGCAGGCCGTTGGCGTTCACCATGATGCCGAGCGGGTAGGAGTGCTTCTGGAAATTGTCGCCGACTTCCAGGTCGCCGAATTCCGGCGCGTTCATGTCCCAGCCGACCGCGTGGCCGCCCGACCAGTTGCCGTGCGGCTTGGCGCCGATGGCGAGCGCCATGTTGATGCCGGCGCCTGTGTTGAAGCGCGTACCGCGTACCTTGGCCAGATCCCAGGTCGGCCCCAGATAGCGCGTGCGCATCTCGGCGTTGCTCTCGAAGCCGCCGCAGGCCAGCACGACCGCCTTGGCGCCGATCCGCACCTTGCGACCTTTATGTCTGGCGATGACGCCGCGCACGACGCCGTCCTCCTCGATCAGCGACACCGCCGCGGTCTCGTAGTGGATCGGAATACCGGCTTTCACCGCGGCCTTGTGCTCGAGGTCGACCAGGCCGGGGCCGCCGCCCCACGCCTCGACCGCGAGGCCGCCCCAGAACTTGTACTTGCCGTTCACCTTGAAGGCCTGCCGGCCGTAGGAGGGCTGGAAACGTACGCCCTTGGTGCGCATCCACTTCAGCGTCTCGAAGCTGCGGCCGATCAGGATGTCGGTAAGCTCGGGGTCGCAGCGGTAGTTGGTGACGCGACCCATGTCGTCTAGGAACTCGTCGGCCGAGTAGCTGCCGAAGTCGACGTCGCGCTGCTCGTCCGGGGTGAGGTCGTAGAGCTGGACCAGGTCCTTTACGCCATTGAAGACGACGCGCATGGCGCCGGCAGTATAGGTGCTGTTGCCGCCGCGCTCGGCCTCGGGGGCTGCTTCCAGCATGGCGACCGTGGCGCCCTTTTCGCGGGCGGCAAGCGCTGCACAGGCCGCGGCGTTGCCGGCCCCCACCACCAGTACATCGACCTGAAAATCGTCCACGCGTCGCTCCTCGATTTCGGCACCAAACTTGCGGTAGAATAGGGCCAATGGGTGATCGTTTCGACCGTCTAGGGGTCCGGCATACCAATGTCGAGGCTCTGCTGCGCCGGCCAGGCATCGGGCACAACAACGGCCCGACCTTCGACATGTCCTGGGAGGCCTGGGTTTGGCGGCGTGCCAGCGCCCGGGCATGGAAGGCACCGAAGCCCGAAGTAGCGATGATGCGCCTGAAGCGGGCCGAACGGCTGGGCATCACCTACAAGGAATTGACCTCGGCGCTGATGGACTCGGGTGCCCATCTCGGCGCCGCCGTGCTGCCGCTGTCGCTGGCCGCCCGCGTGCGACGCGGACCGAACCGCGAAATCGTCGTCGAGCCGCGCAACAGCATCGCCGCCCTCGTTGCGAAATTCCGCGGCCGCCTCTTTATTCTTGGCGACCTCGACGCCGTGCCGGGCCTCGAAGATGCCGAGCGCGGCGAATTCCTGTCGCTCCTGAACCGCGCCTTCGACGGCAAGGTCGAGGCGGTGGGCTGGGGCCATGACGGCAAGGCGATCCGCACGATGCTCAAGGCCAACGCCGTTCCGCATCAGGAGGCATTCCTGGTCGGCGCCGGCATCGGCCATCAAGTGCTTGGTGAGGCCGCCGGCCTGCCGCTCACCAAGGACATCGATACGTGGCTCAGCCCCTCGGGGTGAGGTATCTGATGAGGCATGACCTCATCGTTTGAACCGCCCCTGAAAGGCGTCCGCGTCGTCGAACTCACCCACACCATCCTCGGGCCGTCCTGCGGCATGATCCTGGCCGATCTCGGCGCCGAGGTGATCAAGGTCGAACCGGTGGACGGCGACCGCACGCGCAAGCTCAGGGGCTTCGGCGCCGGCTTCTTCGGCTACTTCAATCGCAACAAGAAGAGCCTGGCGCTCGACGCCGACTCGGCCGAGGGCCGGGCGGCACTCGTCAAGCTGCTGCAATCGGCCGACGTGCTGATCGAGAACTTCGCGCCCGGCTCCATGGCCAAACGCGGGCTGGGGCCGAAGGATCTCGAGAAGATCAACCCGCGCCTCGTCTACTGCGCCCTGAAAGGCTTCCTGCCCGGACCTTACGAGAAGCGGCCAGCGCTCGACGAGGTCGTACAGATGATGGGCGGGCTCGCCTACATGACCGGTCCCAGCGGCCGGCCGCTGCGCGCCGGCACGTCGGTGATCGACATCGTGGGCGGCATGTTCGGCGCCTTCGGCACAGTGCTGGCGCTGAAACAGCGCGACAGGACAGGCAAGGGCGGGCTGGTCGAGAGCGCGCTGTTCGAGTCGGTGGTCTTTCTGATGGGCCAGCATCTCGCCATCACCGCGATCAACGGCGCCGCGCCGCCGCCGATGCCCGAGCGCGTGAGCTCGTGGGCGGTCTACGAGATATTTAACACCGCCGACGATCTGCAGGTCTTCGTCGGCATCACCAGCGACGGCCAGTGGAAGCGCTTCTGCGAATTCTTCAAGCAGCCGGAGCTCGCGGGCGATGCCAGGCTCGCCACCAACAACCTGCGCATCGAGGCCAGGCCCTGGCTGGTGCCGAAGGTAGCCGCGGTCTTCAAGGCCTATGCCAAGGACGAGCTCGAACGGATGTGCCTGGACGCCGACATCTCCTTTGCGCCTGTGGCGCGGCCGCAGGACCTGTTCGACAACCCGCACCTTCTGGCCAACGGCTCGCTGGCGGCCACGACGTTGCCGGGCGGCGTGAAGACGCGCCTGCCGCTGCTGCCGTTCCAGATGTTCGGCTGGCGACCGCCGCTCACGAGCGATCCACCGGAAATCGGGCAGCACAACGAAGAGGTACTGGGCGCGCTGGGCTACGATGCGGCCGCCATCGCCGCACTCAGGACAGCGAGACTGCTGGGACCGACGTAGGGCTCGCGATACAGACGATACGAATTTCCGAACTGGCGACACGGCGCTGATACGTGGCGCCGGTAAACAGAGTGCACGGGCACGGGCAATATAGCCCAGCCGCCTTGAGCTTCCGGGGATACGTCATGTTCCAGATCTTCGGTTCCGTCCTGGCTGCGGCCACGATTGTCGTCACCCTCGCGGCCGCACCGGTCTATGGCCTTGTCCTGGCCTTCGCGACGCTCGGCTGGGTCGTCAAGGCGAGGCCCGCCCCGGTGTCGGCTGCGACGTACGACGCCCCGCAAGGTGGCATCGTCGTCTTCCTCGGCCGGTTCCGCTGATCCGCCGCTCCCGTTTCCGGCTGAGCCGCGTCTCCGTCCAACATCGCTATCCGTCGACCTCGGCCCGCGCCCGCTGAACCTCCACGGCGAGCGGCCCGAGGCGATCCGGACCGTACGCGGCATCGGCTACATGTTCGTGCCGCCCAAGGAGTGAGGGGCGGCGGTAATCCATCGGAGGTCACGATGAAGATGCGGCAGGTCGTCAGCGGACGGCAAGGACGGCAAGGCCATGGCTTTCGATCGACGAGGGTCCGCGCGATGTCGTCTCGCTCCGGCCGCAGGCGATCGTCACCAACGTCTGGTCGACTGCGGGGGGCGACATGCGCGAACAGCGCGGCACGATCCACGGCTGGATCAAGCGGTCGGACAAGCCGTGCGTGATCGCTTTCGTCCTGATCGATGCCCGCCCCGTCGAACAAGGTGGGAAGACCTTGCCTGCGCATGGCTGGTCGGCGACGGCAACGGATCGTGTGGGCTTAAGGGAACATAGCTAGAACTTGTGTCAATAAGGTAAATTAAATCATGGGGTTAATTCCCCACTTGCTGACTGGAACAAAATAGGTACATTGGCGCTCTACCCGCTGCGGACTTATCCGCATTGCTGCTCCTGACAGGGGCATGGGATACCGAGGAGACAGCCAATGTCGGCAGTGCTGAAAGTGGTCGAAAAAGAAGGCATGGAAAGCAAGAACAAGGCGCTGGATGCCGCCCTCGCACAGATCGAGCGGGCGTTCGGCAAGGGCTCCATCATGAAACTCGGCCAGCGCGAGGCCGTCGAGATCGAATCGATCTCGACCGGCTCGCTCGGCCTCGACATCGCGCTCGGCATCGGCGGCCTGCCCAAGGGCCGCATCGTCGAGATCTACGGCCCGGAAAGCTCGGGCAAGACGACGCTCGCGCTGCATGTGCTGGCCGAGGCCCAGAAGAAGGGCGGCTCCTGCGCCTTCATCGATGCTGAGCATGCGCTCGATCCCGGCTACGCCAAGAAGCTGGGCGTCGACATCGGCAACCTGCTGATCTCCCAGCCCGACGCCGGCGAGCAGGCGCTTGAGATCGCCGACACGCTGGTGCGCTCGGGCGCGATCGACGTTCTGGTCATCGACTCGGTGGCGGCTCTGGTGCCGCGCGCCGAACTCGAGGGCGAGATGGGCGATTCGCTGCCGGGCCTCCATGCCCGCCTGATGAGCCAGGCGCTGCGCAAGCTCACCGGCTCGATCTCCAAGTCCAACACGCTGGTGATCTTCATCAACCAGATCCGCATGAAGATCGGCGTCATGTTCGGCAGCCCCGAGACCACGACCGGCGGCAACGCGCTCAAGTTCTACGCTTCGGTCCGCCTCGACATCCGCCGCATCGGTGCGCTCAAGGACAAGGACGAGGTGGTCGGCAACCAGACCCGCGTGAAGGTCGTCAAGAACAAGGTGGCGCCGCCGTTCAAGGTCATCGAGTTCGACATCCTCTACGGCGAGGGCATCTCCAAGGTCGGCGAACTGATCGATCTCGGCGACAAGGCCGGCATCGTCGAGAAGTCGGGCTCATGGTTCTCCTACGACGGCACGCGCATCGGCCAGGGCCGCGAGAACGCCAAGCAGTACCTGCGCGATCATCCCGACATGGCTGCCGCGATCGAGCAGAAGATCCGCGCCAACGCCGGCATCATCGCCAACGTCCTGATGGACGGCGAGAAGGACGAAAAGGAAGACGACGACGAATAGTCGCCGCCGTCACGGACTACCCTTCGAAATAAGAGAGTCTTAGCGGCCCGATCCCCTGTCTCGGGTCCCCGGGCGGTGCTGCATCCCCACGCGCGGCACCGCCCACCTTTTCATCCACGCCCCAAGGGCGTGGATGAAAAGGTGGGTTGGCGGCAGCGCTTTCTAGGCGCCTTTGAAGGCGCCCAGGAAGCGCTGTACCCACTCCGGCCCTGTCCGCCGTCTGTCGCTCTTCGGTCGGGTCTTGGCCCACTTCATCAGCAGCGCCAAGGGAAACCAGTCGTCGTCGCCTTGCAGGCCGCGCGCGGCCATCGAGACCTTGGGCACGGCGACCGGGGTCACTCCTTCCTGGACCGGACCGGCGCAGAGCTCGGCCGGTGAAGTCACCAGATATTCCCGGCACACCAGCGGGCGATCGGGATGGATCGAGCAGCTCTCGTCCTCGAGGAACGGACAGGGCAGGCGGAGCGCGAAGTAGGCCAGCGACAGTTCGCGGTCGTGGCGTCCGGCACGGTCCGCGAGGCCGGCGGCGTCGATCGCCGCCTCCGCGGTCGCGAAGCGCTGGCGCAGCCGTTCGCGCTGCTCGCCGGGCAGGGTCCTGACCAGCGCGAGCAGCCGCTCGCCTTCGGTGCGCGAGACCGGAACGAGCTGGCGGCAACAGGCGCCGCAGCCCTTGCGGCAGGAAATCGCCCCTCCGCTCTTCAGGAGGCTGGCCTCGGCCGCATCGACCACCGCATTGACCAGTCCTTGCAGCGCCGGCACGACGTCGGTCGCGGGCACCCGGCCGGATGGCACGGTGATCGGATGGACGATGCGGAGATCGCCGACGGTGAGCCTCAGAGTGGCGGTAGAATGGGCCTCGGCGGCCATTTTTTCGCTCGGCTCCCTGTTCTGGACTTGGCCGGCTGGCGCACGCTACAAGGCCGGCATGCAAAGCGTCAGCGACATCCGCCGCACCTTCCTAGAATATTTCGGCAAGAACGGCCACGCGATCGTGGAATCGAGCCCGTTGGTGCCGCGCAACGACCCGACCCTGATGTTCACCAACGCCGGCATGGTGCAGTTCAAGAACGTCTTCACCGGCCTGGAGACGCGCTCCTATGCGCGCGCCGCCACGTCGCAGAAGTGCGTGCGCGCCGGCGGCAAGCACAACGATCTCGAGAACGTGGGCTACACCGCCCGCCACCACACCTTCTTCGAGATGCTGGGGAACTTCTCGTTCGGCGACTACTTCAAGGAACGGGCGATCGAGCTTGCCTGGAACCTGCTGACCCGCGACTTCGCCCTGCCCAAGGACAAGCTGCTCGTCACCGTCTATCACACCGACGACGAGGCGGCGGGCTTCTGGAAGAAGATCGCGGGCCTGCCCGACAGTCGGATCATCCGCATCCCGACCTCGGACAATTTCTGGGCGATGGGCGAGACCGGCCCGTGCGGGCCCTGCACCGAGATCTTCTACGACCATGGCGAGGGCATTCCCGGCGGTCCGCCGGGCAGCGCCGACCAGGACGGCGACCGGTTCATCGAGATCTGGAACCTGGTCTTCATGCAGTACGAGCAGCAGACCAAGGACCTGCGGGTGCCGCTGCCCAAGCCCTCGATCGACACCGGCATGGGGCTGGAGCGGCTGGCGGCCGTCCTGCAGGGCAAGCACAACAACTACGACATCGACCTGTTCCGGGCGCTGATCGAGGCTGTGGCGCACGAGACCGGGGTCGATCCCGACGGTCCGCAGAGCGCGTCGCACAAGGTCATCGCCGATCATCTGCGCACCACGGCGTTCCTGATCGCCGACGGCGTGCTGCCGTCCAACGAGGGCCGCGGCTACGTGCTGCGCCGTATCATGCGCCGCGCCATGCGCCACGCCCATATCCTGGGCGCGCAGGAGCCGATGATCTACCGGCTGGTGCCGGTGCTGGTGCACGAGATGGGCGACGCCTTCCCCGAACTCGTGCGCGCCCAGCCGCTGATCACCGAGACGCTCAAGCTCGAGGAGGGGCGCTTCAAGCGGACGCTCGGCACCGGGCTCAAGCTGCTCGAGGACGAGACGCGCGCCTTGAGCGCCGGTGGCACGCTGCGCGGCGACGTCGCCTTCAAGCTCTACGACACCTTCGGCTTTCCCCTCGATCTCACCGAGGACGTGCTGCGCGCGCGCGACATCAAGGTCGACAACGCGGGCTTTGAAGCCGCGATGGACGAGCAGCGCGCCAAGGCGCGTGCCGCCTGGGCGGGCTCGGGCGAGACGGCCGACCAGGCGATCTGGTTCGACGTCCGCCAGAAGGCAAGCGCCACCGAGTTCCTGGGCTATGACACCGGGCGCGCCGAGGGCCAGATCAAGGCGATCGTGCTCGACGGCAAGGAAGTCCAGGCGCTGCAGGCCGGCCAGACCGGATGGATCGTCGTCAACCAGACGCCGTTCTATGCCGAGTCGGGTGGCCAGCAGGGCGATGCCGGCCGCTTCGCAAGCGGCGCCAACGAGGCCGCGATCGCCGACGTGCAGAAGATGGTGGGCGATCTGCACGCCCATCACGCCACGATCGAGAAAGGCGAGCTCAAGGTCGGCGACGCCCTGGTCATGACCATCGACCCGAACCGCCGCGCCCAGCTCCGCGCCCACCACTCGGCGACGCATCTGCTGCACGAGGCGCTGCGCCGCCGTCTCGGCACCCATGTCTCGCAGAAGGGTTCTCTCGTGGCGCCCGATCGGTTGCGCTTCGACATCAGCCACAGCAAGCCGGTGTCGGCCGAGGAACTGCGCGCGATCGAGGACGAGGTCAACGACCGCATCCGCCAAAATTCGGCGGTCGAGACCCGGCTGATGACTCCCGACGAGGCGATCGCCGCCGGCGCCATGGCGCTGTTCGGCGAGAAGTACGGCGAGGAGGTGCGCGTGCTCTCGATGGGCGAGGGCGAGGACGGCGAGAAGTATTCGGTCGAGCTCTGCGGCGGCACCCATGCCCGGCGCACCGGCGACATCGGCCTGTTCAAGATCGTGGGCGAGGGCGCAGTCTCCTCCGGCGTACGCCGCATCGAGGCGCTGGCCGGCGCCGCGGCCGAAGCCCATGTCCGCCACCAGGCCGACCTGCTGGCGGAGGCGGCGGCCACGCTCAAGACGCGACCGGAGGATCTGCCGGCCAGGCTTGCCACGTTGGTCGACGGCCAGCGCCGCATCGAGCGCGAGCTCTCCGACGCGCGCAAGGCTCTGGCGCTTGCGGGCGGCGGCGGGGCGTCGTCGGCGACGGCAGACGAGGTGCGCGAGATCGCCGGCATGAAACTGGTCGGCCGCGTGTTGAACGCAAGGCGGCCAATGTCGCCACCTTCAGCTCGAGCGTGGTGAGCCAGGGCTACGATGCGGTCAAGGTCGTGAAGGCCGGAGTTACGGTGCTCGGCGGCAAGGGCGGCGGCGGGCGCCCCGACATGGCGCAGGGCGGCGGCCCGGAGATCGACAAGGCCAACGAGGCGCTGAAGGCGATGGAAGCGGTTTTGGTGGGGGGCTAGATGAAGGCGTTCGTCCTTCTGGTTGCACTGGCGGCGCTGCTCGGCGGCTGCGGCAAGACGAACTATCCGAAGGACGACGCCCAGGCGGCAGCCTACGCCAGGGACGAAGCCAACTGCCGCACCCAGATGCGCCAGCAGGCACAAAGCGAGCGCAACATCGAGGACCAGCGGCGTGCCACCTTCGAAGGCGAGCGGGAGCGGTTCGGCCAGGAGGATCTGTACAAGACCATGGCCAACCAGGGCTACGTCAACAACCTCGACCGCCTGATCGCACGCTGCATGGAAAACCGCGGTTGGTCGGCCAAGCGGACATTGCCGTTTCCCAAGCTGAGCTGGTAGCGACGCCATCCTCGCCGCCACCGGCCAAGGCGCTGTGAACGGCGCCGATGTGCGCCGCCACGACGTCGGGAAGTGCGGTGCCCGTCGAAACGGCGGGCAGGTAGACGAGAATAAGCCCGTGCTGGCAAAGTGCTGGTATGAAGATATTCAGCCTCTGCCTGTTGATCGCGATGTCGTGTCTCGCCCGTCCGGGGTGGGCGCGCGACGAACTCGTCTCGACCGCCGTGACGTCGGGCGGCGAGACCGTCCCCTATATCCTGACGACGAAGGATGGCACGCCCGCCTATGCCGTCATCCTGATGCCGGGCGGCAAGGGCGTGCTCAATCCGCGCATGGAAGGCGGCAAGCTGGTCTTTGCGTTCGGCGGCAACTTCCTGATTCGCTCGCGTGAACTGTTCGCCGACGGTCGCTTCGTCGCCGCCTCGACCGACGCCACCTCGACGCCGGCACGCATCCTGGCCATCGTCCAGGATCTGCAACGCCGCTACGGCCGGATCGCGGTCTATGTGGTCGGCACCAGCCGCAGCACCGAGGCCACGATGGCACTGAGCGCCCCGCTCGACGGCCAGGTGGCGGGCTTCGTCCACACCTCGTCGATGACCGGCATTTCGGGCTTCGACACGCGCAGGTTCTCGAGCCGGCACCTCATCGTCTGGCACCGCATGGACGCCTGCCGCGTGACCAAGCCCTCGGCGAGCGCCGGCGCGGGTGCGAGCTACGGCACTGCGACCATCGAGATGGACGGCGGCACCTCGGTCGGCGACGACTGCGAGGGGCGCGCACATCACGGCTACAACGGCATCGAGGCGGAGACGGTCGCCAGGATCAAGGCCTGGATCACCGCCGGCCGATAGCGCGCGACCTACCGCGTCCGCGCGACCACCGGCACAGAGACCTCGTTGCGGCGCAGCCACGGCAGCGTCCAGGGCGGATCGTAGAACCACGCCGACGCCGGACCGTCGGGACGCCACGCTGCCGCCGCCAGCGCGTCCAGCAGCAGCCGTTGCTTCGCGGCGACGGCCGCGGCCGAGCGGTCGCCGGTGAAGCGCAGGACCGCGACCTGCTGTGCCGGGACTTCGACGATGTCGACGGCGGAGTCGTTGGGCCGCGGCAGGGTGGCCAGGGTGTAGCGCCCCGGCATGAAGAAGCGGATGCGCCAGCGCCCGGGTGTCACGCTCTCCTGGGCGACGGGCGCGGTCATGGCGATCGATTCGGACGTCTGCGCCACCGGGGCGGTCATGGCGATGTCCTGCTTCGCCGTGTTGCCGCCGAAGATGTAGGCGGCCAGCCGGCGGAAGCCTGCGTTGCGGGCGGCTTCCTCGTCGGCGTCGACGAAGGTCTCGGCGGCCAGGCGCGGGCCGTAGGTCCTGACCTCGACCTCGCCGGTCGTGGCATCGCCGATCCGGGCATCGACCGTGTAGGGCGGCTCCTCGGTGCCGCCACGCACGCCCACCACCGAGCATCCCGCCACGGCCAGGCCGGACAGCAGCGCCATTGCCTTGTTCATCAACATCCCCATCACATGAGTCCGGCGCCGCGGACGAGCACGCCCCACAGGCAGGCGGCGGCGGCAAGACCGATCATCCAGAAGGTGGCCATCACGCCGGCGACGCGGAAGGTGAAGTTCTCGTCGGGCTGGGACATGCCGAAGGCGTGCGAGATCCGGCCGGCCAGCAGGGCGATTCCCAGCCCGTGCAGCAGCCAGGCGTGGGTGCCGAGGCTTTCCGCCAATGCCAGCAGCAGCAGCGCCAGCGGCACATACTCGGCGAAATTGGCGTGCACGCGCATGCGGCGCGCGAGAACGGCATCGCCGCCGTCGCCTACCGCGACGCGCACCGCGCGGCGGGCGCGGATCACACGGCCGGTCAGCAGCAGGAAGACGGGGGCCAGCAGGCTGGCGTAGAGGGCGGTGATGGGCACGCCGGAGGTCCTTCGGTCTGTCGTCCGTGCAGAAATGGCAACGGCTCGTCCCCTTAAACGCGGCGACCGGACGGGTGGATCAGCCGTCATTCGCGGTCGGCCGGACCAGGCCTGGATGGCGGGCCGCAGTCGCACTTCCCGGCCCCTCCGGCACCGTAAGACGGTGACAACGCTGCTTGCGACGCATGCGGAGGAAGGCGACTTCGCTTCGGTCGAGAAGGCGTCAATTGCAGGTGAAGGTGATCTGGCGCGGCGTGAAGGTGGGCAGCGGCGAGGGTGCGCCGGCAGGCCAGGGCCGGGGCCACGATCCCTCAGCCAGGCGCTTCTCGATCACGGGCAAGAGCTGGTTGAAGACGACCCAGCCGCGCACGCGCGAACCTGCCGGGTTGGTGTGGATGGCATCGACGAAGAGGTCCGGCTCGAACGGCGTCGTGCCGGCGATGTCGATGAAGGCGAGCCCGTGCGTCCTTGCGTACTTGGCGAACACGCGGTTCTGGAACGCGGCCAGCCGTTCGAGGTCGCGATAGCGCATGGGATAGTTGGCGATGTTGAGTTGCTGCAGCACGTACTTGTGCCGGATCGGATCGAGCACAAGCCCGTCCTTCACCAGCCAGAAATACGAGCTCAAGGCGAGTTCACTGCCGATGGTGGAAAGATCGGCACGGATGCGGTCGAGATCGCGTTGGATCGCGCCCAGGCTGACGGGCAGGTGCTGGTAGGAGAGATCGGGATCGCGCTCATCGAGACCGGCGGGCCAGGCGAGACGATACCCAGGCTTCGGCGGTTCGCGGCCACCGCCATTCGACGTGGTGGCGCCGACCGCTGCCTGGACACGGCCCGCGACGGCGGAGTAACGCGCCGCTGTTGCCAGCCAGGAGGATGCTGCTTGCGTCGGCGGTGGAGCGCCGGCAGGCTCCTTCTCCAGGTCTTCGACGACGGAGGCCAGCCGGAACTGGTTGGCGCCTTCGTAGTAGACAACGAGGTCGGGCCTGAGCGGCAACACTTCGGTGCGAACGATGGCGGCAATGTCGGTCGAGGAGATGCCTTCGCGGCCGGCGTTCAGCACCTCGAAGCGGACCGGCAGCCGCTTGGAATCCGCCCACACGTTGAGCCAATGGCCCACGAACTCCGGCCAGGAGAAGGGCTGGAAGTGTGCGTCGACCGTGGTCGAGGCGCCGACGAATACGATCCGCACCGTCTCGAGGCCGCGTGGACTCCCGATCGGCGCGCCGCGCCAGCCGGCCTGGTTGGTGACCAGCCCGCTCGGCAGCGTGGCGTCGGGCAGGAAGCGGTAGGGCGGCGAGGGCTTGCCGTCGGCCGGGTCGTTCACGAACAGCCGGCCGGGCGCGCCGCTCAGATGACGGCTGGTGCAGGGATCGCCAGCGAAGACCGCGTTCCAGGCCTTGAACATGTCGGCGGCCCGAAAATCCAGCAGGCCGGGGCCCTTGTCCTGGAGGGCGCGATAGAGCCGCGTCCATTCCTCGGGCACCGGCCGCCGGTTGGGCAGCGGCGGCGGATCGCCGTAGAACCACGCGCGTTCGACACCCGCTGCGCGGGGAATTCGCTCCACGAGGTCCGCCCCGACGCGGGCCGGGCCGGTCGGCGTGTTGAGGCGCAGCGCGCCCATCGCATAGCCGTCGAGGGCGCGAACGATCGCTTCGGCGGCGAGCAGGCTCAGCACGACGGAGGCGCAGACGAGGAGGATGTTGCTCAGCCGGGGCGACACATCCCGTGTGTAGCCGCAATGGCGACCGACAAAAAGGCGGCCCCCTTGTCGGGGGCCGCCTCTTGTCGGTTGGTCTTGTTGTAAAGTTAGTACGGCGCCGTGAAGGGCTGGCCGGGCCAGCGGTAGCCCGGTGCGGGCAGCGGCAGCCTGTTGTCGATATGGGACTTCTCGAGCGTCGCGATGCCCGGCTCGTAGTTGCCCGCCTCGCACTGGGCGATGGCTGCGGCTTCGACCGTGTCGACCTGCGAGGTGCGGAACTGGCGCCACTTGTCGCTCAGCGCCTTACAGTAGGCGGCCGGGTCGCGGAAGATCGCCGGAATGCCAGCCTGGCCGTCCATCACGATCTCGACGCGGCGGTTCTGCGGCTCGCGGATGCCGTCGCCGGTCGAGACCAGCGGGGCGGACTCGCCTCGACCGATGACCGCAACGGCCGTAGCCGGCACGCCCTGCTGGACGAGGGCGTCCTTGACGGTGTTCGCACGGCGCAACGAGAGTGCCATGTTGTAGGCTTCCGAGCCCGAGGTGTCGGTGTGGCCGGTGGCCGTGACGCGGGCGCTGCCGCGCGACTTGTAGGCGGCGGCGGCCTGCTGAATGGTGCTCATCGCCTGGGCGCTGAGGTTCGAGCGGTCCCAATCGAAGAAGACCATGAACGAAGTGGGCGGTGGTGGCGGCGGTGGCGGCGGCGGAGCTGCCTGCGGCGACGGGCTATCGCACGCCCCCAGGACTAACGCGGCGATACCGGCAACGAGCAGCTTCTTGAGCATGAGTGGTTCCCCTCAGAGTTTTGGACCCGCCTCGAAAGAGACGCGGTCGCTAGGGGACTAACGCCGCTGTCTCGCCTTGGTTCCCGGATGCTGCAGGTTTTCTGATGGTGGCTGAACCACGGGGCCTTCAGGGGGCTTTTTCCGACGGCGTTCCATCCAAACTGGCCGACCGGTGCGCCAGGGGCGGGCAGGAGAGGAGCCCGCCCAATACGCCGGACGGGCTCCTCCGGGCCCCATCGTTCATCTGGGGGGATGTTCGAAGAATATGGACCCAGTGATCTGAAACGGTGAACCGGCGGAATGGTTGCGCCCAATTCGCCGGCAACCGACTTTTTTTCCGGCGTGACGTCTCAGGCCCTGGCGTAAAACCCCTCGCTGTCGATCCGCCAGCCCTCGTCGCTCCTGACGAGCACGAAGAAATCGGTGTAGCGTGTGCTGCGCCAGTCGAGGGCTTCGAGGCGGGCCATGGCGGCGCCGCAGGCGTACTCCATCGACACGACCCGCGCCTGCAAACCCGGAGCCGCACCGCCCTTGGCGACGGCGTCGCAGAACTCGGGCAGCGCCCAACTCACCGGCTTGCCACCGTAGCTGAGCCTATCGATGAAGGAGTATTGAGGCGCTATCGGGATGAGTACGACGAGATAACAAAGCAATGTCCGTACAATCATGATCCCGTCGATGACGTACTGTTCCGTGCCCAAAAGCCAGACAATTTCAAAGACGCCTCAGGGAATGCGCAGTTTGGATTTCGTGGCTGGCTATGGGCGCATGCCCGATATGGGCTAAGTTCAATTATTTACTTCGGTATATTCTGGGTGGTGATCGCCTGCCTATTGTGGGTGCTTTGGGTGACACCTTGGGGAAGCGTACCCAAAGGACACCATATGCATGGCGGAGCTGTGCAGCCCGTGACTGAGGGGCCACCAGCGCGCACCGAGTCCAAACAATAGTCTATTTGGCGACATCTACTCCGCCGCGCGCACAGTCTGCGTCGCCGGAGCCACCGCCTTCATCGTGCCGCCGTAACGATCGGTGAAGGCCGTCGTGTCGATCTCGTCGAGCACGATCTCGCGGTTCAGCACCTTCTGCTTCCACTGGAGCAGCTTGGGATGCGCGGCCTGGAACTCGGGCATCACTTCCTGCGCAAACAGCTCGAGAGATTCGCAGATGTCCTCGTGGCGGTTCTTGCCGGCCTGGTTCAGCAGCACCACCTGGTCGATGTTCGACTCCTGGAACTTCTTCAGCTTGCGCCGGATCGTCTCCGGCGAGCCGATCAGTCCGCCGCGCAGGGAGGCTGCGTGCGCGTCGGGGTTGGCCTTCTTCCACTTCTCGTATTCTTCCCACATGTTCACGGTGCCGGCGGGCGGGCGGCGGCGGTCGGCGGACTGGCCGTAAAAGCGCAGCGCGAACTGGAAGAAGGTGTCGCCGTCGGCGCGGGCGCGCGCTTCTTCGTCCGTCTTGGCGCACATGAAGAAGCTGACGAGCGCGATGTTGGGGTTGGTCGCGTAGTCGGCGAGCTTCTGCTGCCGCTTCACGAAGGCGTTGTAGTAAGCGTGCACCCAGGCATGGGCGGCATCGGCCGAGACGAACTGGAAGCCGAGCGCGCCCATGCCCCATTCGCCGGCCTTGGTGAGCGTCTGGAGCTGCGAGCAGGCGACCCACAGCGGCGGATGCGGCTTCTGCAGCGGCTTGGGCACCACCATGCGCAGCGGAATGTTCCAGACCTTGCCCGCGTGCTCGCTGGGGCCGTCCTTGAACATCGGCATGATGGCGCGCACGGCCTCCTCGAAGATCTCGCGCTTGTTCTCCATGGTGACGCCGAACGGTTCGAGCTCGGTGATCGAGGCGCTCTCGCCCATGCCGAACTCGCAACGGCCGTTGGAGAGAAGGTCGAGCGTGGCCACGCGCTCGGCGACACGCGTCGGATGGTTGGTGGTGACCTGGAAGATGCCGTGGCCAAGGCGGATGTTCTTCGTGCGCTGGCTGGCGGCGGCGAGGAAGGATTCTGGCGAGGGCGAGTGCGAGTACTCTTCCAGAAAGTGATGCTCGACCTGCCAGGCGTGGTCGTAGCCCAGCCGGTCGGCCAGCTCGATCTGGTCGAGCGCGTTCTGGTAGAGCCGGTGCTCGTCGCCGGGATTCCAGGGACGGGGAAGCTGCAGCTCGTAGAAAATGCCGAATTTCATGGGGCGTCCTCCGAGGAGGGAGGATGCCGGTAAATCATGCCGGTGCAAGAGGCCGGGCGAAGGTGTTTCGCTGGAAGAGACGGCCCGAGCCGAACGTTCAGCGGCCGGTCGTGAAGTAGAAGCGGGAGACCACGGGAAGATGGTCGGAGAAGTTCATCTTCATCGCCTTGAAAAGGAGCTGACGGTCGGGCGTGCTCAGGCTCTCCAGGTGGTCAAAGAGGCGCCACTGGATCACGACGCCCTTGTCCTTGGCTGCCTTGGTTGCGTCCCGGCTGTTGGTGATCAGATGCATGTCCAGTCTCGTTCCCGCCGGGCCGGATTTGTTCAGCCTGGCGATATGGGTGATCTCATCCTTCGGGTTGATGGATCGGAAGCTCACCTTCTTGTCCTTCTCCATTTCCTCGAAAACCTTCCACTCCGATTCGTCGGGCACGGCGTTCCAGTCTCCGAAGATGAGGACATCCTGATCGAAGTGTTCGGCGGGAGAATCGATCCAGTCGGCCAGCCGCCGGGCAGCCTCTTCGCGCTGGCGCACGCCGCCGCGCCCGGAGTAGCCTTTGGGCGGCATCTGACTTTTCAGGTGCACGCCGACCAACTCGAAATCGAAGCCTTCGCGGCCCGGTCGGTCGGGCAGAGCCTCAAAGTAGCCCCATAGCGGACGCCGCGGGAAAATCTCATGCTTCCGGCCATCCTCGGCGACAGTCAGCGGATTGTCGGTGAACAGTTCGGCCGGGTTGCGCTTCAGGCGGACCCAGTCGCGATCCCAGAGGAGCACGACACGCTGCTGGCCACCGGTGGTGCCGTAGTGGGCGGAATAGAAACCGACGTTGCGATCCTTCAGTGCCTCGACGACAGCATCGAGTGCGCCGTCCTCGGCGATTTCGGTGAGGACGAAGATGTCGCCGTTGATGGCGGCCATCACCTCGGTGATCGCCTCGACGCGGCGGTCGTCCTGATGATCGAACCAGCGAATGTTCCAGGAAACGATGTCGAGGAACCGGTCGGTGCCGCGGAAGCGCTCGGGTACCATCTGCGACGCATTGAGCAGACGGCCGATCTTGTCGGGCACGTCACCGCGATCGAAGAACTCCAGTTTTGGCGTAATTTTGCCGCCGCCGCCCGCGTTCTTGCGCTTTGCCGTCACCTTCTTCGTTGCCATGCCTGCGCCCTCCCGTGGACTGAAGACAGGTCGGCAATCTAGCGGGTAGCGCACGCGCTTTCCACCCGCTACGGGCGCAGGGGACGGTGACAATCGTCCTACAGTTGCATGACGACTGGCCCGAGGATGCCTACTCCGCCGCCGCCTTCATCGCCTCCGGGTTGCGCCACTGGTGCAGCAGCTCGGCTTCCTTCTGCTTGGCCTTCACCAGATGCGCGTCCTTGACGTGGCCGTACCCCTTGATGTCGTCGGGGATGGCGGCGAGTTTCACGGCGAGCGCGTGGTTGGCGGGCGTCAGGCCCTTCAGCAGCTCGGCCACCAGTGCCTCGTACTGGCCGATCAGGGCGCGTTCGGTCTTGCGCTCCTGCGTGTAGCCGAAGATGTCGAAGCGGGTGCCGCGCAGGCCTTTCAACTTCGCCAGCATCCTGAAGGCCGGCAGCATCCAGGCGCCGAACTCCTGCTTGATCAGGTGGCCGGTCTTGGGATCGCGGCTGGAGAAGATCGGCGGCGCCAGGTGGAACTTCAGCTTGTAGTCGCCTTCAAACTGACCGGCGATCCGGGCGGCGAAGGCGGCATCGGCATGGAGGCGCGCCACCTCGTACTCGTCCTTGTAGGCGAGCAGCTTGGAATAGTTGCGCGCGACCGCCTCGGCGAGGATGGTCTGGCCAGGCGTTGCCTTCCGTTCGGCGGAAGCCACGGCATCGACCAGCGCCTTGTAGCGTTGGGCGAGCGCCTCGTTCTGGTAGCCGGCCAGGTGCTTCATCCGCACCGCCACGATCTCGTCGAGCGTCTTGGCGATCTTGGTGAAAGGCACCACCGTCGCCGGTGGGGCCGCGAGCTTCTCGACGGCGGCGCGGTCGGCAGCGGCACGGCGGCCCCAGCGGAAGGCCTGGGTGTTCATGGCCACGGCGGCGCCGTTCAGCTCGATTGCCTTCTCCAGCGCCTCGTGGCCGATCGGGATCAGGCCCTGCTGGTAGGCATAGCCCAGCATGAACATGTTGGTGGCGATCGAGTCGCCCATCAGCCGCGTGGCGAGGCCGGTGGCGTCGAGGAAGTCGCAGGCATCGGCGCCGGCACCCGCCTCAATCGAGAGCCGCAGCGTGTGCGCGGGGAAGGCGATGTCGGGATGGCGGGTGAATTCGCCGGTGATGGTCTCGTGTGTGTTGACGATGGCGCGCGAGGCGCCCGTCTCGAGGCGGGCCAGCGCATCGGCGCTGGCGCTGACGACGAGGTCGCAGCCCAGCAGCAGGTTGGCGCCGCCGGCACCCAGCCGCACGGCATGCAACGCCTCGGGCGTGGCGCCGAGACGCACATGGCTGATCACCGCGCCGCCCTTCTGCGCCATGCCGAGCTGGTCGAGCACGGTGACGCCCTTGCCCTCGATATGGGCGGCCACGCCCATGATGGCGCCGATGGTGACGACGCCGGTGCCGCCAATGCCGGTGATGAGTACGCCATAGGGCTTTTCCGTCAGCA